>JAPORU010000117.1 GCA_026710045.1 Aestuariivita sp. | reverse complement strand
CCGTGAGATTTGGAAGAAGCGCCAGGTGGCCCGACGATGACACCGGCAGGAATTTCATCGACTTTACCTTGCCATCTGAAAAAAGCTGCTGCGGATCCAAGAATCGTTATTATAAAGATCCAAAATCCCCATTCTGACATATTTTAACCTCGCTTATCTGAACTCTATGATATACAGGGGTAAACCCCCTTTCAAGTCGTTCAATTTTCCGTTCAGTCTGTTTTCACGTCAGATATTGCAACGCCTCGCGGGCGGTTTCGTTGCGGATGTAGGTTGCGATCATGCGGGTGGTGCTCCAGCCGCCTGACAAAAGTCCTTCTTCTTGTCTATAGCCGGGTTTAGTCCCCGCTAATGTTTCCTCGCGAGGAAATCAAGGAGCGAGGGAAGAGAAACAACAAAGGTCGGTATCATATGTGTCGCCTCTTTCGTGAAGGATTCGACTTGCAAAGCAGTGTAATCTTTCTGTTGTCCGATTTCTGCGTCATGGGCTATTGTCGGGGAAGGCGTTTATAGATCAGCGTGCGCCAGCCACGCCGATCGCTTCGGAGTACTTTACGGAACGGTGGTATATAGATACCGAGAAACTGGCGACTCTCCTCCTTGGATTTTTGGCCGCCGGATGGACCAAAACGCGAGACCGCCACCAAGCGCTGCGCCGACGGTCTGCTGGGCCACAGCGTCCGTAACCTGCTCGCCGATCTCGCGACCGTCGTTCTCAACGTTATGCACGTTACGGATAAACCCGAGTATGTTCTCTCGATCGTCATGGTGCACGGAATTGTCTGACACCAACAAAAGGCCTTTGACTCCTCAAGGTCAAACATTACTCAATTTATGACTACGATAGGTTGATCACACGTTCTATTCCGAAAAAACGATGCAAAATCCGCGTTTTCAGCCGAATTCTGCCGCCAAAAAGTCAAGGAAGTTCCGGTTAGAGTAGATAAAGAAACTGATTATAGAAAAGGACCAAGAGATTAATGTTTAGGCACTGATCGCCAGTCTAGATGAGAACGAAGAAGCCAACCTTTAGAGGTTGGCGTAATAAGTTTCACTTAATTTATGTTCCATGATAAAGAGAGAAAATTGTTTGGTGGTTATTGATGCCGGAAGAACTGCACGAGAACGTATTGAAACAGAAAGTGAATATTCAGATTTTTGATAACATCTTCCGAGCTTTTGCGTTCAATCTCCGGAATCGGTACAATTGAGATTAGAGGATCATTTATTTCAGTATCGAAATGATGGAGCAGGTTGGCAAGATGACTACATCCAGTCGGAATGGCTACTTCCTGTAGAAAAACATCGGTCGTTATATTGATGTGTTGGAAAGTCTTCTCCGTGATGATCTTATCGGTAAGGGAAATTTCATGAAAACAGCGCTTGTGACTGGTGCAAATCGCGGCATTGGATATGCGATCGCCAAGGGGTTGTGCACCGATCATCGTGTCTTTATTGGCGCGCGTGATGCGTCGGCTGGACGTGCGGCCGCTGATACACTTGGGTGTGAAAGCGTGTATTTGGATTTGGAATTGTCCGAGTCGTACACCACAGCACTTGCACAAATTGGCGGCGTGGATGTCTTGGTGAACAATGCTGGTATTTTGTTGGACACATCACTCATGGAAGAACCGGCCCCTTTTCATCGTACCCTGCAGGTTATGTTCCTGAGCGTCTATGAGTTAATCCGCTTGTGCCAAGATCATATGCACAGCCGAGGGTATGGTCGTATTGTTAATGTCTCGTCAGGTTGGGGCGCGTTTTCAGATGGCCTGGCCGGTCCCGGCGCGTACGGTGTGGCGAAAGCGGCTCTGAATGCGTTGACGCACGTCTTGCCGCGAGATCTTCCGAACTGTATCAAGATCAATGCAATGTGTCCCGGCTGGGTGCATACGCGCATGGGTGGACCAGCGGCTCCGCGTACACCGGAAGAGGGTGCGGATACCGCGCTGTGGCTCGCCCGACTGCCCAGTGACGGACCTTCAGGAGGTTTTTTTCGAGACAGAAAACCTATTTCTTGGTAAGATTCGTCATCAGAGATGTCTTGGGGATGGGGATGAGGTTGTGTCTATTCTTGAGTTCACGTTGTGATGATGTGGAACGATGGTACTCTGATTTCGATCCTGTCTGCAATGAGAACAGATGGGATGAGTGGCAAGACGTGGGGCGGTATCGTCAATGATTAAAGCGGGCTTCTATGTAGGAGAGAAGATTGCCGTTTTGGGCTTGGGTCGGACAGGACTCACAGCCGCCGCCTCCCTCACGGCGGGTGGGGCGGAGGTCGTTGTATGGGATGATAACTCGGTGGTGCGCAATACTGCGATAGAAAGAGACTTTACGCTTCGGGACCTTCGGAAGGACGGCGCATTTTACGATATAGAAGCTCTCATTGTATCTCCGGGAATTGCGCATCTCTATCCTGAGCCTCATCCTGTGGTTGCCAACGCTCTTGAGGCAAATGTGCCGCTTGACAACGATATCGGGATTTTCTTTTCTACGATTAAAACGTGTCAATTCTCACAGTTCAATGTTCCACCACGCGTCGTTGCCGTAACAGGTTCTAATGGTAAATCAACCACTGCGGCTTTGATCCAACACATTTTGAAGTCGGCGGAACGTTCTTGTCAATTCGGCGGGAACATCGGTCGTGGGGTCCTTGATCTTGATCTTCCTTTGGACGGAGAAGTGATTGTTTTGGAACTGGCGAGCTATCAGATTGATGTTGCGCGATTGCTTTTGCCAGACGTTGCGGTGTTTACCAATTTCTCTCCGGATCATCTGGACCGACATGGTGGGCTTGGCGGTTATTTTGCCGCAAAGGGCAAGTTGTTCAAGCGTGGAATGGCCTGTTGCAATGTGATTGGTGTCGATGAGGTTGAAGGTGAATTCCTTGCGTCGCAAACGTGTGAGTCACCCGATGATGACGCTGTTATCCGAATCGCGGCATCAAAGATGCTTCGTCGACCCGGTTGGAGTGTCTTTATTGATCAAGGTGTCCTGGTCGAGTATCGCGATGAACGTCCGTGCTCATCCATTGACTTGCGGAATATCCAGAGTCTTCCGGGCAATCATAATCATCAGAATGCGTGTGCTGCGTTTGCCGCTGCACGTTCGTTGCACGTTGAATCCGATGAAATCGAGGCTGCGTTTCAGACCTTTCAAGGATTGCCACATCGGAGTCAACGCATTGCGGATGTAAATGATGTTGCCATTGTGAATGACAGCAAGGCTACGAATGTTGGGAGTGCCATGAAGGCTCTGAATGCTTTTTCCAACATTCGATGGATTTGTGGTGGATTGGAAAAAGAGGGAGGGCTTCAGGACCTGAAGGGTCAGACAAAGGCGGTAAAGAAGGCTTATGTGATTGGTCGAGATGCCGATGGATTTGCGGTGCAACTGGACGTCGAAACTGAGATTTGTAGAACCATGGATAAGGCGGTGGCGCGCGCTTTTGATGATGCAGAGCCCGGGGATACAATTCTTTTGGCGCCTGCGGCGGCCAGTTTCGATCAATATGATAATTTCGAACAACGTGGTGAGGATTTTGTTGCTCAAGTAAACAATCATTTGACCCGACAATGATTTGTTCTGCCGGTGGTGACGCGATATCGATGATAAGGTGAATCTCAGATATCATGGACGCAATTCCAGTGTTATGGCGATTGGGGCTCTGACTCCTTGTTTCCATTCTATCGGCAATCCGGAACGTGATCGAAGTATCAAAATGTGGTCCCGCCATAGGATGTGGAGTGAAGGGATGTGTCCTATGCATGGTCCGGTCGGTAAGGCGTAAAAATGATGAAGTTGGACAGGGGTTAAGCGATGAAAGTTGCGTTCCAGATGGATCCCATTGCGACGGTGGACATCAACGCGGATAGTTCATTTCGCTTGGCTGAAGAAGCCCAGTCTCGCGGCTACGAACTGTTCTATTACGGGCCGGATCAGTTATCTTACCGGGACGGTCAGATTGCGGCTACAGGGCGTGACATGATCGTTCGACGCGTTACTGGAGGCGCGGCTGTTCTGGGAGTGGAACGGGATGTTGATGTATCTGATTTTGATGTGATCTGGCTTCGACAAGATCCGCCATTCGATATGAGTTATATTACCTCGACGCATATTTTGGATATGCTTCCGGATCATACCCTGGTGGTGAATGATCCATTTTGGGTGCGGAATTTTCCTGAGAAATTACTCGTCCTGAAGTTTCATGAATATCGGCCACCAACAACCATCGCACGTGATTTGGGTACTATTCGCGCTTTTAAGGAAATCCATAAAGATGTGATTGTGAAACCACTGTATGGCAACGGTGGTGCGGGCGTCTTTCGGCTTAACGCAGATGATCGTAACTTGGCCTCCCTGCATGAAATGTTTACAACATATTCGAGAGAGCCATTGATTGTGCAAAAGTTTTTACCGGAGGTCGAGCAGGGCGATAAGCGCATCATATTGGTTGATGGTGTGGCGGTTGGCGCAATCAATCGGGTTCCTGCTCACGGTGAGACACGCTCGAATTTGCATGTTGGAGGGACAGCCGAACCGGCGCGTCTTTCGTCAAGAGATCGTGAAATTTGCGAGTGTATTGGACCGTTATTGCGGGAAAAGCGTCAGATTTTTGTGGGAATTGATGTTATCGGAGAGTACCTGACGGAGATCAATGTAACCTCTCCGACAGGTATCCAGGAACTGGAGAGGTTTGATGGAATAAATGTTGCCGGAATGATCTGGAATGCGGTGGAACGACATATGACCCAAAGGGCGTAATCTGTGTGATATCTGTTGCAAACACAGTTGGTCACGAGGTTTTGAGCAAGAGAGATGCTTTTTAATTCTGAACGGTTTGGTCATCACCCGAATCCAGCGATCCATCTTTTTTGTTCGCCTTGATGCTTGTTCGTCGTGAGTGTCCGGGCCGGCGATCATGCAGCGGGTTGAGACAGTCATTCTATCGCTTTAAGGCACCGTGCCGTTGAGGGTTGATGAGTCTCGTCCCCGGTGCGTTTGGGGCGGGTTCTCTTGCAATACCATTTGCGAATGCATGCCGTATCACAACGACAGTATCGGGACGTCGGGCTTCCATCAGACTCTGTTGACTGTTGGAGTCGGGTGTCTCAATCCGAGCAGTGATCAGTGATTGATTGCTCCAAAAATGTGTTTGGTGTTCTTGCTTTTTTGTGCTAGACTAAAAAATATAACGAAAGATCCCAAAAATATGGGACGCGGCAGGCACAAGACAGGCTCGAATCATGACGGACATGATCTATGGATCAATACCGGCCCAGCGTGGGGAACCCATTGTCCCCAAATGGTGGCGGACAGTTGATAAATGGACGCTTTCGTGCGTTCTCATTCTTTTTGCAATTGGTTTGTTGCTGGGACTGGCTGCATCTCCGCCGTTGGCCGAACGCAACAACCACGAACCATTTTATTATGTAACCAACCAGTTTGCATATGGCGTCGTTGCAATCGGTTTGATGGTGTTTCTGTCACTCCGATCCCAGACAGCCAATCGGCGTCTCGCGATTATCATTTTTTTTCTGTCTCTAGTCGCGGTCCTTCTGTTGCCGATCTTCGGGACCGACTATGGTCAAGGATCGGTTCGATGGTACCGGCTAGGGTTTGGTAGTCTGCAACCTTCCGAGTTTCTTAAGCCGAGTTTTGTTGTGATGTCTGCATGGCTTCTGGCAGGAAGTCAGACAACCTACGGGGCACCGAAGCTTACATGGTCATTCTTGCTTTGCCTGTCGATTATGGCGCTGTTGATTTTACAACCGGACTATGGACAAGCCAGTTTGATTCTTTTTGCGTGGGTCGTGATGTATTTTGTCGCCGGAGGAGCGCTTTGGATACTGTTTGCGATCATTATCTGCACATTGTTATTTGGTTCAATTGCGTATTCCTATTCGGAACATGTCGCGCGGCGCATTGATGGATTTCTCAATCCAGAAATCGATCCCACCACCCAGCTTGGATTCGCGATGCGCGCGATCGGAGAAGGGGGATTGTTTGGTGTGGGGGTTGGCGAAGGTCAAGTCAAGACACTGTTAGCAGATGCTCATACCGACTTTATTGTTGCGGTTGCCGCCGAGGAATATGGGTTGTTGTTGGTGTTTGTGATTATCGGATTGTACGCGACGATTGCGCTTCGATCCTTGGCAAGACTGAAGTGCGAGCGTGATTTCTTTATTCGTCTGGCCGGCACAGGGCTCTGCGCGCTCTTTACGTGCCAGGCTATGATGAATTTGTGTGTCGCCGTCCGCTTGCTGCCAACGAAGGGAATGACATTACCGTTCATTAGCTATGGTGGTTCCTCTATGGTCGCGGGAGGAATTTTGATTGGTTTGTTGCTGGCCTTTACGCGATCTCGACCTCAAGGTGAATTTCATGATATTCTCCGCGGCAAGTCAAAATGAGTATGCAGCGATTGTGTGTCATTGCAGCCGGTGGCACCGGGGGACATATGTTTCCAGCGCAATCGCTCGCGGAAGTCTTGTTGGAGCGCGGTTGGAGGGTAAGGCTCAGCACAGATGAGCGTGGCCTGCGGTACGTGAGGAGTATTCCGCAATCGATTGAAGTTGTAGAGGCCCGAGCAGCTACCTTTGGCCGTGGTGGCTTACTCTCAAAGGGTTTGGTTTTGCCAAAAATTGTTTGGGGTGTTATGCAAGCCATGGCGCAAATGTGGCGGGATCGACCAGACATTGTTGTTGGTTTTGGAGGGTATCCGTCTGTGCCAACGATGGTGTCCGCCTGGGTCATGAACATACCGGGAATCCTTCATGAGCAAAATAGTGTTCTGGGTAAGGTTAACTGTTTTTTCGGGCCGCGTGTTTCACGAGTGGCGTGTGGTGTTTGGCCAACACAGTTACCCAAGGGATGCAAAGCACTTTATGTTGGAAATCCGGTTCGTTCGGGCGTGATTCAACGTGCCGCTGCACCTTATATCCCTCCGGGAGATTATCCGATGCAACTTCTGGTCTTAGGCGGAAGTCAGGGTGCGCGGGTTTTGTCAGATGTGGTTCCGTCCGCGCTTGCTGAGTTGCCAACGCAACTTCTGGCAAACGTACGGGTCAGCCATCAAGCTCGTGAAGAGGATATTGACAGGGTTTCGGACTTCTACATGCATCAGGGCATTGCGGCCGAGGTTCAGCCGTTTTTCACGGATATTCCCCGACGCATGAGTGAAGCGCAGCTCATTATTTCACGTTCAGGCGCCTCGTCCATTGCGGAAATTACGGTGATTGGCCGGCCGTCCATTCTCATTCCCTTTTCGGAAGCGACAGGGGATCATCAAACACAGAATGCGCGCGCTTTGGTCGATGCGGGCGCCGCGATCCTGATCCCGGAGAGCATACTGGATGCGACCACATTATCGGCGCAGATCTCGACTGTTCTGTCCAACCAGGAGGTCGCGATGACCATGATGCGATCCGCCCTCGAAGTTGGCAAACCTGACGCAGCCGAACATCTCGCGGACGTGGTTGAATCGGTCGGTTCGTGAAACGCGCATGACGTCAATTACCAAACTTCCAAGCGATGTCGGACCCATACATTTTATTGGAATCGGCGGCATTGGTATGTCGGGCATAGCTGAGGTCTTGCTCAATTATGGATTTGCCGTGCAGGGTTCAGACCTTAAGTCGTCAAAGATTACGGATAGGTTGATGTCTTGCGGGGCGCGGATCTTTGAGGGTCATGATTCAAGGAATCTCGATGGCGTCGATGTTGTTGTCGCTTCCACAGCAATTCGCTCGGATAATCCAGAGATCATGGCCGCGCGCACACTCAATCTTCCGATCGTCAAGCGTTCTGAAATGTTGGCCGAACTTATGCGGCTCAAGTCAAATATTGCGATCGCCGGAACGCACGGCAAAACGACAACCACAACGCTGGTTGCCACTTTATTGGATGCTGGTAGGTTTGATCCAACAGTGATCAACGGCGGGATCATTCATGCGTACGGATCTAACGCACGTATGGGGCAAGGCGAATGGATGGTGGTTGAAGCGGATGAAAGCGATGGCAGTTTCAATCGGTTACCGGCAACGATTGCCGTTGTCACGAATATCGATCCCGAACATCTGGATCACTGGGGTTCCATTGCTGCTCTGCATGAAGGATTTCAGAGTTTTGTCTCGAACATTCCTTTTTACGGTCTGATCGTTTGTTGTATCGATGATCCGGATGTGAGGGCGCTGGTTCGTCAGATCAAGGACCGGCGCGTGGTCACCTACGGCCTTCATCAAGATGCCGATGTTTGTGCCTTGAATGTGCGGTATCACAATGCCGAATCGGTATTCGACATTTTGTTCCGAAGTGACGATGAGTTACTCGCGGACTGTTCTCTCCCAATGCCCGGTGACTACAATGTCACCAATGCCCTGGCGGCGGTGTCGGTTGCGGATCATCTTGGAATGGATCGGGGAAAAATCCGTGCGGCCCTCAAACGATTCAATGGTGTCAATCGACGCTTTACGCAGATTGGAGTTGTTGGTGGAATTACAATTGTTGATGATTATGGTCATCATCCTGTCGAGATCCGTGCGGCTTTATCCGCTGCACGTCAAGTATCCCAAGGTCGCGTAATCGCTGTTCATCAACCGCATCGTTATTCCCGGTTGTCAAGTCTCTTCGATGAGTTTTGTAGGTGTTTCGATGAGGCAGATGTTGTCGCAATTTCGGATGTGTACTCTGCGGGTGAGGATCCAATACCCGGCGCGACCCGATGTGATCTTGTGCGGAGCCTTATAGCGCATAATCATCCGTGCGCTTTGAGTGTCAGCGGTGAAGAGGATATTCTGGCCTTGATAAGATCCCAGGCGCGGGCCGGTGATATCGTAATGTTCCTTGGTGCTGGTACAATTAGCAATTGGGCGTACTCGGTCTTTCGGCGTCTTGATAAGGACTCTGTTACAGGCCCGGAACCGAGTGACATTCTGGCCTCAACGGACAGTTTGTGACGGAACATGTGTGTCGGTGGTCGGTAGCAGAGTTTGTTATGATACAGTCAGAACGACTTCCGGATGTTCGTGGAACATATGTGTTTGACAGGAGTTTGTCGGCTTTCACATGGATGCGGGTTGGTGGTCCGGCTGATGTGTGTTTCCTGCCGGCAGATCTGGATGATCTGGTGCATTTCTTGCGAACCTATTGTTCTGGCCGACGTGTTTTCCCGTTGGGTGTTGGCTCAAATTTAATTGTGCGGGATGGGGGTTTGAACGATGTTGTCATTCGACTGGGTAAGGGGTTCAATCACATTCGAGTCCAGGGTCAAACGGTTGTTGCGGGCGCAGGCGCTTTGACCCGTCGTGTCGCACAGGAAGCGGCTTTGCATGGTGTGGATTTGGCATTTTTTCGGACGATTCCCGGTACGGTCGGCGGCGCCCTGAAAATGAATGCCGGTTGCTATGGCCGTTACTGTTCGGATGTATTCCAAAGTGCGACGATTGTCTTGCGATCTGGATCCGTGGTGACTCTTGATGATCGTCAATTGACCTTCAATTATCGTCAAAGCAGCGTACCGGATGAGGCGACGATTGTTGAAGTTACATTTCGGGGAGAAGCCGCCGCGCCCGATTGCTTGAGGATGCGTATGGAGGAACAGCGGATGAAACGGAATGCGACCCAACCGATTCAGGAACGAAGCGCAGGCTCGACATTCCGCAATCCGGCGGGCTTTAGTTCAACAGGGCGTAGAGATGACATCCATGATCGAAAGGCGTGGAAGCTGATTGATGATGCGGGATTGCGCGGTGCAACACGAGGAGGAGCACAAATAAGTCCGTTGCATCCCAACTTTCTGATCAATACAGGAACAGCGACTGCATATGATTTGGAATGTTTAGGAGAGGATGTACGAAAAAAAGTTTGCGATGTGACGGGAATTATGCTGGAATGGGAAATACTGAGAGTAGGGCAGAATTGACATCGCATTATGGGATGTTCTGTCACAGATAAAAAAACACGGTAAAACCGGATATATTGAGCCCGAAAAAAGAGGCTCAAGACAATTGAGGCACAGAGTGGGGTCAGCAAGAGAAAGCATCCCCAAGATTGTCATGCTCATGGGTGGATGCTCTGCAGAGCGCGCGATCTCCTTATCGACAGGTAGAGAGTGCGGAGCCGCCTTGCGGCGTGCGGGGTATACGGTTGTGGACATTGATGCCGGTCCTGATCTGGTTCACAGACTTCGGGCGGAGGGTGATTGTATCGCATTTAACGGGTTGCATGGTCGATGGGGAGAGGATGGATGCGTGCAAGGTATCCTCGAATATATGAAAATCCCCTATACACATTCGGGCGTGCTGTCGTCCGCGCTCGCAATGGACAAGCATGTTTCAAAATCGATCTATGGTTCGGCAGGTTTGCCAATCGTGGAGAGCAAAATTGTTTCTCGAGATGCGATCGCACAGGGTTTGACCGCGACGCCGCCTTATGTTCTCAAGCCGAATAATGAAGGATCAAGTATCGGCGTAATGATCGTCAATGACGAGTCGGATATAACTACGGAGTATGTTGCCGCCCTACCCGATGTCATGATGATCGAAGAGTATGTTCCGGGACGCGAATTGACGACGGCGGTTGTGGGAGCGAAAGCGCTATCCGTGACCGAAATTCGGACACAGAATTGGTATGATTATTCGTCCAAGTATGTACCGGGAGGTTCACAGCATATTGTACCGGCTGAAATTCCAACCGAGATTTATGATGCCTGTCTTCATCACGCCCTCTTGGCACATGAGGTTCTTCAGTGTCGTGGCATTTCCCGCACGGATTTTCGATGGAACGAGGGTCTGGGACTCGATGGTTTGGTCTTGCTGGAGACAAATACGCAACCCGGCATGACTCCAACGTCTCTGGTTCCTGAGCAAGCTGAATATTGTGGCTGGGATTTGGCCGCCCTCTGCCGTTGGATTGTTGAGGATGCATCGTGCGACCGTTGAAGAATATCGATACAGTGTCTCATCGGGTCCCATCTGTGTGGAATTATCGGTTGCAGCGTTGGATGCTAACTCCGGCGGTGCGCATGACATGGAGAGTATTTATCCCAACCATGCTCCTGATCGGTGTATCCGTGTTCTTTCTGTTTGAGGAGACGCGCTGGGTTACCGTCAAGCATTCCTTAATGGATTTACGTCATTCGATTGAGCAAAGCCCAGAATTTATGGTCAAGCTCGTGTCGGTCGACGGTGCAAGTGACGATGTTGATCACGATATCCGTGAGATTTTGCCGATTGACCTACCCATGAGTTCCTTTGATCTGGACCTGGAGAACATTCGTGCCACCATCGTGGGGCTGGATGCGGTCAAGGATGCCAGTGTGCGCATTCGTCCTGGTGGAATTTTGCAGGTCAATGTGAACGAGAGAGTACCGGTTGTGGTGTGGCGTACGTCCGAATCGCTTCGGCTTCTGGATGAATCCGGTGTTGCAATAGCCTTTCTGAATTCGCGTACCGAACGGCCGGACTTGCCACTGGTTGCGGGCGAGAAGGCTGATGAGCATATTGATGAGGCGTTGACAATTTACGCATCCGCAGCACATCTGGCTCACAGAATTCGTGGGCTTGTCCGGGTCGGGGAACGGCGATGGGATGTTGTTCTTGATCGTCAGCAGCGTATTTTATTGCCATCTGATTCGCCTCTTCAAGCCTTTGAACGCGTTCTTGCGTTAAGTGAGGCGGACAATATGTTGCAGCGTGACATATCCGTCATTGATATGCGTATCTCATCGCGACCAACCTTGCGGATGTCGAAACAGGCCCGAGAGGAATTGTGGCATATTCGCGAAATTAACGAAGTTGAACAATAGATCTTGCTGAGAGAGTCGAATGCGTGACCTCATTGATGCCCAAAGGGCTATGCGGCAATTGCGGATGCAGGCCTTGCAACGTGGTGTTCTGGCGATACTGGATGTCGGAACGTCGAAAATTGCATGTCTGGTTTTGCAATTTGAAAGAGTGGGGATGTCGGGTGAAGGCAGCGAATTCAATTCTTTGCAAGGTCATGCGGACTTCCGCGTTATCGGTGCATCAACCATTGCATCACGCGGGATTGAACGCGGTGAGATTACTGGAATGTACGACGCAGAATACGCTATTCGATCCGCCTTGCAACAAGCACAAAAAATGGCGGGTACACGTGTGGATCATGTGATCGCGAGTTTCTCCGGTGGTAGTCAGAATTCGTTCGGATTGAGTGGAAGTGTTGAAATCGAGGGCCAGGCGGTTTCCGAATATGATATTGCGCGGGTGCTGGCATCGTGCAATTTACCCGCAGATACGGAACTGCAGGAAGTTTTGCATGCCCAACCTGTGAACTTTATGCTTGACCATCGATCGGGGTTAAGGGATCCACGTGGACAAATCGGACATACTTTGTCGGCTGACATGCACATGCTGACGGTCGACCCTCGGCGTGTGCAGAATTTAATCCAGTGTATTAATCGATGTGACCTTGAAGTGGCCGGGCTCGCGTCGTCTGCGTATGTTGCCGGTCTTTCCTCATTGGTTGAAGATGAACTTGAACTTGGTTCGGCGTGCATTGATCTTGGCGGCGGCACGACGGGATTGTCTATTTTTATGAAGAAACATATGATTTATGTGGATTGTGTCGGCATTGGTGGCGACAACATAACCGATGATATTTCTGCGGGGTTTGGTATATCGACCGCGAAGGCAGAAAGAATAAAGGCTGTTCATGGTGGTGTGCACGCTGTCACCAGCGACGATCGAGAAACGATTGATCTGACCGGTTCTGAAGGCGAATGGGATTATGAACGCCGTTCCGCGTCCCGCTCTGAGTTGATTGGTATCATGCGCCCAAGAGTTGAAGAGATTCTGGAGCATGTGCGTGCCAAACTTGATGCGGCCGGTTTTGAACATTTGCCGAGTAAACAGATCGTCTTGACAGGTGGTGGTAGCCAAACTCCCGGTCTGGACCTATTGGCTGGTCGTATCTTGCGACAGCAGGTACGATTGGGGCGCCCCTTGCGCATTCATGGCTTGCCTCAAGCGGTTACGGGTCCGAATTTCTCGGCGGTTGTGGGGTTGAGTTTGTTTGCGGCCTGTCCGCAGGATGAATGGTGGGATTTCAATGTACCGGCGGATCGTTATCCGCGTCGGAGTCTCAAGCGTGCGGTTCGATGGTTCCGTGACAACTGGTAAGGGAGATGGTCACCGAGTGGTAGGGACGGTGCGGCAAATGACATCGGCTGGGCCGCTGACTTTGTTATCCAAGGCCTGGCGTCGATACGTACTGCGCGTGTGATCGGAGAGGTCGCTGGACCTTTGTGCTGCAGGGTGTTCAGGGGTTGTTGCTCACTTGACCGGGTGTTGAAAAGAGAGTGAGAATAATGGGTTGATCTGTTGCCCGTGATTGTGTTATACTTGAACACAGATAAGATGGCGTAGCCACAATTCTTGAGCAGACTATGAACGAGCAGATACAGTCCTCCCGTCCTGAGCGGATGAGGACGTCGTGATCTTGATTAAAGCACACCGCGGTTTTCAGACTGTGCCGCCGTCACCGGGTCATTGTGTTCGGGTGTCCGTGCGGACTCACCGTTGTCGTATTGCGCGATGTCTCCATCCTAATGGATGTTCCATGATTCGTTTGTGGTCGCCGTCGCGACAATCCTATCCCGTGTTTCGTGGTCTGGTAAGGGACTGAACCGCAAAAAAGGGTAATCATGTGAACGTATAACACAACTTATGAGATAATTGACGACAATTTGTATATTTCCTAGTGACGAACCACAATTGATATGTTAATGGTATATTGTACAGTACTATATGCTCTCATAATTTCTTGATCCGTAACATAGGCAGTTTGAGCTCATGACAATAAATCTCTCTGTTTCGAGTCAACCCGATCTCAAGCCGCGGATTACGGTTTTTGGTGTCGGTGGAGCCGGCGGCAACGCGGTCAACAACATGATTGAAAAGGGTTTGGAGGGTGTTGAGTTCGTGTCGGCAAACACCGACGCGCAGGCGCTGCAGCAGTCTCTTGCGCCGACGAAAATTCAGTTAGGTGTTGGCGTCACAGAGGGTTTAGGCGCGGGCGCCATGGCTTCGGTTGGTGCGGCGGCCGCTGAAGAAAGCTTGGAGCAGATCGTGGAGCAGATTTCCGGTAGTCATATGTGCTTCATTACAGCCGGGATGGGTGGTGGTACGGGGACGGGCGCGGCGCCCATCATTGCGCAGGCCGCGCGGGAGCTTGGTGTATTGACCGTTGGTGTTGTAACCAAGCCGTTTGCCTTTGAAGGCAAACGGAGGATGGCGCAGGCTGAGGACGGTATTGATTCGTTGCAAAAGGTTGTTGATACGATCATCATCATTCCGAACCAGAATCTCTTTCGCGTTGCGAACGAAAATACGACCTTTACGGAAGCGTTTTCACTTGCGGATGATGTCCTCTACCAAGGTGTAAAAGGTGTCACAGATTTGATGGTGCGTCCCGGAAAGATGAATCTTGACTTTGCCGATGTGCGTTCTGTCATGGATGAAATGGGCAAGGCCATGATGGGAACGGGCGAAGCCGAGGGTGAAAGCCGTGCGGTCCAGGCGGCTGAGAGAGCGATTGCCAATCCCTTGTTGGATGAAATCTCCTTGCAGGGAGCGAAAGGCGTTCTGATCAATATTACGGGAGACAGCGATATTACGCTGTTTGAGTTCGACGAAGCGGCAAACCGAATTCGCAAGGAGGTGGATGACCACGCGAACATTGTCGTTGGATCAACGCTTGATGAGACGATGCAGGGTGTTCTTCGGGTCTGTGTTGTAGCGACAGGTATCGCCTACGCCCATGAGTATGCGACGCCGTTCCATGACGAACGTGTGTTTGACGCGGCGTCCACAGATGACCAGCCTGTCGGTGAGGGTACCTTCCTCGATTTGCCGGACGATCGGCAGTCCGTCGATGCAGTGGACATGTCGCCGTCTCCCGAAGCGGAACTGAATGAACCGACGGCTCCGGTGTCGGCTCATCCTGTCTCTCACCCCAGTCCGTTTGGTGCAGACACGGCGTCGGATCAACCGTCCCGGCCTGTGCAGCCCTCCGTTCCTGATTATCCGACCACTCCGCGTCGGCCGCCCGAGACATTCCCGGTACCGCGCGAGCCGCACGCCGCACCCTCGGTCATGCGCCCGCATGTTCCCGCGCCATTCCCGGCCGCCAAATCAGCGGAAAAACGTGCGTTCGGGCTCAATGCATTGATTAATCGCATGAGGGGTCAACCTTCGGAAATTCCCGGTGGTGGACACCCGCAGCCGGACGGACAGAATTTTGGACCTCCGCACGTATCGCCCAACAGTCTGCGTGGTCCCGGCGATGAACATGCGCATGATGAGATTGAGATTCCGGCGTTTATGCGGCGTCAAGCCAACTGATCGTTTGTGGGTTGCCACGTTTCCAAACTTTATGATAGTTTGCGGCTTGTACCCGCGTGCAGGTCTTTTTTTTTCACCGCTGCACAACTAGGAAAGGAACCATCATGAAACGCTTTACCCCCCCCCCACTAACTAGAAGTGTATTCTCGATACTCGCCGCCTTCTTTATTGCGGTCACGGCAACTCTTGCCGATGCAAGGGAAAGGATCTGCCAGGCGGAATGGGAAGTTTATAAATCTAGTTATGAGATTGAAGACTATTTCAAATATTTGACTTGCTGGAGAGCCGCAGATTCTAAGGAGTTGCAGAGCTCCGAAGAAACCACCGAAGAAACCACCGAAGAAACCACCGAAGAAACCACCGAAGAAACCACCGAAGGCACGGCGGAGAATGACAAAATCAACGGCGGCTGGGACAATGACAAGATCCGGGGTCGCGAAGGTAACGACACGATAGACGGCGGCCGCGGTAACGATCGGATCTGGGGCGGCCTTGGCAACGACACGATAGACGGTAGTTGGGGTAACGACACGATCTGGGGTCAAGCAGGCAACGATACGATTGACGGCAGCTGGGGCAATGACGAAATCCGGGGCGGCGACGGCAACGATATAATTGACGGCAGCTGGGGCATTGACAAGATCTGGGGCGGCCTTGGCGACGATACGATTGACGGCGGCGGCGATAACGATCGGATCTGGGGCGGCCTTGGCGACGATACGATTGACGGCGGCGGCGATAACGATCGGATCTGGGGCGGCCTTGGCGACGATACGATTGACGGCGGCGGCGATAACGATCGGATCTGGGGCGGCCTTGGCGACGATACGATTGACGGCGGCGGCGATAACGATCGGATCTGGGGCGGCCTTGGCGACGATACGATTGACGGCGGCGGCGATAACGATCGGATCTGGGGCGGCCTTGGCGACGATACAATCTGGGGCAGCTGGGGCAATGACAAGATCTGGGGTGACAAAGGCAACGATACGATTGACGGCAGTCATGGCAATGACAAGATCTGGGGTAATCTTGGCGACGATACGATTGACGGCAGCTTCGGCAATGACGAAATCTGGGGCGGTAAAGGCAACGACTACTTGAACGGCTACCTAGGTGACGATCGCCTATATGGGGGGCCGGGTGACGATTGGCTGATTGGCGGATTAGGGGCGGATTATTTTCAAGGGGGGCCGGGTTCCGATGTCATGATCGGAGGATGCAATAATTCAAAATACCCGGATTGCCGCGGTTGGGACTACAAGGATACCTTTGACCTAAAAGGCAACCGTGACGGAGACCGCGATATTATCGTAGCACATCGTAATGACGATATCATGAGTCAGTTTAACAATGTTTCCAACATTGGAATCAATGACGTTACTATGCCAAGCCTTACCATTAACGGACAAGGTCTTACATTAAACAAGTCACCCTTTGATACATCCGCGTATCGCGTAAATGGTGCAGACATTATCTATTTTCGCGGGACAAAATAGATAAAGAATTGACACGCGGGGCGGTCTTCGGATCGCCCTTTTTTCTTACTGGAACATCTTTTCTCATGGAATTTCATTCTATTTTATTAAGGGTATAAGCCCCATATTGAAATATTGCCCGAAGATCATGAATTGCCGTCTGTAGCGGATGTTCGTGGAATTATGGCTAATCGATGAAATCAGAAATCATATATTGGGATAGCGACTGTTTTCTAGGACATCTTAAACTTGAAATCGAAAAAGCAGAACAATGCAATTATACTTTGCCCATCTTTAACAAAATTTCTCAAAAAATGACAAAATTCGAGGATTTTTGCGATCGGATGGAATTTTTTATGTTTTAAAATCAGTATATTAGATGTTTACGGGTGTGTAATTCTTCAATGTAGAGACATAAAGTGATGTCTGCCTCTTGCACCACGCCCCGCCCTGCGGTAGGCTGGGCGCATGTTTATTCGCAAGATCCGAACACGCACCACGGCGAGCGGGGAGTCCTATTTTTCCCACCGTCTGGTCGAGAGCCGGCGGGAGGGCGATAAGGTCCGTCCGAAGACGCTGTTGAACCTCGGACGTCACTTTCCCATGGATCAAGGCGATTGGCCGTTGTTGTGTCCGCGCGTGGACGCGTTGATGACACACCCGGCGACACTCAATTTCAGGACGCTCCCCACAGCGGTTGAGACGGAGGCGCGGCGGATCGTCAAACGCCTGCTG
>JAPORU010000066.1 GCA_026710045.1 Aestuariivita sp. | reverse complement strand
GCGGGCCCTGTTTCTGGCGTTGTATCTCTCACAGGCGAAGGCGGCGCAGGCGGAGATGACGCGCTATACGGAGATCTTTGCGCTTCTGGAGGATAATTCCGACTTGGAAGCGGTATGTTACGGATATATACTGCGGGTGGTGCAACCGCCGCGGGCTCTTCTGGAGGCGGCGCTCCGGATCGCCAAACCCGAACGAATGGAGGCCATCATGGGATCATTCTACGAGGAAGTCCTCACAGAAGGCGTGACAAAAGGCCGCGAAGAAGGCCGCGAAGAAGGCCGCGAAGAAGGCCGTGCGGTGGGGAAAGTGGAGGCGTTTCTCGACATCGCGCAGATCAAGTATGGTGCGGTGCCCCCGGAGATCGCGACGACCGTGCGCCAGGCCTCGTCCGACAAGGTGGATCGCTGGCTTGAGGCGCTGGTCCACGCGACCGAGATCGAGGATATCTTCAAGTCGTGATGGATGATTGGTCCGTTCCGGAGTGCGTTTCTCTGTTATTGAGCCACACAACAGGCAGACACAATACGTGAGCGGGGAGTCCGTTATCATCCATATCAGAATAGGGTAGAGATCTGCCAGCGTGATCGGCGCGTCGATCGTCGATAACGTGGATGTCATGTCTTGGGGTAAATCTCATTGTTCTCACAGTTCGATTTCCTCCCGTCCTATCATTTTTCAAGCGATTGTATTCCGCTTGTGTAAGCGGCAGGTTTCTTATGGTGTCCGAGCCGTTTTTCGATTTTGGTTGGATGGATCGACCTCGATCGCTGGATTCAATCTACGGTTTATGAAGGATGTGCCAACAGTAAGATTGGGGGTAGTGGGTTGCCGGAATGAATTCAAATCGCTTGCACTTGTCCTTTGTAGGTTATATCGACTAATTGCTACGATTAAGGTTGACTATAGACCTTGAAGTATGTAGGGAAAAATTGCGTTCGGACAGCTTGTTCGTTCGGGCAATATCTAATCAGGAGACACAGATGTCGAAGAGCATCAAACTTATTGCGGTGGTTGGCCTAATGGTCTTTGTAGCAGCTTGCGAAAAGAAGATGGAAATGCCGGCTGAAGCTGAACCAATCTCGACAGAACCGGCTCAAATGGGAAAGTCGTAAGGCTTGCAGTCTTTGCGGGGGAGTACATGCTCCCCCTGTAAGCCATGGACAATGTTGTCATTTAGCCGCTGTCACTTATTTGGGCAACAAAATCATAAATGATCTCGCTCTGAAAATATCATATAATATCATAGGTGGAGTGACTGTGCGGCTATGAGCATTTGAGGCTGATTGTTTCGGTATCGGTGTCTGTCTGCAATAGTATTGTGTGAAGAGCGCCCAAAGTTGGTGTCCGGTGATTCAGCCTTTTGAGGCCTGTCCATATATTATATTGGGCGGCATGTTGGAACCTCACGACGGTGTGTACACTAGGGACGGTTTACTGGACAGAAAGATACGCAGGAGCGTTACGCCTCGATGTGGGTTTCGTAGGCGCTCTGTTTTCAGTTTTCCAGGCAGTGTCGCATGTCCTTAGAATTTTCGTTTCGTTGTCGAGTGGTCATCACTACGGCAAGGGTCCGATGGGTCAAATAGGTTCGGTGTGACGAGTCACTATCGCCCTGTGTTTGAAACGCATCCTGGTATTGCTGCGTCATGCCCTGTCGATGATTGCGGTGCGCGATAATCCAGTGTCTGTAGTTTGAGCGGAGGAGATCTTCCGGTAATGTGGTGTCGGCGTCAAGTGAGGTGATGATATACGTTATTTTGCTGCGTGTGGATGGACATTTAGGTGAAACATCAGGGCCTATCCTCAAGGGCTCGCTGTAGTGTGTGATTCGTGCGATCTGCTGGATGCCAGGATAATTGATTAAACCGACGGGCGGCGTGAAAATTGCGATCGATCGTTGTTCGAGGCGTTCATCGTTATCCATAAAGTGTGTCGTTGCCGTTGTATCCCAATCGATGCTTTCGAACATATCAAACGTCCGGGGTGTGTTTTCTTTTATGGTAAAGAGATAGTCGGCGGTCTGTAAGATGATGGACGCTGTTTTTCGGGTGGTATGGAGCGCGTCCACCGTGATGATTTTTCCCGCAATATCACAGCGCTGGAGAAGTTCTTGGGTGGCGGCGATCTCATCTTTGTTGTCACGGATGTTCAGAACCGCAAACGGGTTTCCGGTATCATGATCCGCAAGGGTCACCGTTTTCAGCACTTGCAATGGCCTATTTGGCGGAACAAGCGGGTATACCTAAAGGCCTGCTTTCAGTCATCACATCCAAACGTTCTTCGGTAATCGGCAAGGAATTCTGCGAAAACGATAAAGTCCGCAAGCTGACGTTCACGGGTTCCACCGAGGTCGGACGCCTTCTTATGAAGCAATCGGCAGACCAGATCATGAAGACCTCCATGGAGCTTGGTGGAAACGCCCCCTTCATAGTTTTCAACGATGCCAATCTCGACGCCGCCGTTGAGGGGGCGATGATCTCCAAATACCGCAACAACGGTCAGACCTGTGTCTGTGCAAATCGCATCTATGTGCAAGCTGGTGTCTATGATGCCTTCGCTCAAAAGTTAAAGGTAGCAGTAGGAAAAATGAACGTGGGCGATGGTTTTACTGACGGTGTGACAACCGGCCCATTGATAAGTGCGGATGCGGTTGCAAAGGTCGAAGAGCATATTGCGGACGCTAAAGCCAAAGGCGCAGCCGTTTTAACCGGAGGCGAGCGGCATGAACTGGATGGCACGTTCTTCCAACCCACAATCCTTACGAACGTCACACGGGAGATGCTGATCGCTTCCGATGAAACCTTTGGGCCCGTCGCGCCCTTGTTCAAATTTGAAACCGTTGAGGATGTAATTGAACAAGCTAACGACACGATCTTCGGGTTGGCATCTTACTTCTATGCCAATGACCTTGCCCAGGTCTGGAAGGTCGCTGAGGCCTTGGAATACGGGATGGTGGGTGTGAACACAGGTCTTATATCCACTGAAGTAGCTCCATTTGGAGGCATCAAGCAATCGGGAACCGGGCGCGAAGGCTCGAAGTACGGATGCGATGACTATCTTGAAATGAAATATGTCTGCATAGGGGGGTTCTCATAGCCCAAACAAAAATGCCTTTTAGGAATATCTGTGTTATTTGGCCAGTTTGCTTTATACCAAAATAGGGGGACTGGGAAAATGTCCAAGGACGCATTGATTGATGTGCCTCTGTAGCCGAGACCAAATGTGATGGTGAGGCGATTGTCACACTGCACTAAAGTGGAGGGAGCGTGTCGTCCGAACGACAACGTGTGGTAGGCGCGATAGGGCGGATTGTCGGATGCGCAGTGGTATGAAATCAAGCCGGAATGGATGGACGCTATTTCTCGCTCACTGAAAATCATGTCGGATTTTCTGTCTCACAATTTTTGAAATAGGGGTTGCCTTATCCCGTACGGTCTTCTATATGGGCTCGCTTAAACAGTCTCCACTGGCTATTCGGTAACCCGCCATCAGGGGCCAACCAGTGATGTTGATGAGGGCACGTGAACATGAATGCATCGGAATTGCGTGACAAGACGCTGGACCAGCTTCAGGATGAGTTGCTGAAACTCAAGAAAGAGGCGTTTAATCTGCGCTTCCAGAGAGCGAACGAAGAATTGGAATCGCCGGCGCGGATGCGTGAGGTTCGCAGAGATGTGGCGCGTGTGAAGACGATCATCAAGGAAAAAGTGAGCCGTCAGGCATTGGAGGGGGAGACATAGAATGCCAAAACGCATACTGCAAGGTGTCGTGACGTCGGATTCGAACCAGCAGACGGTCACTGTACTGGTTGAGCGGCGTTTTACACACCCGGTTCTTAAGAAAACGGTGCGGAAATCAAAAAAATATCGGGCACATGACGCACATAATAATTTTAAAATTGGTGATACGGTTCGCATTCAGGAATGTGCGCCAAAATCAAAGACAAAGCGCTGGGAGGTGGTTGTAGCTTAAAGGTTCGCCACACCTCGTTTTGATCGAAACCCTGGGGGAGAGGCCGGAGCATCCCTCCATAGGTCGGGAGAAGCAAAATGATCCAGATGCAGACAAATTTGGATGTTGCTGACAATTCGGGCGCACGCCGCATCCAGTGCATTAAGGTCCTCGGGGGTTCGAAGCGGAAATATGCTTCGGTCGGTGATGTGATTGTGGTCTCGGTCAAGGAGGCCATTCCGAGAGGACGCGTCAAGAAGGGTGATGTTCGACGTGCTGTCGTTGTTCGCACGGCGAAGGAAGTGCGGCGCAACGATGGAACTGCGATCCGGTTTGATCGCAACGCAGCGGTCATCATAAATAACAGTAATGAACCGGTGGGCACCCGTATCTTTGGCCCTGTTGTGCGCGAATTGCGTGGTAAGAACTTTATGAAAATTATCTCCTTGGCCCCGGAGGTGCTCTAGATGGCGGCCAAACTTAAAACAGGTGATAGGGTCATCGTTCTTGCCGGTAAGGATAAAGGAAAATCTGGTGAAATTGTGTCCGTGAACACGAAGACGAAACGGGCCACTGTGGACTCCGTGAATGTAGCGATCAAGCATACCAAACAATCGCAGCAGTCGCAGGGAGGTCTCTTTCCGAAACCGATGCCGATTGACATGTCGAATCTCGCAGTGCTTGACAAGAACGATGTCGCGACGCGCGTCGGGTTCCGTATGAGAGACGGGAAGAAGGTCCGTTATGCCAAGACGACAGGAGACGAGATCTGATGCCGGATTCAGCACCGTATATACCGCGTCTTAAACAGCAGTATCGAAAGTTGATTCATGCCAGCTTAATGAAAGAGTTCGGCTATAAGAATGCGATGCAGGTGCCTGCCTTATCAAAGATCGTGTTGAACATAGGTTGTGGAGATGAAGCGGTAAAGGACAGCAAAAAGGCACGGTCAGCTCAAGATGATCTTACATTGATCGCTGGGCAGAAGGCTGTCTTGACACGCGCCAAGAAGTCGATTGCAGGGTTTCGTGTGCGCGAAAATATGCCGCTGGGAACGAAGGTGACGCTGCGTGGGAATAAAATGTACGAATTCTTGGATCGGCTGATTACGATCGCGCTTCCACGCGTGCGCGATTTTCGCGGTCTGTCTGACAAGAGTTTTGATGGTTATGGAAACTATGCCATGGGGATGAAAGAGCATATTGTTTTCCCCGAGATAGATTTTGACAAGGTCGATGAGATCTGGGGTCTTGATATTGCCATTGTGACCACAGCCAATACGGATAGAGAGGCGAAGGCTTTGCTCAAGGCGTTCAACTTGCCGTTCACGAGATAGGAAAAAGGGAAAAGATATGGCAAAAAAATCCATGATCGAGCGCGACAAAAAACGACGGCGTTTGGTGGAGAAGTTTGCAGCACAACGGGACGAGCTCAAGAAGCAGATTAGTGACCGGGAAACTCCCATGGAGGATCGGGTCAAGGCGTCTCTCAAATTGGCTAAGCTTCCGCGTGACAGTTCGCCAACACGGTTGCACAATAGGTGCCAGTTAACGGGACGCTCTCATGGATATTACCGTAAGATAAAGGTGAGCCGGATTGCGCTGCGGGAGTTGGGTTCGGCGGGGCAAATTCCTGGCTTGGTTAAGTCGAGTTGGTAGGGAGTCTAGAGGATGAATGATCCAATCGGAGATATGTTGACCCGGATTCGTAATAGCCAGATGCGTGGAAAATCGGTGGTTTTGACGCCGGCATCAAAACTGCGCAAGCGTGTTTTGGAGGTAATGGCGGAGGAAGGATATATACGAGGCTTTGACGATACAACCGATGTCGGCGGCCACCCAGCCATCGAGATTCAGTTAAAGTACTTCGAGGGATCACCAGTTATTCGAGAATTGAAACGTATCTCGAAGCCCGGTCGTCGGGTCTATGTCAGTGTTGATTCATTGCCGTCGGTTCGACAGGGATTAGGTGTATCGATTGTTTCTACGTCCAAGGGCGTGATGTCTGATGCCCGGGCGCGCGAAGCGAATGTCGGCGGTGAAGTACTCTGTACGGTTTTCTAAGAGGAAGTGTTGATGTCCCGAATAGGTAAGAAGCCCGTTGTCCTGCCCGGTGGAGTGACCGCTGATGTGTCCGGTCAGACCATCGAGGTGAAGGGACCGAAGGGGATGCGAAATTTCACTGCCACAGACGATATATCGATCTCCATTGATGATCGCGTGGTTACGATTGGAATGCGCGGGAGGTCAAAACGCGCACGTCAGCAGTGGGGTATGTCGCGCACTCAAGTTCACAATTGCGTTGTTGGTGTTACCGAAGGGTTCCGGAAGGAACTGGAACTTTCGGGAGTCGGATACCGTGCCCAGATGCAAGGAAACGGTCTCAGACTCAGTCTTGGATATTCTCATGACGTTGATTTTGAGCCACCAGAAGGGGTAACAATTTCGGTCCCGAGCCAGACACAAATTGTCGTGGAAGGTACGGATCAACAAAGAGTGGGTGAGGTCGCAGCGCATATTCGGAAATGGCGTATGCCAGAACCGTACAAGGGAAAGGGTATTCGTTATAAGGATGAGTATGTGTTCCGCAAGGAAGGAAAGAAGAAGTAAGGATCATGAACAGAGTGAATCTTAAGCGAACACTGTTTTTGAATCGTCGTCAGCGTGTTCGGAATAAACTCCGTGCTGTCAATGCGGGTCATTTACGTCTGAGCGTGCATCGTTCCAATAAGAATATATCGGTGCAGATCATTGACGATAAGCAAGGCATAACGTTGGCGTCGGCCTCTTCTCTTGAAAAAGATTTGGGAATAAATGGTAAGAATAATGTCGAGATTGCACGAAAAGTTGGGTTAAAAATAGCCGAGCGGGCAAAGGAAGCGGGCATTGAACGGGCATATTTTGACCGTGGAGGTTTTTTGTTTCACGGTCAGGTGAAGGCTCTCGCGGAGGCAGCTCGAGAGAATGGATTACAAATATGAGATTGTATAACGGCTCGGAGAAGACAGGATGCGCTTGAAGCGTCAAGAGTTGGGTGATGGTGTGTTTATGTTAAGCTCTACGTGTCTACGTGGGTCGTCATGGACGGTCTTGGTGATCGGAGCGTTTGGGTTCACCGCAAGGGAATCGAATGCACGTTCGTGTTTTGATGAAGGGAACTGAATGAATGGCAGAACGAGGGCGTAGAGTACGTCGTGATCGCGATGATACACCGGAGTTTGGTGATCGCCTCGTAGCGATCAATCGCGTATCAAAGACTGTTAAGGGTGGGAAACGTTTCGGTTTTGCGGCACTTGTGGTCGTTGGTGATCAAAGAGGTCGTGTAGGATTTGGAAAAGGCAAGGCGAAAGAGGTTCCCGAAGCTATTCGTAAAGCGACAGAACAGGCAAAACGTTGCGTTGTTCGTGTTCCACTGCGGGAAGGTCGAACTTTGCATCATGATATCCAGGGACGTCATGGTGCGGGGAAAGTCGTGATGCGTACGGCACCTGAAGGGACGGGAATTATCGCCGGCGGTCCGATGAGGGCGGTATTTGAGATGCTCGGCGTTAAAGATGTTGTGGCAAAATCGGTTGGATCCCAAAATCCGTATAACATGATCCGTGCAACGATGGAGGGTTTGGGAAAGGAGCAATCTCCTCGTAATGTTGCAATGAGACGTGGAAAGACGGTTGCGAATATCCTTCCCAAACGAACCCAGAGTTCATCGGGAAAAGTTGATGCTGACGCTACATCGCAAGAGGCTGTTGACAATCGTGATCAAATGTCAGGTGCCGATGAGGCTCTGGATAAGACCCGGTTGAATCCTGTTCCCGAGTTGGTTTCTGATTCAAAGGCGGTGGTAATGACGGAAGAGGAGTTTGAGTCCGATACGGTGTTGGCAACATCGGAGCAGGAAAGCGTCCTATCGGTTGATCAAAGTTCCGGCGGCGTGTCAGTCACCACAGATGAGAGAGTGGATTTGGAGAACGTGGATGGTGTTACGGCGCCGACAAATGTTGACGCACAAAAGACTGAGGCTGCGAAGGATTAACCGGAGTTCATCATGGCAAAGACAATCGTTGTAAAGCAGATCGGTTCTCCCATTCGTCGTCCCGAAAGGCAACGACGGACGCTTATTGGTCTGGGCTTAAACAAGATGCACAAGACCCGTGAACTTGAAGATACTCCATCTATTCGCGGCATGGTAAATTCTGTTCCGCATTTGGTTAAAATTATAGAAGAACGCAAATGACGGGTTTGCGACGGAGACCGCAGTTATGTTTCGAGCCCGGGACAGTAACGGTTGCTGGGATTGGTGAAGGAAGAGTGGAATGAAACTTCATGAATTGTCGGATAATCCCGGAGCTATCAAGAGAGCCAAGAGGGTTGGTCGCGGCCCGGGTTCGGGAAAGGGGAAGACAGCCGGACGAGGTATGAAGGGGCAAAAGTCGCGGTCCGGAGTTACCATAAACGGTTATGAAGGTGGGCAGATGCCGTTGTATCAGCGCCTCCCAAAGCGGGGTTTCACCAAACCAAATCGTAAATCCTACGCCGTTGTTAATTTAGGATTAATTCAAAAGTTCATTGATGCAAAAAAATTGAGTTCTACAAAACGTATTTCGGAAGATACGCTCTTGGAGTGTGGTTTGGTTCGGCGCAAGCGCGATGGCGTTCGCATTTTGGCTAAAGGAGACCTGACCTCTAAGCTCATGATTGAAGTAACCGGTGCTTCAAAGTCCGCGATCAATAGGGTTGAAAAAAATGGTGGCTCCTTAACGCTCATTGGCAAGCAAAAAGGCGATTAAATGCGCACGCACATCTTGTCGATTGATCGTCATGTTCCTACATTTTTATGAATGAGGACTTACAAGAGTGACTTGTGATCGTAACGGCATTTATCTTGGATGTTGTTTTTGGAAAAGAAAGTAACCTATGGTATCAGCAGCGGAACAAATGGCGGCGAATACAAGCTGGGCCGCTCTGGGAAAAGCGACTGATCTTCGTAATCGTATTTTCTTTGCTTTAGGGCTGTTGATCGTCTACCGGCTCGGCACCTTTATCCCGGTTCCGGGTATTGACGGTATTGCTTTGCGCGAATTCATGGAACAGGCGGGCCAAGGTATCGGCGGCATGGTGTCGATGTTTACCGGTGGCGCGCTTGGGAGGATGGGTATCTTTGCTCTTGGCATTATGCCTTATATTTCGGCAGCGATTATAGTGCAGTTAATGGCGGCTATGGTCCCGTCGATGGAAGCTTTGAAGAAAGAAGGGGAGCAGGGACGTAAGAAACTCAACCAGTATACCCGCTACGGCACCGTTGCATTGGCCACGGTGCAAGCCTATGGTCTTGCCATTTCGCTTGAAGCTGGAGATCTGGCGACGGATCCGGGGTTGTTTTTTCGCCTCTCGGTTGTCATTACGTTGGTCGGCGGAACAATGTTTTTGATGTGGCTTGGAGAACAGATCACGTCTCGAGGTGTTGGAAACGGAATTTCGCTTATCATCTTTGTCGGAATTATTGCTGAACTCCCTGCGGCGCTCGCCCAGTTTTTTGCGTCCGGTCGATCCGGTGCCTTGAGCCCGGCTCTCATTGTCGGGGTCATTGTCATGGTCGTTGTGGCGATCACCTTCGTGGTTTTTATGGAGCGAAGTTTACGCAAAATCCCTATTCAGTACCCGCGTCAGCATAGAGGAAATAAGGTTTACGAAGGTGGGTCGAGCCATTTGCCGATAAAGGTGAATCCGGCCGGCGTGATTCCCGCGATTTTTGCGTCATCTCTTCTGCTGTTACCGATAACGGTTTCGACGTTTTCCGGGGAAAGTTCAGGGCCTCTTATGTCGACTATCTTGGCTTACTTTGGACCGGGACAGCCGCTTTACTTGTTTTTCTTTGGCGCGATGATCGTGTTTTTTACATATTTCTACACCTTGAATGTGTCGTTCAAGCCCGAAGATGTAGCGGACAATCTCAAAAAGCAAAATGGCTTTATCTCACCTCATAGACCTGGGAAGCCGACATCTGATTACCTTGAAAAGGTTGTGAACCGTGTTTTGGTACTTGGTTCGGGATATATGGCACTTGTTTGTGTTCTCCCTGAAATTGCCCGTGCGGAACTTGGTATTCCTTTCTTTTTTGGAGGCACGTCGATCTTGATTGTTGTGTCCGTAACGATGGACACAATTCAGCAGATTCAGAGTCATCTGTTGGCGCATCAGTACGAAGGTCTTATTGAGAAAAGCCAGCTGCGTGGTAATCGTGGTGACAAGAAACGGAAGCGTAAACGGACAACATTGCGTCGATGATGGTTGAGTCCACAGTATTTTATGAGAGTTGCTGTGTCTCGATCGTGTCGTATAATTCCTGGAATGGATGGCGAAGGTGAAGGGTTGACCCTATCTGTTGAAGCACATACAGGACCGTGTCCTTGAAATTGAACCCGATGGGGTTAAGTGATGCGATCTGCTCGCCCTTTGTTCCAGCTTTGAGAACGGGAAGGTCTTGGCAGCGTTGTGAAAAAAGAACCTGGACATTATGGGTTCGCAACAAGAAGGAAATAACTGAGTGGCACGTATTGCAGGTGTAAATATTCCAACCGCAAAGAGGATACCGATTGCACTAACCTATATTGCCGGTATTGGAAAAAGTTCGGCGAACGCAATTTGTTCAGCAACGAATATTGATCCGTCCCGTCGCATAAATGAGTTGTCTGATTCTGAAATTCTGGCCATTCGTGAACAAATCGATGCGAACTATTCTGTTGAAGGCGATATGCGGCGTGAGGTTCAGATCAATATCAAGCGCCTGATGGATCTAGGGTGTTATCGCGGCCTGCGTCATCGGCGGAATTTGCCTGTGCGTGGACAGCGCACGCATACAAATGCACGGACGCGCAAGGGCCCTGCAAAACCCATCGCTGGAAAGAAAAAATAGGGGCTGATCAATGGCACGCGAAACAACACGCCTTCGAAAAAAGGTGAAGAAAAACATTGCGGATGGTGTGGCGCACGTAAATTCGAGTTTTAACAATACGAAAATTTTGATCTCAGATGTGCAGGGAAATGCGATTGCCTGGTCGTCTGCGGGCACAATGGGGTTCAAGGGATCTCGCAAGTCTACGCCTTATGCAGCGCAACTTGCGGCGGAAGATGCGGGTCGTAAAGCTCAAGAACATGGCATGACAACGTTGCAGGTTGAGGTTCAGGGTCCCGGTACCGGGCGCGAGTCGGCCCTGCGCGCACTGGCTGCGGTTGGCTTTATCATCACATCAATCCGTGATGTCACGCCTATAGCGCATAATGGCTGTCGACCCCCAAAACGGCGTCGTGTCTAAAGGCCTGCGTGGAGGCGTATGAACCCAGTTCATCGTTAAAAATTTAACCTCGGGAGTCTTGATCCTTCGACATGGGACAAGGCAAGAATGGAGGCCATACATGATCGAAAAAAATTGGCAGCAGTTGATCAAGCCGGAACTTGAAACAAAATATGGCACTAATCCAGCTCAAGAAGCAACACTTACGGTTGAACCTCTTGAGCGTGGCTTCGGTTTGACGCTTGGTAATGCGTTGCGGCGGGTTTTGATGTCTTCGTTACAAGGCGCCGCAATTACGAGTGTTCAGATTGATAATGTCTTGCACGAGTTTTCGTCGATTACCGGTGTTCGGGAAGATGTCACAGATATTGTACTGAATCTGAAAGGTGTTCGTTTGAGCATGGGTGTCGAAGGACCGAAGCGACTGTCTGTGACGGGGAGAGGACCGGGAGTTGTGACGGCGGCTGATATTTCCGAGAGTGCCGGAATTGAGATATTGAATAAGGATCATGTTATTTGTCATCTTGATGATGGGGCTGAAATCAATATGGAACTTATGGTGAATACTGGGAAAGGGTATATTCCGTCGGAGCAAAATAAGTCCGAGAATTCTCCGATTGGATTGATTCCGATTGACGCAATTTTTTCGCCGGTCACAAAAGTTTCTTACGATGTACAGCCGACCCGGGAAGGTCAGGTATTGGATTACGATAAGCTGACTTTGAAGGTCGTGACCGATGGTTCTCTGACACCTGACGACGCGGTCGCTTATGGAGCCCGTATCTTACAGGATCAATTGTCGACATTTGTCAATTTTGAAGAACCGGAGGCGTCGGGGCAGGTTGAGGATGATGATGACCTCGACTTTAATCCGCTTATGTTGAAAAAAGTGGATGAATTGGAATTGAGTGTGCGGTCTGCGAACTGCTTGAAGAATGACAACATCGTCTACATCGGAGATTTGATTCAAAAGACTGAATCAGAGATGTTGCGTACTCCGAATTTTGGGCGGAAGTCGCTCAATGAAATCAAGGAAGTTCTGTCCGGTATGGGACTGCATCTTGGTATGGATCTTGAGGAGTGGCCACCGGAGGATATTGAGGATCTTGCCAAAAGGTATGATGAGGTTTATTGATCGTCCATTCGGCGATCTGTTGCAGATGATGTGGACGCGAGCACTTTGGCACTGACGTAACGTGTCGAGGAGGTCGGAGACGAGTGCCTCTGTTCTATTCGTGAACACTGTTTTGTTTCGCGAGTGATCTGTCCGTAACGTAAGGATAATTTGAAATGCGCCATGCAAGAGGCTATCGCCGGCTGAACCGGACTCATGAGCATCGGAAGGCTCTCTTTGCCAATATGGCGGGATCGCTCATTGAGCATGAGCAAATCAAGACAACGCTTCCCAAGGCTAAGGAATTGCGGCCTGTTATTGAGAAATTGATTACGTTGGCCAAGCGTGGAGATCTGCATGCGCGTCGCCAGGCCGTGGCCAAGCTGAAACAGGATCAATATATCAGAAAACTCTTTGACGAACTCGGCCCTCGTTACGCTGAGCGTCAAGGTGGCTACGTTCGGGTATTGAAGGCTGGTTTTCGTTATGGTGATATGGCCCCGATGGCGATTATCGAGTTTGTCGATCGCAACAAGGAGGCGAAGGGAGCGGCTGACAGAGAGCGTGTCGAGAAAGAGAACACTAGTGAATAGTGTTGGTCTTTGTAGCTTTTGTTGGGTTATGGTACGCGCCGTATCGGCCACTATAATTAATTTTTAATGACGCCGATTGATCGATAGCGTTCGTGAGATGGCGCGCGTTCATGTCAAAACAGATTGACGGTTGTTTTGAGGGTGGATTTCGTCACGGTTTTTCTCTGTGAATGATTTTGTTCGGCACTTTCTTCCAAGGTGTGCAGGAGGTCATAGGAGTCGCGTGAATGTGCGAGGGATCTTTGGCCTCGTTTTCGTTCTCGCACTTCCATTTACCTCGCTCGATGCGCAAGACCGGGTTCCAGAGAGCCCTGCTGAAATCTCATTGTCTTTTGCCCCGGTTGTCCGAGAAGCAGCGCCCGCGGTCGTGAATATCTATGCGAAGGTCGTTCGACCGGGCCGCCCGAGTTTGTTTCAGGATGATCCTTTCTTTTCGGATTTTTTTCGTAATTTTGGTCAGTCGCGCCCACGTGTGCAAAATTCACTCGGGTCTGGTGTCATTTTGACGGAACGTGGGATTGTTGTTTCAAATTATCATGTGGTGGGTCGTGCCACGGATATCAGGGTTGTCCTGAGCGATCGACGTGAATTTTCAGCGCGTGTCCTGCTGGGGGATGAGGAAAGTGATCTCGCGATTTTGCAGTTGGAGGACGGGGATGGTCTGCCGTTTCTTGAATTGCGTGACAGTGATCGCGTGGAAGTTGGGGAGTTGGTTCTGGCGATCGGAAATCCGTTTGGTGTCGGCCAAACGGTGAGTTCTGGAATTGTCTCGGGTCTGGCACGTACAAGTTCGGCCGCTGGAAATTCTCGAGGCTATTTCATTCAAACGGATGCGCCCATTAACCCGGGAAATTCTGGGGGAGCCCTGGTGGATATCTTTGGCCGGCTCATTGGCATAAATACATCCATTTTATCACGCTCGGGTGGATCGAATGGAATTGGCTTTGCTATTCCGGCCAATCTGGTTGCGCAGTTTGTTGAACAGGCCGAGCGTGGTGCTGTTCGCTTTGAGAGACCCTGGGCCGGTATCGTTGGACAGGTTGTCGCTTCAGATCTGGCAGAAAGTCTGGGCATGGAAATTCCGAGAGGTTTATTGATTTCCGACATTCATCCTGCGAGTCCGTTTGCCGATAGAGGCTTTGAAATCGGTGATGTCATCACACATGTTGACGGTTTGGAGGTTAATTCTCCGTCAGAGTTGATCTTTCGAATGTCAGTTACCGGGATCGGTGATGATGTCCGAATTACGCGCTTGAGAGGTCGTGCAATGGACGACATTGAGGTGGTCATGATTACGCCACCCAATGTGCCTCCTAGCGATGTTTTCACTCTCGGGAATCGGGCTCTCTTGCCGGGACTACAAGTCGCACGCATTAATCCGATGCGCATAGAGGAGTTTCAACTCCCCTTTTCGGCAGAGGGAGTCCTTGTCATTGAGGTAGGGAGGATCGCGGCGCGTGTGGGTCTTAAAAGAGGTGATGTTATTTTCGGACTCAATGGACAGCGGATCGAGACGTCCGATGATCTGGTTCAAGCACTCGCGCGTTCTGGACGGCATGTTCAGATAGAGTTACTCAGACATAACCGCCGTGTCGTATTGCGTTTCTGGACATGATGAATGCCGATGATGGAATATGGAAATGTCTTGACTTATCAACTTTGGTCCGATCTTTGAATCCAGCATCGGGATCAAGTAGGTTCGTTGGAACATTGCAAATATTGGGTGATTTCGACTCACATTATCTCACTACCCGAGGTCAGGGATATTGAGAAAATCACTGTTTATTGAAGATTTTCCGAGAGGACGATTATGACCCGCAAGTCTTTGCCGATCGGCATCCAGGACTTCGAGACCATCCGGAGTGAGGACTTCTATTACGTGGACAAGACGCCTTTGATCCGACGGCTTATGGAGGATGGGCGGCATTACTTCCTCTCCCGCCCCCGCCGGTTTGGCAAGAGTTTGCTGGTGAGCACACTCAAGGCGTTGTTCGAGGGACGCGAAGATCTGTTCGAGGGACTAGACATCCATGCGCACTGGGACTGGTCGATCACCCATCCGGTGCTGCGGCTGAGCTTCGGCGGGAAGTATAATGAACCGGAGGACATCGCGCGAAACTTACGGACACAGCTGGACGTGATCGAGCGCAATGCCGGGTTACAGGCGACCCCCTATCCGACAGCACCGGAACGTTTACTGGACCTGTTCGATCGTCTCCACCATAAAACCGGACAGCGGGTTGTGGTTCTTGTGGATGAGTACGACAAGCCGATCCTGGATGTTCTGAAGGACCCGGATCAGGCGTGGGCCAACCGCGAGTATCTGCGCGGCTTCTACGGCCTCATCAAGGACAGCGCGGAGCATATTCGTTTCGTCTTGGTCACTGGCGTGAGCATGTTCTCCAAGGTGAGTCTGTTCTCCGGTCTCAACAACCTCAAGGACATCAGCCTGGATCCGCGCTTTGCGACCCTCTGCGGCTATACCGACGCTGACATCGACACCGTCTTTGCCCCGGAGCTGGAGGGTCTGGATCGTAATGAGATCCGCACCTGGTACAACGGCTACAGCTGGCGGGGAGAGGAGCGGCTCTACAATCCCTTCGATGTGCTGTTGTTGTTCGATGAACGGGAATTCAAGCCGCACTGGTTCGAGACGGGGTCCCCCGACTTTCTCTTCGAGACCCTGAAGACGACATCCGTCAGTTTGAAGGAACTGGAGAACCGGACAGTCGATCGGTCCTTGATCTCAAAGTTCGAAATCGACGCAATCGACGTCGAGGCCCTGCTGTTCCAGACCGGTTATCTGACCATAATAGACGAGAACAGCGATGGCTTCGACACGTTCTATAAGCTGGACTATCCCAACCAGGAGGTGCGCATCAGCTTGAACCGGGGATTGCTGCAATACCTGGGCAAGACGGTGGTTGAGGCCGGTCGTGAAGGCCGCGATATCTGTACACTTCTCGAGGCGAATGACTTCGAAGGTTTCGCGGAGACCCTCCGAGCCTATCTGGCCAGCATCCCGTATCAGTGGTCCACATCCGGAGATCTCACCTGTTACGAAGCCTGGTATACGGGTCTCCTGCATATGGCCTTCCGGGCCATCGGTGTGGAGGTCCGCTCGGAGGACGCCTCCAGCCGGGGTCGGGCTGACATGGTAGTCTTGACCGGTGGACAGGTGTTTCTCTTCGAGTTCAAGATGGTGGAGACCGCTGATGCGACAGAGACTGCACTGGACACCGCACTCGCCCAGATCCGGGACCGGGGCTATGCTGAAAAGTATCGCGACCGCGAGGAACCCATCCATTTGATCGCGATCGTCTGCGGGCGCGATACCCGCAACCTGCTGGATATCCGGGTCGAGCCGGTGAAATGATCCTGATGTGTACGTCTACAGTATCGATAGATTACATGATCGGCGATACACGGTTACACATAAAATCCCCGCCGTGAAAAACTCTGATACAATTGGAGTGCGATGAGCCCAGTCGGATATTGCGAAAGGAGGGGCCTCGCTTAACAGATCTGGCCTGGTATAAGCATGGATTGGTGACAGTACCTTGATAATAGGCGTTTGGCTCGTTTTTGGGAGAAAATTGCCGACGATGATTGCGGAGCAGGACTGTTCTAAGTTCCGATCACCAAATAAAGCATTCTTGCCTCTCTCGTTCAATAAGTGTACAAGTACGTGTTGTCACGTATTCTATGGAAACTTGATATGTAGGGCAGGTCTATCGGGGCAGGTCTACTGCATGAAACCTAAATTTAGGAGACACTAATGTATTTTAGTGCCTGTTATTTTTTAGCGTGTTGCAATGCACAATTTTTCTTCATATGTGTGAAATATAGTCGTACAGGGGCGACTAATAGAGAAAATCAAATACATTTATTAGCGCCTTTTAAAGCAGTCCGCTTAATATGATATACTTTGAGAGCGCCTGTATTCAGTTAGAACGATCTTTGCCTGTTGCCCCTTGGTATCAATGAACATACAATGGATCCAATATTTCCCTTAAGGGTCGACAGACCGTGAAGGATAGGACCCATGACCCGTCAACGCCTGCCCGTCGGCATCCAGGACTTCGACCGACTGCGAAGCACGGACAGCTATTACGTGGACAAGACCCCGTTGATCCGGGATCTGATCGCGCAGGGCGACTACTGGTTTCTCTCCCGGCCCCGTCGGTTTGGCAAGAGCCTGCTGGTGAGCACACTCAAGGCCTTGTTCGAGGGCCGCGAAGAGTTGTTCAACGGGCTGGACATCCATGCGCACTGGGACTGGTCCGTCGTGCATCCGGTGGTGCGGCTGAGCTTTGGCGGAATGTATGACCGGCCGGAGGCCATTGAGCGTAACCTGAACACGCAACTCGACCTTATTGAACATGCCGCCGGATTACAGGCTCTTTGTTCGGCAGGGTCGGCCCCGGAACGTTTGCAAAGTCTGCTCTACCACCTTCATCAGAGGACAGGTCAACGGGTGGTGATTCTCGTAGACGAGTATGACAAGCCGATCCTGGATGTTCTGAGGAATCCAGATCAGGCGCGGGCCAACCGGGAGTATCTGCGCGGCTTCTACGGGATGATCAAGGACAGCGCGGAGCATATCCGTTTCGTCTTGGTCACTGGCGTGAGCATGTTCTCCAAGGTGAGTCTGTTCTCCGGTCTCAACAACCTCAAGGACATCAGCCTGGATCCGCGCTTTGCGACCCTCTGCGGCTATACCGACGCTGACATCGACACCGTCT
>JAPORU010000033.1 GCA_026710045.1 Aestuariivita sp. | reverse complement strand
GGGTCATCCACCCAAGCATGATCAACGGGCGGAAGAGGTCAATCCATAATGTCTAAAGCCGGTCTGAACTCCGATTCGTGGATCAATTCCATCGTCCATTCACCTTGCTGAAATATCTATAACCGGTCCGTTGAGTTTATCGAGTGGTGCATTAATTTGCTTGAAATTCGATTTACGGTTGATATTGAAGCGCGATCAAGGGAATCAAGAGAGAGGAGCTATTGAATTGAATCTGAAGGCTTTGCGACAAAAAGACCCTGAACATTGGTTCAAAGCGGCGGCAATTCGCACCCTAGCCCTTGATGCTGTAGCGGCCGCACAATCAGGACATTCTGGAATGCCAATGGGATTTGCCGATGTAGCGACAGTCCTCTTTTCGCATCATCTAAAATTTAATGCGACAACTCCAGACTGGCCTGATCGAGATCGCTTTATTTTGTCTGCCGGTCATGGTTCAATGCTTCTCTATGCAGTGCTGTATCTCACTGGATCGTCTCACATTACATTAGACCAAATTAAAAACTTTCGGCAATGGGGTGCTCTAACCGCCGGACATCCAGAGAGCTTCCTTGCACCTGGGATTGAAACAACAACGGGACCTCTTGGCCAAGGTTTGGCAAATTCGGTTGGTTTTGCCATCGCGGAAGAAAGTCAGCGCGCCCGTTGGGGAGCTGACATCGTCGATCATTACACCTACGTGGTTGTTGGTGACGGCTGTTTAATGGAAGGCGTATCACAAGAAGCAATTTCTCTAGCCGGACAGCAGGAGCTTTCCCGGCTGATTGTTCTTTGGGATAACAATAACATTACAATTGATGGCACTGTTGATCTTGCAGACCGCACCAATCAAGTCACTCGCTTTCACTCCGCTGGCTGGCATGTCCAAACGATCAATGGGCACGATCCGAAGGCTATTGACACAGCAATCGCAACCGCAAAAAAAACCGCAAGACCGTCCATGATCGCCTGCAAAACACATATCGCAATTGGCCATGCTGCTCAAGATTCCGCCAAGGGTCATGGCGCCCTAACCGATCACCAGGAACTTCTCGCTGCAAAGACTGCCTACGGGTGGACGTCTGAACCCTTTGAAATTCCTGCGGAGATAAAGTCCCAATGGGAAGCTATAGGGTGCCGGGGAGCTGCAGAGCATTCACTTTGGAGCGCACGCGTTAAGGCTTTACCAAAAGAGCAACGCGAGGAACTTGACCGTGTCCTTTCGAGCGATGTTCCAGCATCTCTTACGATTCAACTGAATCAGCTAAAGAAAGAAGTGCATAAGGACAGACCCGCACTTGCAACGCGCGCAAGCTCAGAACTGGCCCTCAACGTTATTAACGGCCTCTTGCCGGAAACAATCGGCGGTTCTGCCGACCTTACAGGATCAAACAACACCAGAACATCGGATATGATAGTATTTGATCCCAGCAATCGTCAAGGTCGCTACATTCATTATGGCGTTCGTGAACACGCTATGGCGGCCGCAATGAATGGGATGGCTTTACATGGAGGAATACGTCCCTATGGTGGTACATTCATGTGCTTTGCGGATTATGCAAAGCCAGCCATTCGACTGGCCGCTTTAATGAAAATACCGACAATTTTTGTTATGACCCACGATTCAATTGGCCTCGGCGAAGATGGACCAACTCATCAACCCGTCGAACATTTGGCAATGTTACGGGCGACGCCCAATCTCATGGTCATTCGCCCTGCCGATACTCTGGAAACAATCGAAGCATGGGAAATAGCGATCAACGCGAAGACGACTCCGACGGTGTTATCTCTCACGCGACAAAAAGTTCCAGCGCTTCGAACGGATTCTATGTCAGAGAACCTTACCGCTAAAGGTGCCTATATTCTCATCGACGCAGAGGCCCATTCTGATTGTCCGATAACATTAATTGGAACGGGTTCCGAAGTTCAAATTGCTGTCAAAGCGCGTGAGATATTAGAAGCAGAAGGAATAGGCACGCGCGTGGTTTCTATGCCGTGCTGGGAACTCTTTGAAAGTCAAGATGTCGAATATCGCACGCGCGTACTCCCAAGCGGAACAATACCAATTGCGATTGAGGCCGGCGTGCGTCAAGGTTGGGACCGATGGCTTATTGGTCAACAAAACTACCACCAAAAAGCCGGTTTCATAGGAATGTCGGGCTTTGGTGCTTCGGCGCCGGCGAATATCTTGTTTGAGAACTTTAGTATTAACCCAGTATCTGTAGTCAATCTAGCACACGAACTCCGAAATAAGCTGTAAATCTGCTTACATTACCGAGTTGTGCACGCGAACCTACCTCGCGACGACCACCATTGTGCTCACATACAATCTGCATGTATCGGCGCTTTGGTATACATGACGATTCGGCCAAGATCACCACACGTCAACGTAAGCGTTCAGTCAATTTTTGATAGACAGTTGGTGAAACAAATTTTGCCACATCTCCATCCAAGCGAGCAATTTCCTTTACCAATTTTGATGCAATTGCCTGATGGCGTGTTTCGGCCATCAGAAATACAGTCTCGACAGAATCATCCATAGCTCTATTCATTCCGACCATTTGAAATTCATATTCAAAATCCGCAACCGCTCGTAAACCACGAATGATCAGTCCTGCTCCAACTTCGCGGGCACAGTCGATCAATAAATTTTCAAAAGGATGAACAACAATCTCTATTTTGGTTTTGGTTATCAATTCTTTACATTCCGCCTGAATAATTTCTACACGCTCATCAAGAGAAAAGAGGGGCATTTTGTCGTAATTGACTGCAACGCCGATAACCAGGCGATCCACAAGTACGGATGCACGACGGATAATATCGATATGACCGAGCGTAAGGGGGTCGAATGTTCCAGGATACAGGCCGACACGCATGCGCTAATCCTTACAAGCGGTAAGATAATAAATACATTCAAGGGACGATGCGACGTAACGCAACGTACCTAGAAACCCTTAATCATACCTTCAAGAGCATCTTTTTCCATCGCCAGCTCACTGAGGCGCGCCTTTACGACATCACCGAGAGTAATCAATCCAATCAGTTTGCCATTCTCAACCACGGGCATATGACGAAATCGACCTTCGGTCATGGTTTGCAAAACCTGTTCCGCGCTATTCTGCAATAGACAAGTCACTGGATTCTTGGTCATGATCTTATCAACAACAAACGACAGACATGCCGCACCCGAACGTGCGAGTTCTCGCACGATATCACGCTCCGAGAGAATACCTTCCACTGTTGTACCCTCATTGGAAACAACGACAGCACCAATTCTCCTTTCGGCAAGAATCTTTGCAGTCTCGCTCACCAGACTTCCGAGCTTAACAGTGATAACATCTGAAGTCGCTTTTGAGTTGATAATTTGCTGTACGTGCACTGCACCGCCCTTCCAATATTTAACAACCAAAAATCGTTGTCAAAAATCCTTGATGTGTCAAGTCTGTAAATACATCCGCAATGGAAAAGTATGAGTCCAATAGAATTGATCAATCGTTTTCTGTCACCTGCTCTTGATGTGCTCAACGATCCGAGTTGTGCAGCACGGAATCCTCCAGTTATTACCAATGTGGACCATTCCGGTCTGTGATACCGAAAAGGCCATGGAATATTTCAAAGCCTCTACTTGGGCGACCCATCACGTATATGTGTCATAAGACCTAACAAACGAACTTGAATACATTGAAGCAACGTGAGTTTTGAAATAGACGCTCCTCTTATGCCGAGAATCCATGAAGCCGCGAAACATTATCGCAGCATCAAGGAATCCTCGTTGTGATTCCCGTCCGACTCAGACCGAGGACCCAATAATGCAATGAAATCATTTACAAAGAAGTGATAGACGTGTCCACCCCAGTTGATTGTAAAATTAGGTAGATCAACATAACTCTTATCTCGCTTATATCATGACCTTGGAGCACAATGATGAAAGACCTCACGCATTATCTCAACGGTGAACAGGTGGACGGAACATCTGGCCGTTTCGCTGACGTGATGAATCCGGCAACCGGAGAAGTGCAAACCCGAGTTCCCCTCGCAAATTCAACTGAAATCGATGCAGCCGTCCAATATGCAAAGGCGGCCCAAACTGACTGGTCTGCCACTAATCCGCAGCGGCGCGCACGAATCATGATGAAATTTGTATCCTTACTGCAGTCGAATCTCGGTGACTTGACAGAAGCACTATCACGAGAACATGGAAAAACATTACCTGACGCCGCTGGCGATGTTCAGCGTGGACTCGAGGTTGTCGAATATTGCATCGGAGCGCCACAGCTGCTGAAGGGAGAATTTACGGACAGTGCCGGACCGGGAATCGACATGTATTCGATGCGCCAACCCCTCGGTGTGACGGCCGGGATTACACCGTTTAACTTTCCAGCTATGATCCCGATGTGGATGTTTGCTCCGGCACTTGCATGCGGCAATTCTTTCATTCTCAAACCATCCGAACGCGACCCTTCCGTACCCCTCATGCTTGCTGAGTTGATGGAGGAAGCTGGTGCACCAAAGGGTGTGCTTCAAGTTGTGAACGGAGACAAGGAGGCAGTCGACGCAATTCTTCACCATCCCGAAATTGAATCTGTTGGATTTGTCGGATCTACCCCGATCGCCGAATATATCTATACGGAGGGTTGCAAATCCGGTAAACGTGTACAGTGCTTTGGTGGAGCCAAAAACCATATGATCGTGATGCCAGATGCTGACCTTGATCAAGCCGCTGACGCTTTAATCGGCTCTGGTTACGGCGCCGCAGGCGAACGATGCATGGCCATCTCCGTCGCCGTACCCGTCGGGGACAAGACAGCTGATCAACTCATCGAGAAACTGATACCGAGAATCGAGAATTTGAAGGTAGGACCTTACACAGCCGGGTCCGATATCGACTTTGGGCCTGTCATAACGCGGATGGCGAAAGAAAAAATTGAGCAACTTGTTACGTCAGGAATTAACCAAGGTGCACAACTTGTCGTCGACGGTCGTGGATTCACATTACAAGGCTATGACAATGGTTTCTTTGTCGGTCCTCATCTCTTTGATCATGTGACGGAAGATATGGACATCTACAAAACCGAGATTTTCGGACCTGTATTGTCAACAGTGCGTACAAAAACCTATGAAGATGCCCTGAATCTGGCGACAAATCATGAGTATGGTAATGGCGTTGCGATATTTACACGAGACGGCGACACGGCCAGAGACTTTGCGAACCGAGTAAATGTCGGGATGGTTGGAATTAATGTTCCCATTCCAGTGCCCCTTGCCTACCATACCTTCGGCGGCTGGAAAAAATCGGTATTCGGCGATCTTAATCAACATGGACCGGATGCATTCAAATTTTATACCAAAACCAAAACAGTGACATCACGTTGGCCGTCCGGAATCAAGGAAGGTGGGGAGTTTACGATCCCGGTCATGGAGTAAGTGACCTGCGCAAAGATGTGAAACGCAAGACACCGCATCGGTACGGGATCCGAATATTCAATATTGAATTCCTGCGCCTTCCTGTCTTAATAAACCCTAATGTCCATTATAATTCTTCCGAACAGTACCTTCCAAACACAATGAATAAATCCGACCTAAACCGTCGTTCAATGTTGCTCGGTATGACATCCGCAATTTATACAACCCCATTCCTTGCAACGGAAACCGCAGCACTGACCACTGACGCTGCCGATACCCCCCGACAGAAACGCAATGTATCCTCTTTTCGACGACGCGATTGGCGCGATTATTTCAGCAAACTCAAATCGGGCTGCATTTTATGTGACCTATCAGGACGAGCGGTTCATTTTTGGGCTCCGAACGGAATTTATAATGTCTATCCGTCGTCGGTACCAATGAGTGATGAATTAACGCGTCGTGGTTATACCCAAATTGTTCGCAAGAAAGTTGGCCCATCATGGACACCGACGAAAGAAATGCGCGAACGCGATCCGTCTCTACCCACCTTCATGCCAGCCGGTGAGGACAATCCCCTTGGGTCTCACGCAATGTATCTGACTTGGCCCGCATATCTGATTCATGGAACGCACGATACACGCAAAATCGGGCGACAAAGCTCCTCAGGATGTGTGGGGCTTTATAATGCGCACATCGAGGAGCTGTTTGAGCGCACAAAAATAGGCACCCAAGTGCTTCTTCTGTAAGAAATTCCCGATTAGAACAGACATAGCCCAAACGGAAGGAAGCCAAATTGCAAGCCGAATTTACGCTCGGCATCGAAGAAGAATATCTTCTCGTCGATAACGATTCGTTCATGCTGTCCCAAGCGCCACCAAAACTCATTGAAACCTGTGCCGCCGAGTTAGAGGGTCAGGTCAGCCCTGAATTCTTACAATGTCAAATCGAAATTGGTACCAAGGTTTGCCGCAATATCGCTGCTGCACGTGAAGAATTGAAGCGTCTTCGGAGTTGTGTCGCAAAGCATGCCGGGCAGTTGAACCTGTCACCCATTGCTGTTTCCTGCCACCCATTTGCCGACTGGAAAGACCAACACCATACAGAAAAGGAGCGATATGATGATCTGCGCAAGGCACTCGGAAATGTTGCGCGGCGCCTCCTTATCTGCGGAATGCACGTTCATATCGGAATCGATAACAAAAATTTACGCATCGATCTCTTGCCACAATTGAGCTATTTTCTTCCCCATTTGCTGGCTTTGTCCACTTCGTCACCCTACTGGCAGGGAAGCGATACTGAACTTGCCTCGTACCGTCTGACCGTGTTCGATAATTTACCGCGCACAGGTTTGCCACCAAAATTTTCAAGTTGGGCCGAATATAAACAGACAACCGATATATTAATCAAACTTGGCATTATTGAGGACACATCAAAAATCTGGTGGGATCTTCGTCCCTCGCATCGTTTTCCAACAATTGAAACGCGAATAATGGATGTTACCCCGCGGCTTGAACACACGCTCGCGCTTGCCGCCACTGTACAAGCTATTTGTCGAATGCTCTGTCGCCTCCGTTCACAAAACCTACGTTGGCGTGAATATGATCGGTTTTTAATTTCAGAAAACCGTTGGCGTGCTCAAAGATATGGCACATCCCAAGGCCTGATCGATTATGGTGAACCAAAAGTGAAACCGATGGCCGATTTGGTCGACGAAATGATTGAAATCATTCAGAATGATGCCGAGGCTCTGGGCTCAATTGGTGAAATTCAAAAACTTAAAGAGATTGTTTCAATCGGAACCAGTGCAACACGACAGCGCAGTGTCCACGCAGAAGCAAAAGCTGAAGGACGCGATCCCGGCAAAGCGGTCGTGCAACACCTCATTGAGGAATTCCAGTGCGATCTTTGAAACGGGTGGCAACAATAATGCACGCTCACGCTCTACAGAGATCAAGAACTCTGGTTATCGAGGGTGAAACGAATAAACACCATGCAAGTACGATAGACCTATTTTACTTAATTCTTGGTATTTTTTCGCTCTGCCTCAATTTCGCGCCATTTTGCAACATTACGATTGTGTTCATCCAGTGTTTCTGCAAACGCGTGTCCTCCAGTACCATCCGCAACAAAGAAAAAATAGGGGGTATCGTCCGGTTGTGCCGCTGCAACCAAGCTTTCTAATCCAGGATTCGCAATGGGTGTCGGCGGCAGTCCACGAATGACATAAGTGTTCCAAGGTGTTTCCGCGTTTAACTCACTTCGTCGTAACCCGCGTCCAAGGGCCGTGCGGCCCTTTGTAATTCCGTAAATAACGGTCGGATCAGTTTGTAGCAATATCCCTGCATTCAATCTATTTACAAATACACTTGACACGATTTTTCGCTCTTCAGTAATACCCGCTTCTTTTTCGATGATTGACGCCAAAATCAGCATCTCCTCAGGCGTTTTGATCGGCAATTGTTCTGAGCGAGTCTGCCACGTTTCTGCAAGTCGCTTGTCTTGGACCTCTTGCATTTGTGTCAAGAGATTCATTCTCTCTTCTCCCGGCGCGATCTCATAAGTGTCTGGTGCAAGTCGTCCCTCTTCCGGTACCGCGTCAATATCCCCTGAGAGAATATCGATAATCTTCAAACTCTCTACAATACGCCATGAAGTGACACCCTCGGACACAGCAATTCGAAACCGTATACCCGCTTCATCCTTCTTTTGTGTGTATATATCCGGGACAGCATTATCCGTTAGATCAAACGTTACAATGTTTTCAAATTGTCCCGTTTCTGGATCATACTCCTGCACTTCAGAAAAAGACTTAACAACACCAATTCGATAAGTAATTTGCGGACCGCAACTACTCGCGCCACTCTTTGTAATACTCTTGGTTATGACATCCATCGACATCCCGGGGTCTAGGAGAAAACTACCAGCTTTCAGTTTTCTTGTACGGTCCGAATAATCTGCGCCAATCTCGAAAATCAGTGCAGACGATATAGCTCCCCTTTCTTCCAGGATCCGTCCGATATTTGGCATGGTCGACCCACGTTCGACTCTTAAACATATTGCTTGCTCCAGTGGGCCTTCCGCCGTGTACTGCACCTGTACCCACAATATCATTCCTGCCACAACGAGAAAGAAAATGATAAGAAAGGTAAACCCGTTTGAGGCGAGCGCACGCGCCATTATTCCAATTTCCGAAATATCACACTCGCGTTGGTACCGCCAAATCCAAATGAATTCGACAGAGCAATGTCGATTCTCCGCTCACGTTTCATGTTCGGTGCTAAGTCAATAGCGGTGTCAACGGCAATTTTATCCAGGTTGATCGTCGGAGGTGCAACCTGATCCCGAATTGCTAAGATCGAAAATATCGCCTCAATTGCACCAGCTGCGCCAAGCAGATGTCCGGTCGCTGACTTGGTCGACGACATTGTGACGTCGTCTACTCCGTTCTCCAGCACGTCTTCAACGGCTTTTAATTCAATCACATCCGCCATTGTAGATGTGCCATGTGCGTTAATATAATGAATCTCAGTTGGAGTAATACCGGCATCTTGTATTGCCGCCAGCATAGAACGCCGTGCCCCATCACCATTGTCCGATGGTGCGGTGATATGAAAGGCATCGCCCGAAAGACCATAGCCAGCCACTTCCGCGTAAATCTCGGCACTGCGCGCGCGGGCATGCTCAAATTCTTCCAGGACCACAACACCTGCCCCCTCACCCATTACAAAACCGTCGCGATCCACATCATATGGACGACTGGCCTTCTGGGGTTCATGCCCTCGCTTTGTGCTGAGGGCCTTGCAAGCATTAAACCCTGCAATTCCAAGTTTGCAAATGGCCGCTTCCGCTCCACCAGCAACCATGACGTCAGCATCTCCATACCGTATTATCCGCGCAGCGTCACCAATAGCATGCGCACCCGTTGAACAGGCTGTCACCACTGAATGATTAGGACCTTTAAATCCATATCGAATGCTGACCTGACCCGAAATCAGGTTAATCAGCGCCCCCGGGACAAAAAATGGACTGATCCGACGCACACCTTTTTCTTCCATCAGGAGTGTCGTCTCGGTGATAGAATTTAACCCGCCAATTCCCGAGCCAATAAGTACTCCCGTACGTTCCTGATCACGTGGATCTTCCGGCTTCCATCGGGAATCTTCAACAGCTTGCTGAGCTGCGGCAATACCGAATAAAATAAAGGTATCAATTTTACGTTGCTCTTTTGGGACAACGTACGCATTGGCGCAAAAGGTACCATCGTGCCCGTCTCCACGCGGAACTTCACAGGCATACGTTGTAAGCAATCCGGTTGGGTCAAAACCCGTGATCGTGCCGGCTCCCGACTGCCCGTCGAGAATTCGTGACCAACTTAAGTCAACCCCATCGGCCAAAGGCGTTACAAGCCCTACTCCAGTAACAACAACTCTCTTGTTCATGAAATAGCCTGATACTTCTCGTCGCGTTTAAAACGTAAATCATACCGTGAGGTTTTTGGGGGAACAAGTAGATTGAAGCGACGTTATTAACAAAATATCCACAATCGGACATCGTTCGAAACGATAAAAGAAGGGAAAATTAGAAAACGATATCATCAAACTTTGCCATGACTTCCGGCTTAGTTTGAGCAACGTCAACAGTCTCAACTCACTCAAATCCCTTCTTCAGCCGGGCTTTTCTAACGATCGTTCCCGCAATGTCGGGAATATACTTAAAACCGGGAAATATCATCGAGTAGTTGATAATTCTTCACCGATGACGCCGACAACACCCATTATATTGAGCCAGTGAGTACCGACGCTTGTACATTCAACGACTGTTTGAAGAGAATCGACCTGTCAATAAACTCGACCGTTAAACCGTCCTTGACGCTGAGCGGTGTAATGACCTTTCTGCACTTGATAGATGATCATGAACTCTTCATTATTATCGACAAGATATGAATATCACGACACTCTTGAAAATTCACCTATCTTTAACGATACCCAGAGAGTAATCGTAACCTGCAACTCAGACATTGCAGATACCAAACATTCAAGCTTCCATCGCGCATGACACCGGACTCGCGTTCGTCACCATATCATTAATGTAAGTATACCTTGCGTAAAGGCGACCAATTTATACATTACGCCAACCATTACACCGTACCATCATAAGTCACACATTGACGACACCCTGCAATCCTTGAAGGACGTATGGCCGATATACGACACATTCAAAAGGAATCCCAAATCAATCAAGGAGATCGCATCACGCTGGTATTCTACTCCACTGATTCCAATCAAGCAGTTATCGAACGGCATGTTCGAACACGAATGATCATGCATCAAACGAGACCTTAGCACGTACAACCCGGCAGCCGGTGTGTGTGGTAGAGATGGTTCCTTAGGCTTGATCCGTTATGAACTGAACCGCATCTCCGAAGGTTTGAATCGTCTCTGCCGCATCGTCAGGGATTTCAATCCCAAATTCTTCCTCAAAAGCCATAACAAGCTCAACCGTATCTAAGCTATCGGCCCCCAGATCATCAATAAAGGAAGCGTTCTCGACAACGTTGGCTTCTTCAACGCCAAGATGTTCAACAACGATCTTCCTAATACGATCCGCGATGTTACTCATTTCAGTCCCTCTCTCATAATCGACCTGTGATCACGTTTTGTGACATCAATTGACCCGACATGCGCATGACCAATTTAACTCGTCACCAATTATTCGTTGCAAAAAAGATAGTACGACACTACGTTTCAAAACTTGCCATGCCAATATCCAATAAATTCATCAATGGCAACCGTTTTCGAGGTTACAGAATTTGTCGTTAATACATCGCTAATCCACCGTTCACATGCAACGTCGAGCCTGTGATGTAGGAGGATTCGTTTGAACAAAGGAACAAAACCGAAGAGGCAACTTCCTCCGGTGCTCCCATACGACCCACTGGAATACGTTGCACTATATTCAATCGTTGACTCTCATTCAATTTCTCAGTCATTCCCGTTTCGATAAACCCCGGAGCAACGGAATTCACTGTAATTCCACGACCGGCAACCTCAATCGCAAGAGACTTGGTTAATCCAATTATCCCGGCCTTTGCCGCGACATAATTAACTTGACCCGGATTTCCCGAAACACCCACGACAGAAGAGACATTCACAATCCGTCCCCACCGCGATTTCATCATTCCACGCAACACAGCTTTACAGAGCCTAAATGTTGCCGTTAAATTGACTTCAACAACATAGGACCAATCCTCCTCGGACATCCGCATACACAAACCGTCCCGAGTAACGCCAGCGTTATTGATCAAGATATCCAAGCGGCCGCAGACATCTTCCGTTTGTTTCGGAAGATGTGCAACAGCTTCTGCATCATCCAGATCACACGACAAGATATGACATCGGTCACCAAATTCCGACGATAGCTCTGAAAGTGCTGCTGAGCGCCGACCAGATAGAACGACGGTCGCACCAGAATGATGAAGACTCCGAGCAACGGCTGCCCCGATACCACCCGTCGCTCCCGTGATCAACGCACTCCTTCCAGTTAAGTCAAACATACTTCGGCCTTACACTCCGTGATCAACAATCTTCATTATGTCTGAAGGAGAGGCAATCTGACGAGTTATCATGTTCCGCTCAATCCGCCGAACCATGCCACTTAAAGCCTTTCCAGCCCCGATCTCCCAGGTTTCGGTTATTCCAAGCCGTCCAAGCGCCATGATCGTTTCTCGCCATCGTACAACCCCTGTGACTTGATCAACCAACAAGGATCGAATCGTTGCAGGATCGCTGACTGGACTTGCTGAAACATTGGGCAACAAAGGTACGGTCGGTCTGCTGATCGTTACCGTACTCAACGCTTCCGCCATCACTGTTGCCGCAGGTTCCATTAAGGTACAGTGAAAAGGAGCACTCACAGGGAGCATTATTGCTCGTCGAGCCCCTCGACCCTCCGCTAACGTGACAACGGCTTGCACAGCTTCACGATGACCAGAAACAACCACCTGACTGCAATCATTGTCATTTGCCACCTGGCATAACTTTGAATGTGACGCATCGGAAATAATGGACTTTACAGTATCAATATCAAGTCCGATAATCGCGGCCATTGCGCCTTCGCCCAACGGAACCGCTTCCTGCATTGCTACTCCCCGCAGTCGCACCAATCGTGCGGCATCAAAGAGCGATAGCGCATTTGCGGCAACTAACGCCGAATATTCACCGAGAGAATGGCCGGCAACATAATGTGCCTGATGGATCTGTAATCCATGCGTCTTCAGCGCACGCATAACCGCGATCGACATCGCGAGCAAGGCGGGCTGCGTATTACGTGTAAGCGTAAGCGTATCTTGGTCATCTCCCCATATAATGTTGCTCAGCCTTTCACCTAGCGCGTCATCAACTTCATCGAATACTGCTTGTGACTCCGGGTAAGAACACACGAGGTCTTGACCCATTCCGATCTGTTGTGCTCCCTGGCCGGGAAACAAGAAAGCTCGATTCATCACACACTCAATCCAAAATCCAAAAAATAGTCTCTCTTGATACGTGTCATCCATAAAAAGTACAACGTGAACCATCGCAATAACAACCGACGACTCGACAGAACGAAATACCTAAAGTTGCTGGGAACATTTCATAAAATCACCAATTTTTTGAAAAACCGAATGAAAGAATCACCACGAACGTTACCATACATCCACTCCATCAATAATGCTTTCTTCAAAAAGTTGCGACAAATACATAGAACTGAAATCAAACGATACCAAAGAAGATCATGACTATCGTTCATGTACCGTTATTCACATGACGTATTCAAATGCAGGTTCATTTCAGTTCTGTTGATTTACGCAACACCAAGCTTCAACTAGCGCAGAGAGGAGCCGTCTTTGCAAATTACCAACACGCCACAGACCTATGGCCTCCTCAGCATTGCCTTGCATTGGCTTACTGCATTGCTTGTATTCATCACCCTTCCATTGGGTTGGTATGCAAACCAAATCCCTATTGAGACATCTCACCAAATTGCGGAAAAGGCGCTCTTTTTTTCTTGGCACAAGAGCACTGGGATAGCGGCGTTCATTGTTGCACTGCTTCGAATACTGTGGAACGTGTGTCAAACCCGTCCGGGTCTCTATAACGCGAACAAACCCGCCGAAGCTCTGCTTGCTGGAATGATGCACTGGCTCCTCTATATTTCGCTTATCGCCGTGCCATTAACAGGATGGATATCACACGCCGCAAGTGCTGGATACGCCCCAATTCTATGGCCATTGGGTCAAAATCTTCCCCTGATTCCAAAAAATGACGACATCTCGAACGGCTTTGCGCAACTTCACATAATTTCAAAATGGATTTTCGTCTCTGCAATTGTACTCCATACTGCAGCAGGTCTTAAGCATCACTTTTGGGATCGCGATTCAACCCTTCTCCGGATGTTATCCATCGATCACGCTGCACCAATGCCCCCAAAGCAAACACGGTCGCGCCTATCCGTTCCAATTGTGTGCGCTCTCTGGATCACACTTATAGAAATCGGAATATTCATGATGGACAATCCAGCCAATGAACCACTTACACAAACCGCAATCTCGAGTCAGCAGACGGAGCCTAAAAGCGATAATGGAAATTGGACCATGCAAAATGGTGAACTCAGGCTTACCGTACAGCAATTTGGCATAACGCTTAATGGGGGCTTTGAAGAGTGGTCCACGACCATTCAATTTATTCCTCGAGATACAATCGGAACCGCCGGAGAAGTTAACGTCACCATTTCCACCGGTTCCCTAAAAATTGGATCAGTAACAGACTATGCCGTCGGCGAGGACTTTCTTGACAGCGACACATTTCCGGAGGCTTACTTTCACGCGACTATTGAGCGCGTGCCAACCGGTTATGTTGCCGCTGGGCCGTTGGTCATTCGAAACCAGAGCGTCAACGTTATGATCCCCCTCAACGTGAAAATCGACAACGACATCGCAACAGCAACAGGAACTCTTGACGTACAAAGACTCGACTTCGGAATCGGTGCGAATTATCCGGATGATTCCACCGTCAGCTTGAAAGTTCGTATCACATTTTCCATATCGGCAACACATCAATAAGGATTACATGCCAAGACTTCGGATTCGCATCACCCGACATTGACGCATAAACAACATAACAAACCACTTTTAGCGTTGCCGAGAATATCAACCGTCTTTCATCGCTTCGATCGAAATTCGAACGTCAACCTCGTCACTGACGGCTGGCGCAAATGCACCTAAGTTAAAATCGGATCTCAAAAGTGTTGTTGTCGCATCAAACCCCAACGTCGATGTTCCTGCTTTGGGTCCAAACGGATATGGTGCCGACTTGTTCAACTTCGTAGTCAACACCACCGGTCGAGTGACACCGTTCATCGATAAATCCCCGATTATATGTGCCGTTTTGTCATCAAGGACTTCGATTTTAGTCGACGAAAACGTGATCATATCTCCTTCTTTCGCACCGAAGAAGTCATCGGACATAAAGTGTCCATCTCGTGCCTCCCATCCGGTGAACATACTCATAACAGGCATCGCTACAATGACGCTGGAATGGGCTGGATTATCCGCGTCAAACATAACTTCACCCTCAAACCCGGAAAACATTCCGCTCGTGTTCGAAAAGCCCAAATGATTGTATGAAAATACAACTTGGGCGTGACTCGCGTCTATTTTGTATTTTTCCGGTGATGCAAATGCACTTACGGCACTAAAAAGAAGACCGATTGTAAGAAGAAGATATTTTAACATTTTTTATTCCTTGTTAATACTAAAGTTTGATTGACGCCGCAAATTCAGCTATGGTTATTTCCCAGGTTATTTTTTCAGAAGACGAAAATTTTTTGAAATCAACGTATTATCTGGGATTCGGCAGGACTAAGACATCGCATAATCGAACAGCCGCAACATCCGCAATGTTCTATGATACATCGTGTCCTGAAAATCTTCGATCATTGAATCGTGATGAACCTTTCCAGATCTCAATCGAACCGGTCACTGGTGAACATAAGCCGGATTTCCACGTCTTTTTGAATAAAGAGTTATATGTGTAAATCCACAGACTACCCAATATAGAAAATAATGACGAATTTCTAACTGAAAATTACTTACAGTGGTTTTAGACTCAACTTTCTTAAAGTGCGCTTTGAATGCGCGTTATTATTTGGGTATTGCAACAGAAATCGATAGAATGTGGTATGAAGCGTGGCTTAAACTGGGCAGATTGCTCGTGCTCCATCTTCAGTCTCTGAGTTACAATATGAGGCGCATGATCATCGGGTCAGCCGGGACATTCAGTACAATGCAGCTGCTTGTCAATATAGGTGTTTATCCAATATTCTCAATTCATCTTTAACGTGCGCCGAGGTCAAGCGTACTTTCCGAGCAGATACATGTCTCACTTAACTGCTGTTGTTCCGTACATGAAGCAGACGGGATGAGAACTGCGGGATATCAACTCCATCAAAGACGTGCAGGACCCTTGCGGTGTCTATCTGGGACAAAACAAGGTCAGTGGAGGAGCCAAATCATGAAAAAGACTATTTTGGTCATCGGTACCTTTGATACAAAAAATGACGAGCTCGTCTATCTGATCGATAAGATTAAAGAACAGGGCGGCGACGTTCTCACGATGGATGTCAGTGTCCTTGGCGACACGAACCAGACAATTGATATCACCAAACACGACGTATTGGCCCCAGTGGGTGAAACAATCGATGACATCATTGCCCTTGGCGAGGAATGCAAAGCCTTCAAAAGGATGAGTGCCGGCGCTGCTGCTACAACGCTGCGGCTTTATAGGGAAGGGAAATTCGACGGCATGATCGCCCTCGGAGGGACCATGGGCACTGATTTGGCACTCGATTGCGCCCAAGTCTTACCAATCGGCGTGCCAAAGCACATCGTCTCGACCATTGCTGGCTCACCACTCATCGCAGCTGAGCGCATGGCCTCAGACATGCAGTTCACCCTCTGGGCAGGAGGGCTTTACGGGCTGAATCCGCTGTGCAAATCTTCTCTCAGCCAAGCTGCCGGCGCAGTTCTCGGTGCTACCCGAGCGGTCGAGCCACCCACATTTGACCGCCCCATTATCGGCATAACTTCACTCGGGTCATCCTGTTTAAAATACATGAAGCATCTCTATCCCGCCCTGACCAAACGCGGCTATGATGTAGCTGTATTCCATACGACAGGCATGGGGGGCATGGCTTTTGAGCGGCTCGCCTCCGAGAACGCCTTTACCTGCGTAATGGACTTTTCACTGCAGGAACTGGTCAACGTTGTCCATGGTTCGCTCGTCAACGCCGGCCACGACCGGTTGACAGGCGCAGGCCATGCGTGTGTGCCTCAGATGGTGGCGCCAGGAGCATCGGACATTCTCGATATGGCGGGATGGCAAGCGATCCCCGCCCGGTTCAAGGATCGTCTGTTCCATCAACATAACCGCCTGATCAAGAGCGTGAAATTCAATGCCGAGGAACGCAGTGAATTGGCGAAGGTCATCGTTGATCGGTTAGCAAAGGCGAAAGGACCTACCCAGTATTTCCTACCCAAACACGGGCTCGAAGAATGGGATAGGCCGGGTGAACCTGCCCATGATCCAGACGGACTACAAGCCTTTTTGGCTGCAACTGAGGCGTCGGCTTGCGGGCGCGTTTCAACAAGACTTCTCGACTGCCATATCAATGACGAGGCATTCTGCGAAGCAGTCCTTGGACAACTTGACGCCTGGGTTGCCAGAGAAATCGTCGCAAAGGGGATCACCTGATAAAATTCTTCAGAAAGAAACAACCGTTATCACAGACGCAAATACGCGAAGCGATGCCACCGCAGTCGCTTTTGAGCAAGGAAGTCGCCGGCCGTTTGGAATTATCGCTCGGGTCACCAAAAAGGTGATCAAAATCTGAAGCTACACGGTGATAATGTTCAAATCCCTTGGGGTTGGAGCGTTCTTCAAATCAATCCGATCAATGAGTTAAAAAATCTATGGCACTACAAACTTTGATTTTTGGGATTTTTGCGCGACCGCTTGCCGGCGGAGTTAGACAATGGTCTTGCGCCGGTTGGGGGCCGGAGGTGCAATCGGCATCGCGTGGTAGATCGCGGCCTGATCGGCATTCGGGAGCGCCGTGTTGCGGATATGGACCCGGCGGCCATCGGGTCGGGCGAAGGCGGTGGTGATGCGGGGTAAGGTGCGCAGGACGTTGCGGATTGTCGTCCAACTTGCGGTCAGTCCGGTCTGGGCCATCCGTGTGCGCAGGACCTGGATCGCCTGGTAGGCGATGACGGAGATGA
>JAPORU010000198.1 GCA_026710045.1 Aestuariivita sp. | reverse complement strand
CCCCCAGATATCTAAAATCGAAATGCCCAAGATGATTGCCAAACAAACTGGCGCGGATGGCTTGTTGCTTGTTATTTGTTGGTTCTAAAGTCTATACCACGACGAAACAAAAGTCGATCACAACAGAACCCGCCGTTTTCAGTGAACGGGATACCAGTAACCCGCAATTTGACATTTTCGGGATACTAGGTTTATAGAACCTATGACCAAATAAGTCGTAAAGTGCGCAAGACGTGTTCCTGCAACGTCTTGGGTATATCCAGCTCTTTCGCTGTTTGATGCCATGTTGAGAACGCATCAACAGTTTGCTCAAGAACGATCTTCTCTCGATTGCGTGGCAGTCTGGCAAACTTGGCGAGATGTTTCAGGTCTTCGACTGTAAAGTCGCTTGTTTTGCTGTTGATGCTCAATTGATGGAATCTTGTGAAATCACTACCTTCGACGTGACAAAGATCATAGGCAGGCGTGATGTCCCAATTGCCTTGGCGACCCATCATGAAACCAAAGTTCTTCACATGGTCATCCTGATTGCATCCGACCACATTGAAGATCACGCGGCGAAACTGCTCTTCAATCGCAAGTTGGGGCATGTCCAGCTTACGCATGGTTGTGAACAGCTGCTCATAGGAATAGGCGCCGCTTTCATAATAATCAAAATGCGCGGTGGCAGCGAACGTCTGAACAAATTTCTTACCGCCCCTTTCATCGCGATCAAAGCGTCTCGTCATGAAGTGATTGCGGCCATTTTCACTGAATAGGTGGCTTTCCATCATGTCGATGCCGCAGGCTTTTGCCATAAGGTGATAGCTATATTCCAGAAGGCCGTAGCCGGACGGATCGGCCACGCCCCAATCTCCACTGAAAGCAACGCCGTCAAATTTAATCAGCCAATGTTCAAAGTCGGGTGGCAAGTCTAGCTGCCCTGACCGAACCTCTGTTGTCTCCGGATTATAGGCGATAACGGCTTTCGCCCGAGCGCCGCCCGCTGACGTCCCGACACTTAGAATATCCAGTAAAGCTGTCTCTTCCTTGCCCGGTGTAAGTTTGGTGTTAAGGGTTTCTCTGTCTGCGAAGGCCATTGATGCAAGATTGATGAGATCGCGGATTTCAAGGCGCTTGTCTTTCGTTGCATCAGTCTCGATGACTGGCTCAAATTCGAGTGCGCCCATGCCGCGTGTGCCGGTGTAGCAAAGGCGATCAACGGCGTTGAACGCCGTTCGGTCTCGTCCAGTCTGATTGAGCCAGACATCAATAAGTTTATTGCCGTATTTGTCGGGCAGGCTGTCGGCGATCATACCGGGAAGCCCATGAAATGATCTGGGGTGCAGTCCTTCAAATTGATAAATATGACCCTTGCGAACAAGCATGTGCAGCGGAGCTGGCTCTATGCTGAAGTCCACAAATGCAGGATCATATTCAAATCGGGCATAGCGTTCACCATGATCCATTGAAACATAGCCGATGGTAGTGCCCCATAGCTTGACGGTCGCTGTACTCATTGGGCTTCATCTCCCCATATGATGCCAGAGGAGGGAGATGGCTTTTTGCGCTTTCGAGATTTCCCGGCAAGCGCTTCCGCCATAGGAGAATTGAATGTTTCCGGCAGGAGCGCATCAAGGGCTGACACTCGGTCCAGTGCCTTCAGAATTTTCAGCCATGTTTCAAATTGGCTATCTTGGCCACCTTCAATGCGGCGCAATGTGGCAACGCCAATGCCCGCTTCTTTTGCAAATTCAGTTTGAGAATAGCCTTGCGCCTTGCGCATCCTTGCAAGACGCTTGGCAAACTCCTTGAGAATTTCATCCTCTGGTACAAATTTGGAAAGCTTCATCATATCACCTGTGATAGCTTTTAGTATGTTTTATCAGTTTTCATATTACTTATGATATTAATTTAACGATAAGATTTCAAGAATATTTATGAAAAAAGCTATCACATATGATATTTTTTCGATTTATAACGTAATTTCATATCACTTATGATATTTTTGTACGCAAGTCTCTTACATAAGAGATTCGCAGGAAAAGACGAACCAAAAGATAAGCTGTCATAACCAATCTGGCGACATGATCTCGAGAAAACCTCGGATTTTTACCTCAGGTTTCACAATTCCGTACCATCAGGCTTTCCATAGATCACACCAGCACTCTGTATATCTCGCCTGCCTGTAATTCAGACCAAACCCACTGATTTCATTCAGATTTCTACCCGCTTTCCTCACTATACGGAACGACTGATCTTCGCTCTTTTAGACCTCATCGAAATAGAGGTCACTCCATGTCGCCACAGGGCATATTATACGGTCACATACTTTCAGTGCTTGCCACTATCGCAGGCGGCATCTGGCTCGCGACGCAATGGGTGGCCGCGCAGTTCAGCTATGACCCGTATCTTGGAACGGCATGGTTCTATGTTCTCGATATTCCAGTCTACTATCCGTGGCGTCTCTTTGAATGGTGGTATGCCTTTCACGCTTATGCGCCAGAGATTTTCAGAACAGGCGGTAGGATTGTTGTTGGTGCCACCTTCGCCAGCATTGTTATCGCTGCTTTACTGTCTGTTTGGCGTGGACGCCGAGCCAAAAAGCTAACCACCTTCGGGTCGTCGGAGTGGGCCACAAAGCGCACAATGAAACGCGCTGACCTGCTCACCAAAACAGGTGTGTTCCTCGGCAAGCTGAAAAACACTTACATTCGCCATTCTGGACCAGAACATATTATGGCATTTGCGCCCACACGTTCGGGCAAGGGTGTGGGTCTTGCTGTTCGTTTGGCGCGGGCGCCGCGCAAAAAAGTTAACCACCTTCGGGTCGTCCGAGTGGGTTACAAAGCGCACGATGAAACGCGCTGGCCTACTCACCAGAACAGGTGTGTTTCTCGGCAAGCTCAAAAGCACTTACATTCGCCACTAAAATTTCCCAGTTCGCTTCATCCATGGTGGATTGGGTGTCTATGTTAGGTTGTTCTTGCAATCGATGTGCATAATTCGCATTGTTTTTTTCGATATGGTTTTTTTGATATTCTGTCAAAGCAAGCATAGTGAATTGATTCATTTTTGAAACTGGGAGGAGATGTCATGTGTCAAGTATTCGCAGGCCAGAATCCGGAGCGTTATGCAAGCCAAAACCGCCGTTTGCGATTGAACGGCCAAAGTACGAGTATTCGGCTTGAGAGTGCTTTTTGGAATATTCTCGATGAAATCGCGGCGCGAGATGGTGTGAGCACGCCAAATTTTATCTCGAGTCTTCACTCGGAAGTGATTGAATTATGGGGCGAGCCAACAAACTTCACCTCTTTGTTGCGTTGCGCTTGTCTGAAATTTTTGGAAATTTCGGGTGCGGAGAGATCATCGCTAACTTAGCACGTCGAGTAGGGAGAATTGAATGCTCTTCGGTAGTATAAGTGTCCTACCGACGCCGAGGAGAATCACTCTAGAATGCTTTTTCGATACAGGTATTGAGTGGGAGCGAAAATGGCTAAGCCAATCCATTCTATGATTCGTGTTCGTGATGAAGCTCGGTCCATTGCATTTTACGAGCAGGCCTTCGGACTAAAGGTTGCGGATCGACTTGATTTTCCGGACTTCACTTTGGTTTATCTGAGCAATGATGAGTCAAGTTTTGAGCTCGAGTTGACGATCAACAAAAACCAGTCTGAAGATTATGAGCTTGGCAATGGGTACGGGCATTTTGCCGTTTCGGTTGATAATCTTGACTCAGAACATGCACGCTTTGAAGCAGCAGGATTCGCTCCTCGGAAACTTGTAGAGTTTGCCCCGGCCGGAGAGTTGGTGGGTCGGTTCTTCTTTGTGACCGACCCTGATGGCTACGAAATCGAAGTGTTGGAAAGGTCAGGGCGGTTTCAATAATCAAATAGGGAGGAGATAAATTGACCACCGAACTCAACCCCAAGGGTCTGACTCGGCGTGAATTGATATCACGTGCGACGGCTGCGGGTGCAGGATTTGTAGTAGGAGCGGGATTTATCGCGGCACCGAATGGTGTCTGGGCATTGGAAATAAAAGAACTCCAACCGGAAACGTTCGCGACACTGTTGCAGATGGCGCGAGACATTTATCCCCATGATAGAGTAGGCGATGAGTATTATGTTGTCGCTATTAAGGGTTATGATAACGCCGAAAAAGTTGCCGTCGTAAATGATGGTGTTGCCAACTTGAATACCCGGGCACAGGAAATGAAAGGTGCAAAGTATTTGGATCTTGGTTGGGAGCGCGATCGTGTCGATGTGTTGATATCAATGGAGGAAGACGTATTCTTTCAAATGGTTCGCGGCGGACTTGTGACAGGGCTGTACAATCAAAAAGCGGTATGGCCGATTTTTGGTTACCAAGGAGCCTCTTATGAACAAGGCGGTTACATTGACCGTGGCTTCAACGATATCAATTGGCTGTGAGCCTGTGAGGAGGATGAGAAATGGCTACAACTTTTGATCTGTCTGACGATAATGTGGTCGTCATAATTGGTACCGGTGCAGGTGGCGGAGTCCTGGCGAATGAACTTGCACAGAAGGGTGTATCGGTCGTCGCATTTGAAGCCGGAGGGCGACATTATCCAGATGATTTTATAAATGATGAATGGGAGAGTTTCGGTCAGTTGGCGTGGACCGATCCAAGGACGACGTCTGGAGACTGGCGGGTTTCCAAGGATTTTTCAGGCCTTCCTGCGTGGATCGTAAAATCAGTGGGTGGTACGACACAGCACTGGGCCGGGGCGTCTTTGAGGTTTCAAGATCACGAGTGGAAGGCGCGTACAGTTTACGGTGACATTGATGGGGCGACGTTGCTCGATTGGCCAATTGATGCCGCTGAAATGGATCCTTGGTACACCAAGGCGGAAGATAAACTGGAAGTTACCAGGACCGGAGATCGCCCTGGCCTTCCCGGTAATAACAATTATCTGGTGTTTGAGAAAGGCGCTAGAGCTTTAGGTTATAAGGACGTTCATACCGGTCGCATGGCGATCAACTCGGATGAAAATCGTGACCGGTTGATGTGCCAACAAACCGGGTTTTGCTTCCAAGGTTGCAAATGGGGTTCGAAATGGTCCGCTGGATATGTTGATATTCCGGAAGGTGAAAGAACCGGCAACCTTGAAGTACGGACGCACGCGCATGTGGCCCGTATTTTGCACGACAACACTGGAAAAGTCACGGGCGTCGAATATTTTGATCAGGATGGTAATTTGCAGATGCAGAAAGCTCGGGTGATTTGCGTCGCAGGTAACTCTTTCGAAAGCCCTCGACTGCTGCTCAACTCTGCGTCGAATATGTTCCCAAACGGTTTGGCGAACTCGTCTGATCAAGTTGGACGTAATTATATGCGACACATGACTGGGTCCGTCTATGCGGTCTTTGACAAGCCGGTGCGGATGTGGCGCGGAACAACGATGGCTGGTATCATCCAAGATGAATCACGACATGATCCATCGCGCGGATTTGTTGGTGGGTATGAGCTTGAGACGCTTGCACTTGGCCTACCGTTCATGGCGGCTTTCCTGGATCCGGGCGCTTGGGGACGTGAGTTTACCACCGCACTCGATTCGTATGAGAATATGGCAGGAATGTGGATTGTCGGTGAAGATATGCCGCAAGCCGATAATCGTGTGACTCTCAATTCAGATGTGAAGGATCAGCATGGCTTGCCTGTTGTAAACGTGCATTTCAGCGATCATTCAAATGACATTGCGATGCGGGACCACGCCTATAGGCAAGGTCAAGCTGTTTATGAAGCTGTTGGGGCTACGCGGACGTTCCCGACTCCGCCTTATCCATCGACACACAATCTTGGTACAAACCGAATGAGTGAAAATCCGGAAGACGGTGTTGTCAACAAGTGGGGTCAAACGCACGACATCTCGAATTTGTATATATCAGATGGATCGCAATTTACGACTGGTGCGGCCGAAAATCCGACTTTGACTATTGTGGCTTTGGCCATTCGGCAAGCGGATTATTTGGCACGTGAATTAGCGACAGGAAATCTCTAAGGAAATCAGGAATTGTTGTTGCCGCTCAAATTTTTGGGCGGCATCCTTCATAGAGAAACCGAAATTGGACCACCGCTTCTGAAATGGGTGGTCTATGGGCAGCAAGTGATAGACGCATGGATGCGTCCTGCGGCATCATGCCGTGTTCAAGTGAAACTTCGAGTGTTGGTCTGTTCTCCTATTAATAATGGGGGAGGGGATCTCTCCGAGACTTCGTTCTTATTGCCATCGTTCGCTTGTCTTGAACAAAATTTCAATAAATTGATCCAATGTCATCGAAATCCATGAGATTGGGTGCCATTACTTTCTTTGGTTCGCCCAAGTAGCGGTCATCTGATCACGGCGTTTTATTGCAAACTGTAATTTCTTGGCAAAATGTGAGGATATCTGCGAAGATGGGCAAGTGGTGTGTTTCACTGTCTGGTTAGCGCCCGGTCTTTGCGAGTTTTTCGATCGGTTTCAGAACCGTAATCCCGATTGCACCGGCACGCGCCAAATCATCATCGAGACTCATCGTGATGTACTCACCACGGCGCCAAAGTTGAGCGAGATCCTCGTAGTGGGGTGAGAGAGGATGTCCGGATTGACCTGTCGAAATGATAAACAGCGAACTGTCAGGATCCGCTAAATCATAAACTCCACGATAGGCGGCTCCGTGAACACTATAATAGGGGTTTGGCTCTATCCCCGATGTCACTCCTCGTTGAAGCGTATTGTCACCGCCGCTTGTGGACTGGCGTATGTTGACGAATGGCTTGAATATTGGAAGTCGACCGAGCACCGGGTGATCATGGGTCGCTTCATGCGCATCGCCCCAACGCAAGGACTCGATGTCTGCACCATATTGCTCGATGATCGTCGTCAAGGCATCATCAAGGGATTGCTTTGCAATATCTGCACACGACTCAATTGTTGAGCTTTGAATAACATCACACCAAATTGATGCTCCCTCAATATTCCGAAACACTCTCTCAATGAAAATGGGTTCGACATGTGTGAATGCATCGGCTACGTCACCTAACTCGTCTTGAATTAATCGCTTCTGTAAAGCACGGATCCATGATGCATAAAGCAAAGGTTCCGGAATATGCTCGTTCATCTCTCCGTTCCAATCGGCCAAGAGTTCAAGAGCAACCTGACGTGTTCGATCAAAAGTGTCTTGTGCGGTTGCCTCTCCTGTAAACCACAATTCAGCGCCGATCAGTGGGAGCAAGGACCGTGCTGAAAAACTTACGGTATCGAGTTGCGTTTCCATGAAGCTATCGCGCGTATGCACTTCGCGGGTCTGCATCAATTTGAGCCATCTGTTTACACGTTGGGTATCTCCCCAGTGAAACGACACGTGATTGGGAAAGTCGCGTTCGATAATCTTGTTGTTTGTATTACCCAGAATACCGCCTTCTGGATTGGTAAAGCGTGGATTGAGGGTATCAGGTAAACGTCCATTCCATCGATTTTCGCTGTTCCAACCCGGAGAGGGTAATCGGCCTTGCGTCACGTGATCACTTCTGCGACGTGGCATAGCTCCCATGAGTTTCATTGCAATGTTGTCGCGATCAATAACCGTAAGGATTTGGGAGGGCGCAATAAACAACTCGGTATGAGACAAGGCTTCCTGAACATTCTGTGCGCCCATGATGCGCATCGCTGCGGTCATGGTCGTATCCTTGTGATTCAATAAGGTCCAAGCAAGCGATGCGACATGCCCGATGGGAGTAATTGTATCAATTGAATAATGACTTGAAGGCAGAATCGGCCCGTTTTCGGTCCAACGTAGGGCAATTGAGACGGGGTCTTCTCCATTTATCTTGATTGAGCTTGTCTGGGCTTTGAAGGGTTTGTACCCATCGGGAGTGAGGTACTCTTCCGGATTATCTGGATTGAGTTTTTCGAGATAGAGATCTTGATCATCGAGGTACGATGAGGTTAATCCCCATGCAATTTGTTCAGTGCGTCCTGACATGATGACCGGGATGCCGGGTATGGTACCTCCGATAACATCTCCTTTGGCTAAATTTAATCGTGCCAGATACCATATTGATGGGGCGGTAAACCCGAGATGAGGATCATTGGCCATCAGGGTTGAATTTGTCGTCGATCGATGTTGCGCGGCGGCAAAAGCGTTGGACGCACCGGCTAATTTTCGATTCTGGAAAGGGGACAGCCAATGATCTGGATCGGGTATCCTATTTGCGTTGCGCGGAAAATTGGAAAAAAGATCTGTGAAGCGCGCAATCGCCGCGATACCGTCTCCTGGTGCGTCCGGCATGATGTCGCGTAAGCGCTCCACATTCTGTAGTCTCATTTCGACGCGCGCGCGCAAGACTTCGTTGCTCAAGTGGGCGGCAAGTTGTACGCCCATCAGTTTAATGATAGCCAGTGAGTCGGCGGGCTGCCATAGATTTACAGGCGCGTTGAAGAGAAACATCTCGGGCGCACCTCGACCCAAGGATTTTTCGCTGATTTCGTTTAGTCGTGCATTCACGCCGGCCGAGTAGGCTTTCAGGGCGTCTGTGGTGTATTGATCTTGAAAATGAACCGACTCTTGGGCCAATTGATACAGAGCTAATCGACGCATCAATTCATCGACGCTTTGGGTTCTTGGACCAAACACTTCTGAAAGGCGTCCTTGGATGGTGCGTCGAAGTATTGTCATCTGCCAAAGGCGGTTTTGTGCGTGGGAATATCCGAGACCGAAAAACACATCCTCGTCCGACTGACCATAAATATGAGGAACACTTGAACTGTCATATACAATTTCAACTGTATCTTTCAGTCCAGTAACAGGAAGTGTCTTGTTATGGTTGGGAAGAGATTGAGTGGCTAGGAAATAAGCCACACAGAGTGCGAGTACAGATGTAATGAGAACGGCGATGGTTGTCCAAAGCAGCCACCGGAAGGTGATCAACATGTATTCAAAATAACTGTATGAATGGCAAAAGTTGCCTGATAGGTAAGGGTTTGAAAAATACATGAAGAAATTTCAGATGAAAGGACAAAAATGGCGCGCGTTGCTTTTTTGGGGCTGGGTGTTATGGGCTATCCGATGGCGGGGCATCTTCAGAAATCAGATCATCAGTTGACCGTCTATAATCGTACGCGGTCGAAAGCGGATCATTGGCTCGAAGAATTCGAGGGCGAGTCGGCCACAACGCCGAAAGGTGCGGTGTATAACGCCGAGTTTGTCATGGCGTGTGTCGGTAATGATGATGATCTGCGCAGTATTTTTCTTGGCGAAAATGGAGCGTTGTTGGGCATGGCTCCGGGGTCCATCTTTGTCGATCATACAACTGTATCAGCCAAGGTGACACGAGAGCTCAGCGACTGCGCGCGTAAGGCTGGAGTGGGTTATATTGATGCGCCGATTTCTGGAGGACAAGCGGGTGCCGAAGCGGGTGAATTGGTCGTGATGTGTGGAGGTGATCCTGATTTATTTTGTCGTATTGAGCCCTTGATCAAGGTTTATGCAAAGAAATGCGTTCTCCTTGGTGGGAGCGGGGCTGGGCAGATGGCAAAAATGGTCAATCAGATTTGTATAGCTGGATTGCTCCAAGGCTTAAGCGAAGGATTGCACTTTGCAGAAAAGGCCGGTCTTGACGCTGTGGCGGTGATTGATGTGATCGCTGGGGGTGCGGCGGGAAGTTGGCAAATGGCGAACCGTCATCAAACGATGCTCAATGATGAGTTTGATCATGGTTTTGCCGTAGACTGGATGCGGAAAGATCTCAAAATATGTCTCGACACGGCAGAGGAACTGCATGCCAGTCTCCCAGTAACAGCGCTTGTTGATCAATTTTATAAGGATGTTCAGAGAATGAACGGAGGACGTTGGGATACGTCAAGTTTGTTCAAGCGTTTGCAAGATTTTTCTGGAACTCGACAGAGCAAGGATTGAATCCGGTCTGCACCACTGGTGCAGAATCGGTGAAAGAGTACGCAAACAGACGTGCGTTGGATTGCATCTGGTGCCGGAAATTATGGGACTTGCAATATTGCTTAGGGTGTTTTTGCAGACAGTTGCATTCGTGTGCTTAGACATCGAGCCGTGTGTATCGCATGCCGGAGAGTTTTGCCCCTACTCGGATTCCTGTTTGACCGAAGACAACAGCCACGACTGATGACACGGATGTCGCAGTATCGCCCCCAATTGTATTGCCTTCACTCATTATTGCGTATTCGAGATCAGCGCTCATGATCCACCCCTCCGAATTAAGAAATTCATTCAAAGCATCTTCTGTCATGAAGAAGAGGACGTGCGCGTATTGCTGGCCGCCGAATTGAAAGCCACCAGAACCCTTTACGAGAGAGTAGTAATCGACGGTTTTGTTGTCGACACGTAAAGCCCCGTTTCCATAGGCGCCGCCGAAAAAAAAGCCAAATTCTGAGATAACCGGCATAACCAGCAGACCCACCGCCTTGTTGGATAACTCGCGGGTATCGGGAATACGACGGTGCATCTCTGAGAGTGTCGCGTCAACCCGTGCATCGATTCGTGTGCCGCGCGCAGAACTGATTCGACCCGTACAAGATGCTGTGATTAAGCAGGCTGAACTCAAGGCGCCAAACGCAAAGTGTCTTCGCGATATGTCTTTCAATTTTCTGCCACGATGTTCTGCAATTCCATTTGTTTTATGATTTTGACCCAGTCGGTGTCGAATGTCGTTCAATCGACCGTCTGATCTTTTTGGCAATAGTCCTAAGGTCATATTGTGATGTTTCCTCTGCTCGAATTAGGAACGGATGCGCCTTTATGTGTCCTTTAGGATGTCAGCAACACTGGGTGCAAAGTACGTCAATATTCCGTCACAGCCGGCACGTTTGAAGGCCAACAGGCTCTCAAGCATGACTTTAGGCCCGTCGATCCACTGGTTTTGAGCGGCAGCTTGGATCATCGCGTATTCACCCGATACTTGATAGGCGAAAGTTGGTACCCCGAATGTTTGCTTGGCGCGCAGGCAAATATCAAGATAGGGTAAGCCGGGTTTCACCATAATCATATCTGCACCTTCGAGGAGGTCACGCTCAATCAATCTCAAGGCTTCATTTGTGTTTGCCGAGTCCATTTGATACGTTTTTTTGTTGCCTTTGAGTGCACCGGATGCGCCGACGGCATCGCGAAATGGACCAAAGTAGGCACTAGCATATTTTGCGGTATACGACATTATGGTAACGTTATGAAAGCTATTTTCTTCAAGGGCCTGTCGAATAGCGCCGATGCGTCCATCCATCATATCGGATGGACCGATAATGTCAGAGCCGGCTTGGGCCTGACCGAGTGCTTGTTTCACTAACGCATCAAGCGTTCGATCATTCTGTACGTCATCACCGTCCCAGAAGCCGTCGTGACCATCGATGTTATATGGATCAAGTGCGACGTCCGTCATGATGGCGAGGCTGGGCACCTCAGCTTTTATTGCCCGTGTTGCACGATTGGATAGGTTATCAGGATTCCATGCCTCGCTGCAGTCCTTGGTCTTGAGATTCGGATTGGTATATGGAAAGAGACACACAGCGGGAATGTTCAACTCATGAGCTTTGGAAGCCGCTTCAATGGTTTTGTCAATTGATCGTCGAAGAACACCGGGCATCGACGGGATTTCTTCCTCGATGTTCGTACCGTCACGAACAAATAAGGGCCAAATCAAGTCATTCGTTGTTAGTGTGTTCTCTTTGACGAGGCGACGAATCGCATCAGATTGACGAAGACGTCGCATACGTGCCGTTGGGAAAGGGGCTACTGTCGGTTTCATTGCGTATTCTTCCTTTCGCGGTGCTTTGGTAATCGAACGGGGTGGTTGTTTTGTCTACGTCAGTTTCACTGTCTTTGCCCAGACCATGATCATGAATTGGTTCTCACTGCGTTTCGTTGCGGATGTTTGGGCACAAGTCACACAGAACTACAGAGAAGATTTCCGTCATTTTCTAAGTGTCATATAAACTAGAAATTGCTTGGTTTGGTGAGTCCGCCTGACATGAGTGGGATATTCAGAATAAAGTAGAATGTGTTGACTTTCGAAACGGATTGTTCGCGTGAATTTACATCAACTGTTCCTATTACAGCTCTATAGTCAATCTTTTTCGAGTATTTGGTTTTGGTTCAGTTTTGTTCTGATCTGGGGTTTGATTATCTATTTTCCAATGGGGATTTCGATCCGACTGTTGGTGTGTGCACAGGAGCTTGGTGATCAGGCGCAACGGGATATCGCAAATGTTGTTCACATTCAGGCTATTCGATTTACCCATTTTGGGTTAGCAAAAGGCGTCTGGGTCCTTGGACTGGTGAGTTTCCTCTTGACCGTTCTGCTCATTGTAGGGTTAAGGCTCAACATTGAATTTTTTGTGGCGTTATCCTTCTTGTTCTTCCCACTATTGTTGGTCGGCATTCTGACGTTTCAGACGGGTGTGCACATCGCTTTGGACAAGCTTGAAGGTCACGCGTTAATTGAGACGTTGAAGGATCATCAAATACGTTTGATGCTTTTTGGAGTTCTTGTCTTGTTTTGTTTCGTGTGTTGGCAGTTCTTCTTGACTGTCGAATGGTATTATTGGTTAGGCTTTGCTGAATTCTGATGGATGGGTCAGTACAAAGTGTGGACGGCGAACATATTCGCGTCGGTCGTGTTCCCGAGGGATACGATGCCAAACTAATCGTTGAGGAAATGAGACGATCTGGACATCCGGTTGTTCACGTTGCTCGTGATGACCGACGCTTGGTTGAGGTAAGAGATGCCCTCGTTTTTTGGGATCCGACGATTGAGGTGTTATCTTTCCCTGCCTGGGACTGTTTGCCTTATGAACGCGTGTCGCCAAATTCGGATTTGGCTGCAAAACGTACGGCGACTCTTGCAACCATCGCACAAGGGTCTGATCAACCCTTTGTTTTGGTGACTACGATGAATGCTGTTACGCAGCGTATTCCAGAGCGCCGTATTTTTGAACAGGTTGTCTTCGCCGCGCATGTCGGCAAACAGATCAATTTCGATCAATTTCGCAATTTCTTAAATAGAGCCGGATTTGTAAGAACCGCGACCGTCATGGAGCCTGGGGATTTTGCCATTCGTGGCGGAATTATTGACATATTTCCTCCTAATGATGCGGGTCCAATTCGCCTGGACTTGTTTGGAGATGTCTTGGAGGCCATACGCCGATTTGACCCAGCTACACAGCTTACAACAGGCCAGCTGGACAAAATTTGCCTTGCCCCCGCAAGTGAAATTATTTTGGACGATGTATCTATTGCTCGATTTCGTTCAAATTATCGATCTCACTTCGCATCATCAGGCGTTGATGATCCCTTGTACGAGGCTGTCAGCTCCGGTCGAAAGCAACAGGGAATAGAGCATTGGTTGCCCTTTTTCTACGAGCGACTGCATACTTTTTTTGATTATTTGCCGGATGCGAGCATCACTCTTGATGATGATGTAACACAAATTCGACATAATAGATGGGACGCAATCAAGAGTCAGTATCAAGCCCGGAAATCGTCTCTTAACAAGCCGAACTTAAGTTATTCCGCATACAAACCTCTTTCGCCTGAACTGCTCTACCTTGACGATGAGTCCTGGAATGCAGCCGTAACAAATCGACGTGTCCTGCAGTTCAATGTCTCTCCTCAAGCCCCTGGGCCCAATGTCATTAATGCGGAGGGGCGTCTTGGTCGGCAATTTGCGATTGAGAAGCACAGTGATAGGGTAAATTTATTTGCTTTATTGGCTCGTCACGTCAGGGACCGGTTGGAATATGGGCCCGTTGTTGTCGCCAGTTACTCGGAAGGAGCGCGTGAGCGCTTATCGGGTCTCATTGAAGATGAAGGATTGATCGTAGATGCCCAGATCACAGATGTAACCCAGCTTGAGACAGGTGGAGTGCATTTGGCCGTTTGGCCGCTGGAACATGGATTTGAATTGCCAAATCTCTCAGTGATCAGTGAGCAGGATATCTTGGGAGAGCGGTTAATTCGCACCCCTCGAAAAAAACGGCAGGCTGAGAATTTTATTGCAGAGGTCGATACGTTAAAGCCGGGGGATCTAGTCGTCCATATTGATCATGGCATTGGGCGTTACAATGGTTTGGAAGTGGTCACGGTGGCTGGTTCGGTGCATGAATGTCTATCATTGACATATGCGGAGAATGCAAAATTCTACCTGCCGGTTGAAAACATTGAGTTACTTTCACGCTACGGCTCTGATGATGGTATTCTCGATCGTTTAGGGGGTGTTGCGTGGCAGGCGAGAAAGGCCCGGCTCAAGAATCGTATTCGGGATATTGCCTATTCATTAATCAAGGTTGCTGCCGAACGTGAGGTGCGCCATGCTCCCGTGATTGTGCCTGAAAGACATGCTTGGGAAGAGTTTGCGTCGCGGTTTCCGTATCTTGAGACAGAAGATCAAGCCGTTGCGATTGAGGAGGTCATTCACGACCTGTCTCAAGGACAACCGATGGATCGTTTGATCTGCGGCGACGTGGGATTTGGTAAGACAGAAGTGGCGATGCGGGCTGCCTTTGCGGCTGCAATGTCAGGTTTTCAGGTTGCGCTCATTGCACCGACAACATTGTTGGTGCGTCAGCATTTTGCGAGTTTTTGCGATCGATTCAAAGATTTTCCTATAGACATTTGTCAGCTGTCAAGATTGATCACACCAACGCAAGCGGGGCAGACACGCGATGCAATTGCGGATGGATCGGCGAACATTGTCATTGGCACGCATGCTCTTTTATCAAAAAAGATTTCCTTTAAGAACTTGGGTTTATTGATTATCGATGAGGAACAGCATTTTGGGGTAACTCATAAGGAGCGCTTGAAGGCATTGAAGACGGATCTGCACGTCTTGACGCTCACAGCAACTCCGATCCCACGCACATTGCAATTGAGTCTCTCAGGTTTGCGTAATCTGTCGCTTATCCGTACGCCTCCGGTCGATCGAATCGCGATACGTACTTATGTCGGTACATTTGATCCTGTGACGGTTCGAGAGGCTCTGTTGCGGGAGTATTATCGGGGAGGGCAAAGTTTTTTCGTTGTGCCTCGCGTTTCGGATATCCCCGAAGTTGAGGACTTCATTGACACACAGGTTCCAGAGGTGAAGGCGATCACCGCTCATGGGCAACTGGCTTCTCGCGATCTTGAGACACGCGTAAACGCCTTCTATGATGGGAAATATGATGTCTTGATTGCCACAACGATTATTGAATCGGGTTTGGACATTCCAACCGCAAATACTTTGATATTGTACCGGTCGGATAAGTTTGGATTGGCACAACTCTACCAGATTCGAGGCCGGATCGGTCGATCGAAGACTCGTGCTTACGCCTATTTGACGACCAAGCCCCGGACTAATCTCACAGTCGCTGCGAGTAAGAGACTTCGCGTACTGGGGAGTCTTGATGCTCTCGGAGTCGGCTTTCATCTCGCCTCGCAAGATCTGGAAATTCGAGGGGCGGGAAATCTTCTTGGAGATGAACAATCGGGCCGCATTCGCGAAGTCGGTTATGAACTTTACCAGTCCATGCTGGAGACCGCGATCTTGAGGTTGAAGGTGCGTGGATACGATGACTTTGGAGATATTGACGATCAATGGACTCCGCAAATCAATCTTGGGATTTCCATTCTGATTCCCGAGTCTTTTGTATCTGACTTAGATGTTCGCCTTGGGTTGTATCGCCGGTTAAGTAAATTATCGACGAAAGTGGAAGTAGAGGGATTTGCGGCAGAGCTGATTGATCGTTTTGGAAAACTTCCAAAGGAGGTCAATGCGTTACTGGTCACTGTGCGCATGAAATCTCTTTGTCGGCAAACGGGAATCGTAAAGCTTGATGCGGGTCCGAATGGGGCGACGTTGCAATTTCATGAACAGTATGGTCTCTCGACAGACAAGCTTGTGCGGTTTCTTGAGGATCATAAGGATCATGCCAAATTCAAGAATGATCGAGTTGTGATGTCTCGTGATTGGACCCGCGACAGAGACAGAATCAAGGGCGCGTTTGAAGTTGTTCGTGACTTGGCGAGATTGGTTCGGGATTGATTTTATTGGTATGGAGTTGGCGTGAGGATTTGTTCTGGTTCCTGAACAAGGTTATTCATGACCGCGCGTGGTGCGTGAGTGACACGACAGACAGACGGGAAGGCAACCGGACATGACGGCCATAGACGAGGATGGGGTAAAAATGACAACCGTCCCGGGAACATGGAGACCGGAAAGGCCGGACGTGGGTTGAGGCGTCTTGCATCGCCGCATGACCGGCTGTTCCGGTGGGTGCTGGCGAATCCGGTCTGTAGAGGTATCGTGCGGCGGTTGTCCTGAGGGCCTATCTTCCCAAGACGATCACCGACCGGCTGTCGGAGGATCCGCCCCGGTTGGTGGATGGTTCCTTTGTCGATCCCGCGCTGCGGGCGCACCAGTCCGACCTCTTGTTCGAGGTGACGCTCATGACTGGGACACCGGTCCTCGTGTATGCCTTGCTGGAGCACAAGTCGACACCGGACCCTTTGACCCCGTTGCAGGTCGAGGAGTACAAGCTCAGGATCTGGCGTCGCCGGATTGATGACCATCCGGACGATACGTTTCGGTTACCCCCGATCCTCGCCCTGGTCTTCTACCATGGGGAGCGGCCGTGGACGGTACCACGGTCCATCTCGGAGATGATCGCGGATGATGCCTCCATCCGTGCCCTCACCCGGTTACCGGGGTATTATCTGCATCATGTCGGACCCGATGGGGTCCCGGAACTGGCCGCCGAACCGGAACTGCGGGCCCTGTTTCTGGCGTTGTATCTCTCACAGGCGAAGGCGGCGCAGGCGGAGGTGATGCGCTATACGGAGATCTTTGCCCATCTTTAACGTGCACCTTACCTTGGCGCACGTTAAAGATGGGCTAGGGATGTAAGATAATCGGGCATGGTTGCGGTCTTTCGGAGGTTGTGTTCCTGATAGGCGTTCATTAAGACATTCCGTTCGACGCCGGTGAAAGGGCGCACGGTAGGGAGACGGTTTTATTGCCTCAGTGATTTTTTGTGGTACTTTTTATTTGCTGCTGTTGTTCTCTCGAACAGGTTCAAGTTTTATAGGTGGGCAGGCACGGGGACCGAGGATGTTGGCCAGGTTTTTGAGAATATTGTCATTTGAAAGCATGCTTTGTCTTGATGGAGTGCCGGAAGCAGGTGCGTTGCCAAATGTACCGCCAAAGCGGGCGGCGACGGAAACATTTTTATAGCGTTCAAGTGTCTGGCGGATGTTAGGCATCGGGATGTCGGAGTCTTGGGATAACGAATGGCGCCGTTCATCCGTCAGCCGGTCCCAGAGAGTGACAAGATTGTGTCGGTCTCTTTCCGGGAGTGGGTATTTGATTTCGTTAGCCAGGATGTGCTTGAGACCCAGTTCGATGCTGTTGACCCGCAGAAACAGGGTGGTCAGGTTCTTGGTCATCCTTACATCGCCGTCGGACAAGCCGTTTTGTCTCCAGGTATCTTCATCAATGGTATCAAGTATATTGGCGGCAATCGCGTAGCATCGGGCCGCTAAAAGGCTCATGTTATGAAAGTCGGTTTCTTGTGATGGGGACATAGGTCGGTTTTTTGTAAGGGTCTTGGATCGATTCATTTCAAACCGCATTCATCAATGTTCGTCGATTATGATCTCAAAGATCGGGAAATGCATCCCGCAGCGCCAGGGCCGCGGCCAGCGTTGTGGCACCCCACTGGTTGCAAGCCGTTACATAGTGTCTGTCAAAAAACCCTCATTTTTTATGAATGGCAAGACTTTCGGCCGGAT
>JAPORU010000206.1 GCA_026710045.1 Aestuariivita sp. | reverse complement strand
TCTTACCGCCTCCTGACCCTAACACAACATCCATGAACCGGAATCCTCAAACCACACCATCCGCCGTGGTGCACTTCAGAGTTGAACGGACGTAAACGTCAGTCAAGCGGCACCGGTTGATCCACCGCCTGCAGAAATGCGACAGATGATAGCCGAAACCGTCCTAAATTCCGCTGATGCACATCACTACGGACCTGTCCTTGGCCTCCCGGAACTACGTGAAAGTCTCGCAGCAAAATGGTCACATGCGTACACCGGTTATATCCGATCGGATCAGGTCGCAATTACGTCTGGATGCAATCAAGCTTTTTGTACCGCGATCAGTCTCCTCGCGAACGAACGCAGTAACATCATACTGCCGAGCCCCTACTACTTTAATCATGTCATGTGGCTCGAAATGCAAGGTATCGAAATTCGCACCTTAATGTCCGAAGAGGAAATTATTCCGAGTTCAATTCAAGCCACAGAGTTAATCGACGAAAATACGGTTGCGATTGTGCTCGTTACTCCAAATAATCCTGGTGGAGTGGAATATCCTGCCGACTTGATTCGACGGATGTATGACATCAGCAAGTCGAACGGAATCGCTCTGATTATCGACGAGACATATCGTGATTTTCGCAGCAATAACGATTCGCCACATGATCTTTTCACAGACCCGGATTGGTCCAAGACATTAATTCATCTCTATTCATTTTCAAAAGCCTTTCGATTAACGGGACATCGCGTGGGCGCACTCGTGGCTTCATCCTCGCTCTTGACTGAAGCTGAAAAATTTCTGGACACCGTTACAATTTGCCCGAACCAAATCGGACAACGAGCCGCTCTTTGGGGACTGTGTCACCTTGATGACTGGCTCAAGATGGAACGAAACGACATTCTTGACCGTCAGCGTGCCATCAATGAGGGATTTATCACGCTTGCGCAGGAAGGCTGGAGCCTCTTGGGTATAGGAGCCTATTTCGCTTACGTACGACATCCATTCGCATTGAATGCGCGAGATTTGGCACGTCGTCTCGTGCACGATGCTGGAATTTTGCTTCTTCCAGGTACAATGTTTCGATCCAGGAATTGCGAATTAGGACAAAGAGAATTAAGAATTGCGTTTGCGAATCTTGATTGCGCTGGAATTTCGCAACTCTTTGAGCGCCTCCAGCTTTTTGGCAGACATGCTTCTGACATTCTTGCTTAAGACGCTAACATATATCGACTTTACGGAGGACGTATGGCCGCACGAAACCCAATTTCGAAGACCTTTGTCTGGATTCTCTTAGGACTCTTGTTCGCGGGGCTTGCCGGCTTCGGCGCAACCAATCTTTCCGGAACAGTCCGAACTGTCGGGCGCGTAGGTGATCAACTCATTAATGTCGATCAGTTCGCACGTGATCTGCAAAATGAGATTAATGCTGTGGCGTCCCAAACCGGTGATGCCGTGACCTTTCGTCAAGCGCAGGAACTTGGGCTCGATCGCCTCGTATTGCAACGTCTCGTGACGATTGCGGCGATCGATCACGAGACCGCCCAAATCGGGCTATCGATTGGCGACGAAAACCTCCAGGAACTTGTTACCAGCATCGCTGCTTTTCACGGACTTGACGGTCATTTTGATCCCGAGGCGTATCGTTTTACGCTAGAAAATGCGGGCATCGAAATCGTTGATTTTGAAGAAGATCTCCGGCAAGAAGCTGCTCGCAATCTGGTGCAAAACGCTATTCGTGAAGGCACTGTGATGCCGGCAATACTGAGCAACCTGTTTTTAGAACATTATGGTGCACGTCGAACCGTCACCTGGGCTCGCCTCGGGGCTGATCTCCTTGACACTCCATTGAGAGAGCCAACTCAAGGAGAGTTAAAAAGCTTCTATACCGAGAACATCAAGAACTATACGCTTCCTGCGGTCAAGAAAATTACCTACGTGAAATTGCTGCCAACAGATCTCGTAGACAATATTGCAATCGAAGAAGACACGATTCGAAGTGCCTATAAGGCACGCACATCTGAATTCAATCAACCGGAACGCCGACTGGTTGAGCGTCTAGTTTATATTGATGAAGATGCGGCCAGCAAGGCAAAATCTGCTGTCGAAAACGGTGACGCCGGCTTCGAGGATCTCGTCACAGAGCGCGGATTAGACCTTGCGGACGTTGATCTCGGAGACGTATCAGCCAATGATCTTGGAACAAGTGCAGACGATGTATTCAAGGCCGAAGTTGGTGATGTAATCGGCCCTCTTACCGAAGAACTTGGCTTTGCCCTCTATCGCGTCAATGCAATCCTTGACGCGCAGACAATTCGCTATGAAGATGTGCGGGATACGCTTCACGATGAGTTGACACTTGATCAAGCACGTCGTCAAATCGAAACACTTAGTCAGAGTTTTGAAGATTTGTTGGCCGCAGGTGCGACACTTGAAGAACTTGCATCACAAACCGAAATAACGCTTGGTAACATTGATTGGACACAGGATAGTCTCGGCGAAATCGCCGCTTACGTGAGATTTCGAGAGGTAGCGAGCAACGTCACGGAAGATGATTTTCCCACGATTGATTTTCTTAATGATGGAGGAATCTTTGCACTCAGGTTGAATGAAACCCGTCCACCTCAACCGCAACCCTTCGCGGACGCAGAGGATCAAGTCAAAAGAGATCAAAGACAAATGGCCATACAGGACGCATTGACATTGCAGGCCGAGGAACTTATAGTAGAGCTTGGCAAGGATGCTGATTTCACAACATTTAATTTATCTCCGAATACAGAGGTTGACCTGACGCGCAGAGATCGTGTTGAGGATACGCCACTTAACTTCACTACGGACGTTTTTACGATGAACGTCGGTGATTTTCGTATCATTCCATCGGAGGGAGAAATCATCTTGGTGCGGTTGGATGAAATAAAACCAGCCGACACAACAGGCAATCGTGCCGCCCTACACGATCAATTGAACGATCAACTCAGCATCGCTCTTGGCCAAGCTTTGTTCACTACGTTCGTGGAAGATGTTCAGATACGTACCGATCCACAAATCGATGAACGGGCGGTGAATGCCGTTATGACGAGCTATCAATAACATAGACCTCACACTTGATTTGGATATCTTTGATCGAGCACATCAATACCGTAACAATCAAATCGTATGCATTCGGTTAGCAGTCACTTGATACGCCGGTTTCTTCGATGCGGAAGTTGACCAACGCATCAAAGTTTGCCCTTTTCCTGAAATCGGTGACTTGTGGAGAAGTACGAGGCGACACTCCATCATCGGTATGAAACCCGATCTTATCTGGCAATGCCAAGACACGATCTCGGACACAACGACGTCGGACAGGTTGCAAAAATTGGCAAATCCCACAGAGCCATTCATTATTGAATGCTACCGACAGCCGTGTCATGCACATTGTCTCCAATGTGGTTAGTGAATTGATCAAAAAATGATGATGCTTTTTTTGCAGGCATGCCCACCGAGACAGTTTCGAATGCACCGCAGGTTCGAGCCTTTAAATTATCGATGAGTTAGAATTCAAAAAACGGGGTATCGACGGTGGTGGTGGATGTTTAGTGCAGGAAGGTGATATGGATATATGCATCGCCCTCCCGTACGGCGATCTGAAAAGATCAGTATCTGTACGCACAGGTGGCGGTATCATTCACGATAGTGATCTGCGACGGGAGTATGAAGAGACAGTTCACAAAGCAAAGGACGTTCTCAGAACGGCTGAAGATCCGCCTGCTTCGTCCGTTGGCCGTAACCTGGATGAAAGTTTCCAGCATATTACGGTATCCGCAAGATAGCTGGCGCACGGAGAATGTCTCAACCTTCCTTAATTTATGTCGTAAATTGAGCATTTTACGTTTGATCCGGCCTTCATGGCGATTATCCATCACCGTATGTTTTAACAGTAAGAACAGATCGGTGATCAATCGATCGTGCTCGACACTCGTATTTAGCAATTCGTTCAAGGTTACTTATGCCGCCCGACCCTCTTGTGATCTTCATACCGTCTGGTAAACGCGGCACTGTTCCGACTGGTACCACAGTTCTTGAGGCCGCGCGCATGCTGGGCGTTGATCTGGACTCCGTATGTGGCGGTCGTGGAATCTGTTCGCGGTGCCAATTCCAAACTACTTATGGTGACTTCCCTAAATATGGTATCTCGGTTGCATCTAGCGCGCTCTCAAGTTGGAACATTGTTGAGAAACATTATAAGTCAAAACGTGGCTTAAAGGAAGGACGTCGGCTCGGCTGTCAAGCAAAGATACAATGCGATATCGTCATTGACGTTCCACCAGAAAGTCAAGTTCATCGGCAAATTATACGTAAAAACGCGTCAACACGTACGATCCGAATGAATCCTGCAACAAAACTATTTTATGTCGAAGTTGAAGAACCTGATATGCACTCACCTTCGGGTGATTTTGAACGCATCAAACGCGCCTTCTTGAATCAATGGAAGATTACTTCAATTTCAGTGGATCCATCACTCTTGCCAAAACTCCAAGCAGTTCTTCGCAAGGGGAACTGGAAGGTCACAGGAGCAATCTGGCAGGATCATAACGCGACAACTGGACGACTGATTGAACTCTGGCCAGGATTACAGGATCAGCCTCTGTTTGGTCTCGCAATTGACTTAGGCTCCACAACCATTGCCGCACACTTAACAAACCTATCCTCTGGCGAGGTCGTGGCATCATCCGGGCTTATGAACCCACAAATTCGTTTCGGTGAAGATCTTATGAGTCGCGTGTCTTACGCAATGATGAATGCAAATGGACATCAGGAAATGACACATACGGTCCGGGATGCATTGCGCAGCTTGATCCAACAATTGGCAGACGAAAGCAACGTTGATTCTTCGTGCGTTGTCGAAGCGGTTATTGTGTGCAACCCAGTAATGCATCATCTATTGCTTGGTGTTGATCCAACTCAACTCGGTCAAGCCCCATTCGCGCTTGCAACATCGGAATCACTGACCCTTCGCGCGTCAGACCTAGGCTTAGATTCTATGAATTCACGAGGACAGATATATATTCTTCCATGTATCGCCGGCCATGTCGGTGCTGATGCGGCGGCTGTCGCCCTCTCGGAAAGACCGGACCTTTCAGAAGATCTGGTACTCATTGTCGATATTGGCACAAATGCTGAAATCCTTCTGGGAAACAAGCATCAGGTGCTTGCCTGCTCTTCACCGACAGGCCCGGCATTTGAAGGGGCGCAAATTAGCTCCGGACAACGTGCCGCATCTGGAGCCATCGAGAAAATAGAAATTTCGACGGAGACTAAGGAACCCAGATTTCGTGTCATCGGTTCGGATCTCTGGTCGGATGAAGAAGGCTTCATGGAATCACTTGGCAGCACCGGTATAACAGGAATTTGCGGGTCAGGCATCATTGAGGCGATCGCTGAGATGCGTATAGCTGGCCTCATTGATCGGAGCGGGTTGATCGGTTCAGCCACCCAATCCAACACAGATCGTTGTGTCCCCGACGGACGAACCCATTCGTATGTGATTTATGATGTACATACAGAGACAGAGACAGGAGTGCGAATTGCGGTTACACAAGCCGATGTGCGCGCGATACAACTTGCCAAGTCAGCTCTTTATGCGGGTGCCCGACTGCTGATGGATGAGTTCGATGTAGATACGGTTGATCGTATTATTCTCGCGGGAGCCTTTGGTGCTCATATATCAGCCAAACATGCACTTGTCCTTGGAATGATTCCGGATGCTGCAATCGCCAATGTTTTTAGTGCCGGCAATGCGGCTGGAACTGGCAGTCAAATTGCTCTCTGCGACATCTCCATGCGATCCGAGGTTGAACAGCTTGTCAGAAACATACACAAAATCGAAACGGCAATAGAGCCAAGGTTTCAAGAACATTTTATTGCGGCCAATGCTATTCCACATCAAACCGATGTATTTCCCAAACTGGCGCAAATTGTTACACTTCCGGACATAAGCTTCAATGCGCACAAAGCACAAAGTAAGGGCAGCGGTCGGCGCCGCCGTAAACGCCTACAATAAACATAGAAAGGCTCACACACCCGAATCATGTTCACGGTAATCGAAAGTGATTATGGTGTGCCGAAGACACCGATGCCTTTTGAGTGTACGAGGTATCGTCGAACACGAACCTCAAATACCACAGCGGTATCAATGAACATCTCTTTTTATGACGATGCCGAGAGCAACACGACCAGTCGCTGATACCATCTGGCAACCGTTGCTCTAAAACTTGATGATGCCAAAAGTTGCATCCGGACGTCTTCCGTCAACGCGAAACGTACATTCGGCCCTACGTGAGGCACCCAGCGAAACTCAAGGTTTTACGACTGCAGTCAAGTGAAGACATCTTCGTAAACACGCGCAAGCAACACCTGGTGCGGGTGAAGGGACTTGAACCCCCACGCCTTGCGGCGCCAGAACCTAAATCTGGTGCGTCTACCGATTCCGCCACACCCGCACGGCGTCCATTTCTATAACATCTGAATGAGTGATGCAAATCGCCAGCCAAGAAAGATCCGTGACATCTCTCCTGATTTTATAAAACCGGAATCACAGATTCGTCGGATAATCAAGGTACCGCCGTTCATGCGCGCAAAACGACGGGAAGCTGCTCGGAAATATCCTCGGCAATCAGTCCTGGGCCGAACGAGCAGGCACATTCAACATGAAGCCACGCTGCGAGTTCCGCCGCCTGTAATGGCGCAAAACCTCGCGCTAACAGCCCAATAATAAAGCCTGCAAGTATATCACCCGCTCCTGCGGTTGCCAACCACGGGGCGAACTCGGCTTTGCTTGCCGAACTTATCCAGATTTGATTGCTCAAATCCGCTATGATTGTGTTTGATCCCTTCAGCAAGACAATGGCCCCCGCCCGCTTAGCCGCGTCCAAAGTCGCATTCACTCTCGAATAAACAGGACAACTCGATCTTTTATTGTCCAGTTGATTTGCGATGTCGGGAAACAAGCGTGCAAATTCACCGGCATGGGGCGTCAAGACACATTGGCTATGAAGCATCGCAAAAAGTTGACCCGGATCATCTTCATAAGCCACAAGACTATCGGCGTCCAATACAACCTTGCAACCGGACGCCAGGGCAATAGGCACAAATTCGCGTGCTTTCTCATAACCGAGACCGGGCCCAAGACAGATCGCGTTCAGACGTTTATCCCTGAGTAAATCCCGAAATTCGTTACCATCTTCTGCCTGCTTTATCATAATCGCATTCAATTGCGTAGCGTGCGTCGCAACCGACGACTCATCGCATACGATGGACACCAGGCCCGAACCCATACGCAATGCACCACGAGCTGCAAGACGCGCTGCACCACTCGATTCTATCGAACCTGCGACCACAAGCGCATGACCATAATCATACTTATGCGCTGTACGATAAACCTTATGTACTTGCATGATTTTATCACGCCTGAGCTTCCCATTATCAGAAGAGTAAGACACAAACCAACGGGTATCACCGGCTAACGAAGCTGAAATATTTAAATCTCTGGAAACTTCGCTCAGCTTATCAGCAAGTCCGATATCCACGACCCGCAACTTTCCTGTCAATCGTGAACCTTCCGCAAGTATATGTCCGGGCTTTGCTCTGTGAAAAGTCACTGTTAAGTCGGCGGGACCAACGGCATTTTCACGACCATCACAACCCGCAATAATCTGCCCACTGTCGGCACACACACCGGAGGCAATGTCCACGCAAACCAATTTGAATCGCTTGTCACCGACCGGACGTTCCATAAGTTCTCCGAGATTATCAGAAATCGGTCGGACTAATCCGGTACCGAATAAGGCGTCAACCACGAGATGATACCCTGTCGATATTATGGACCGCACTCCCCGCTTCGATCCAACCGGAGAGATACCACCCATTCCTGACCAGATGCGATAATTGGCCTTTGCGTCAGTTGGTAACTTTTCTACATCACCCAGGACAAAGACATCGACGTCCCATCCCCGCTCTTTCAAGAGTCGAGCAATGACATAACCATCACCACCGTTATTTCCGGGTCCGCACAAAATTGCGACGCGATATACTCCCGTCTCAAAGTCCGGCCATTCTTTCATAATTGCAGAAACAACACCCGCTCCAGCCCTTTCCATGAGCTGTAATCCCGTTACCGCCCCTGATTCAATGGCCACCCTTTCCGTGGCTCTCATCTGTTCGGCCGTCAGTAGGTTAAACAAAGGGTAACACTCCAAAATTTAATTTTTGCACACTATTTATATAAATTGCACAAATAGTGTGCATATAAAAAAATTTTTGACCTTTCGAAACGGTTTCCATCACTAACCGATTGCGAAAATCAAACAGTTTCTGTTCAAAGCATTTTTGATTCCATATTGATCTTCCAGGGGTTCGCAATATGAAAAAAATCGAAGCCATAATTAAGCCGTTCAAGCTTGACGAGGTTAAGGAAGCTTTACAAGATATAGGCGCCCAAGGTCTCAGCGTAATTGAAGTCAAAGGGTTCGGTCGACAAAAGGGCCATACTGAGCTGTATCGTGGCGCCGAATATGTTGTCGATTTCCTGCCAAAGGTAAAAATCGAAGTTGTGATGGAAGACGACATGATTGAAACTGCCATTGAAGCTATATTGAACGCAGCAAAAACTAATAAAATTGGGGATGGGAAAGTTTTTGTGTCTCCCATCGAACAGGCCGTTCGAATTCGTACTGGTGAAACCGGGGGGGACGCCCTTTAGCCTTTCGATTCGTCCAAATCATTTCAAGTAGGGAAAAAACATGAGTCAAGACGCCGTTCTAAAACAGATCAAAGACGACGATATCAGTTACGTCGACATCCGCTTCACAGACCCCCGTGGCAAACTACAGCACGTAACCGTCATGGCCGATCAAGTTGATGAGGACTTTCTTGAAGAAGGTTTTATGTTTGATGGGTCATCCATAGCGGGTTGGAAGTCGATTGACCAATCCGACATGAAACTTATGCCCGACACCGCGAGTGCCTATATTGATCCTTTTTTTGCAGAAAAAACACTCTGTCTACACTGTTCGGTACATGAGCCGGATACCGGAGAACATTACGATCGTGACCCACGCGGCACCGCTGAGAAAGCAGAAGCCTTCCTGAAGTCATCCGGTATCGGCGATGTGGCTTACTTTGGGCCAGAAGCGGAGTTCTTTATCTTCGATGATGTCCGTTACTCCAACTCGATGAACAAAGTCGCTTATGAGGTGGATGCTTTGGATGCATCGTGGAATACAGATACGGAATTTGAAATCGGTAATACCGGTCACCGTCCCGGAGTGAAAGGTGGCTATTTCCCGGTTCCACCGATTGACGATGGTCAAGACATTCGCTCGGAGATGCTCTCAACAATGCGATCGATCGGTATGAATGTGGACAAGCATCACCATGAGGTGGCATCGTGCCAGCATGAGTTGGGCTTGATTTTTGCCTCCTTAACGAAACAGGCGGATGAACTTCAAAAGTACAAATACGTCATCCATAATGTTGCACAAGCCTATGGGAAATCCGCAACATTCATGCCAAAGCCAATTTACGGCGACAACGGCACAGGAATGCATTGCAACATGTCGATCTGGAAAGAGGGACAGCCGTTATTTGCGGGCGACAAATACGCCGATTTGAGCCAAGAAGCTCTCTATTTCATCGGTGGTATTTTGAAACACGCAAAGACACTAAATGCCTTCACGAATCCAGCCACCAATTCCTACAAACGATTGATTCCGGGCTTTGAAGCTCCCGTTCTCCGAGCCTATTCCGCTCGGAACCGATCGGGTTGTGTCCGCATTCCGTGGACGGAATCGCCAAAGGCTAAACGCGTCGAAGCCCGTTTTCCTGACCCATCGGCCAACCCTTACTTGTGCTTTGCATCACTTTTGATGGCCGGCCTTGACGGAATTGCGCAGAAGATTGATCCCGGTGAGGCGATGGATAAAGACCTCTATGATCTTCCACCCGAAGAATTGGAAGGCATCCCAACAGTTTGCGGTTCTCTGCGTGAGGCACTTGATGCCTTACAGGCGGATATGGATTTCCTACTCGCAGGTGATGTATTCACCAAAAATCAGATCCAAGGTTATGTCGAACTAAAACAGGAAGAAATCGAGTTGTTTGAACATACTCCGCATCCTGTCGAGTTTCAGATGTATTACAGTTGCTAAGCCCCGTACGAAAAACCCTCTCTTGCGCCCCAGATGGGGCGCATTTTTTTGACCGTCAGCAACCACATTCTACAGAAATCTGAAAGGCCAGATCAACAATGCAACCTCACGAGTAGCCAACATTTGGGATGCTGCTAACATGATTGAACGAAATGGGTGGGATTCCCATTGTGCGACACTGTCTCGCATCAAATGTATTCAAAACTTCAGCCGCGCATCGTCTGGCTGAACTAGAGACGGCTGTCTCCAACAATCTTCCAGAGCAGAGGCAATGTCATCGCAGCCAAGGCAAGTTTGAGGGCGTCGCCAATCAAGAATGGCGTCAATCCCCAAGCCAAAATTGGTTTATCCCATCCCAGCAGAGTGCCTAACCACAGCAAACCCGGTAGGTAGATCAAAATATTTCCAATTAGCATCGCGAACGCCATCCACCAGACCGAGCGATCCCAACCGCGTCGTGCCAAATAACCAAGTACTACCGTAGCTAAAGCGTAACCGACAAGATAACCTCCTGTCGTCCCAGCCATATAATTCCATCCGTTCAATTCAGCTGAAGAGTTCGCAAACACATCAAAACCCAGCAAGCCAACAAACAGATAACCCAAGATCGTGGCCAAACCTAACCTCAATCCATAAGCTGCCCCTAATCCCAAAACAACAAACGTTCCCATTGTAATCGGAACCGGATACATCGGTATCAGAACTTTTGCAGCAACGGTCAATGCCAGAATCCCGAAAACAACCAGAATACAACGCTTAATCCATAAACCGACTCCATCACGTGGACCGAAAACCTCATACAATACAACGTTACTCGAACTGTTCATTTATCAATCTCCTAATGTTTCGAAATCACTAAATTAAACCGAAATTCGGACCAATATCATTATTCAAGATAAATCCCGATTGAATGCCACATATTGATGAGTGATTCCCATATATATTGAGGTACGCAACGTTACCCTCCTTTATCCTGATTATTTTTCGGACATCCTCACATCATAGCGCCATACTTCCCACACACACTCTCTAATCACCAAACTGACTGTACTTGTAACCTCAGCCCCATTTACGCCTCTGCAGCACATTTCTTACTATCTTCAATAACTGCGTTCAACGCATAACACCTTTTATGCGACTCTACAAAATTATCTCGACATCATGAACTTCACTGGAATCGAACCCGGATTCATGGTCGCAGGCTCAAAGTCGTCGGTTCAAAAATTGCCTACTATGCCTTTGCGACTATCATATGAAGACCGCGAGAGATCGTTTATTGCGGATTGTACACGACTGTGAGACTTTGATGTTTACCAAAAACTTTTCTGAGTTATTCGAAGACAAAAATTGATTGCTTACCAGATTGCATTTCTCTTGCTTCGCTCCTGCATTCACTAGCGCCGGCGCGATCACGGCGTTTGCAACTCATACAGCAGTAGCTTGAAGCGGTTGATATTAGACCATAACCAAATGCTACGCCGTTGCCTCAAAAGACGTCACACTCACATGCTTTCTTCCGCGCCAAGTCCCTGGAAGATTCTAACCAATCATTACAGTATCGCACGACCCGTACCGATGTCAGACACAACAATATGACCGCGACTTTGCTCTGCTGCTGCAACCCACACAGATCCCACTATGATAAGTTACTGAATCATGTATCCTAACTTTCTCACTTTCCTACCGCAAGCCTGAGAAATAGCTTACGTAGGCTGATAGAATGTCACAAGTTCGTAGTTCTTTTTCGGACCATTGATTGACCACTTCAGGCTCCATTTGGGCCAGTTTGTAAACTCATATTGCCCAGAATAAATGTCTGGCGGACAAAGATATGTCACGTTTCCTCCGTGTGCTGGTATCTTGTGAAAGAACTCGCCCGTCACGAAATACACGTCTAAGGACGGAGTCCAAACGTAACTGCGGCGGCCTATCATTGACGGTGATGATGTCAAATGAAGAATACCCTCCTCCACATACTGCAAATTCATAGTGCGATCGTTCGTAAATTTGGCAATACCGGAAAAGATTCCATCAAATTCATGCCCAGACCAAATTTCTCGGCGAAGCGCCCATGTTCCCCTAAAATGGGAAAGATTGCGCGACGGAGTATCAAATGAAAAGTGTTTCGACATTATGAAGAACCTGACATTCCCATTGTGTTATCGTAGAAGACTCTAAGACGACCTTGCAGACTCACTCAACTCGATTTTTTTAAAATCAAGTTTTCATTCATTTCACGGAACCGGTATTCATCATATTCCAAAGCGAGAAGGAACAATAATGATTCCAAGATACTCTCGACCACAGATGGTAGAATTATGGTCTGAGTCCACAAAATTCAAAATTTGGTTTGAAATTGAAGCCCATGCATGTGACGCAATGGCTGAACTCGGAATAATTCCAAAGGAAAACGCAGCGGCCGTCTGGAATGCTCAACACAGCACGTTTAATGTTGAACGAATCACTGCGATTGAAGCTGAGACAAAGCATGACGTCATTGCATTCCTGACACATCTTGCAGAGATCATCGGACAGGACAACGCACGCTTTGTCCATCAAGGCATGACCAGTTCGGATGTTCTGGATACATGCCTCAACATCCAGTTAACGCGCGCCTCTGATATCTTGATCACCGATATCTCGGAACTTTTGGCCGTACTCAAGGAACGCGCCATGGAACACAAATATGATGTGCGAATGGGACGCAGTCACGGAATTCACGCTGAAATCACAACAATGGGACTCACCTTTGCCCGGTTCTTCTCAGAAATGAAACGAAATGATCGGAGGATGATACAAGCAAAGAAGGAAATCTCCACCGGGGCAATTTCCGGGGCCGTGGGAACCTTTGCAACCATTGATCCGAGAGTCGAACAGTATGTGTGCGAAAAACTCAACCTTGTTCCAGAACCGATTAGCACACAAGTCATTCCACGCGACCGGCACGCAGCTTTCATTTCCACGCTCGGAATCATTGCGTCTTGCATCGAGAACCTGGCTACCGAAATCCGGCACATGCAAAGAACGGAACTTCAAGAAGCTGAGGAAAATTTCTCCAAGGGCCAAAAGGGTTCAAGTGCCATGCCGCATAAACGTAATCCAGTGCTCTCTGAGAACCTGACAGGATTGGCACGTCTCGTGCGCATGACCGTCATTCCTGCCATGGAAAATATCACCCTATGGCATGAACGCGATATTTCCCATTCAAGCGTTGAACGCAACATCATGCCCGACGCAACCATAACGTTGGACTTTGCCCTCGCGCGCGTAACGGATGTCGTTCGCAACCTCAGAGTGAATTCCAAGCGTATGACAAAAAACCTTGATCAAAGTTATGGTCTGACAATGAGTCAGCGCATTCTCCTGGCCTTAACACAGGCTGGTGTTAGCCGAGAGGACGCCTATACTATCGTTCAGCGAAATGCAGCCAAGGTCTGGGAAACAGGTGGACACTTCAAAGATGAACTCAAGAAAGATCCAGAGGTCCTGAAGTTCCTCAAGACCTTTGAAATTGACGATGCGTTCGATTCACGCTCCCATATCAAACATATCGACACAATCTTTGCACGGGTTTTTCCTTAGGACGTCGTCCAAAAGATTTATGTGATCTCCGATGAATAATCACGAATAATCTTGCTTACTCTAGTTTCGCAGCCGCCACGATCTCACCGTAGTCACCCTCTTGAATCAAGATAACTGCAGGATCATCACCTTCAAGAACGACCTCAAGATCAAGCTCGTTCTTTCCATCCCAATAGGCTACAGTCGACCAGGAATGAACCACATTCACATAACGCATTTTTAGACCTGCGTTCTCACCGCGCTGGATGAATACATCTCTTTCAGGATCATAACGCACCACTTGTATAGACAGTTTCTCTTCCAGTTCATCTTTTGTCTGAGCGCGAATACGTAAAGACTGGCCATCAAGAGATACATCAATATCAGTTCCTGAATACGGCAACGCATGTTGGCGTATGCGATCGTTAAGCTCCATTGCATGGGTTCCAATAATGCTATCGGCCCCATTCAGGATCATCTCCGGAGTAAACACGATATGCCGTCCTGCGCGTATTGCATAACCCCGCTGGCGAGCGGAATGAACAGGACTCGCGAACTGATCTTTCCACCCAATGTAATCCCAGTAATCAACGTGCAATGAAAGAGCGATGATATCATCACGTTGTGCCAAATGATGCAAAATATAATCCGCGGGAGGACAAGACGAACAACCTTGCGATGTAAATAATTCCACTACGACCGGATGTACGTCCTCCGAGTAAACAGGAACCATCACTGCGAAGTACATGCATGCTGAAAAAAACAGTTGTTTCATTTGTCGAAGACTTACTACTCTCATTTCCCAATTTATTATAGCAAACCCCATTCGTATCCAATCTTTATTTTGCAACGTCCTGCTATGATGATGCGATTTCGGATCACCAAGACATTTAACTGCATTTCGATAAACAATTTATGGCCAAAACAAGGAACAATACTGCATAAATTCTCGTTTTCGCGTAACGTCTGATCAAGTGCATTCCAGAGACATATATCATCACGAACAATCCGTCGATTTGATAGAGATTAAGGATTTGCCATTGCAATATTTCTTATGTAGAGCTTGGTTTCCACCCAATCCCAGGGAGGCACGAAATGCCCATTAACACAGGACATGATACGGCAAAAACACGACGTACACTCATTGTCAACGGAAGATCATATTCCTACTTCTCTATTCCAGCTGCAACCGAAAACGGGCTTGGTGATTTTTCAAAACTACCAACAGCGTTGAAGGTCGTCTTGGAGAACATACTCCGTTTTGAAGACGGAAAGACAGTCACAATAAACGATATCAAGGCTTTTGCGGAGTGGGCCGCCAACAATGGCCGAAACCCACGGGAAATCGCCTATCGCCCGGCGCGTGTTTTAATGCAAGATTTTACCGGTGTACCAGCTGTCGTTGATTTGGCCGCAATGCGTGATGGCATTGTCGCGCTTGGCGGGGATCCTGAGAAAATTAACCCACTCAACCCTGTCGACCTGGTTATCGATCATTCCGTAATGATCGACGAATTTGGTAATCCACGTGCGTTCCAGATGAATGTCGACCGTGAGTATGATCGAAATATGGAGCGCTACACGTTTCTTAAGTGGGGTCAATCCGCATTCAACAACTTCCGTGTTGTCCCGCCGGGTACTGGAATTTGTCACCAGGTCAATTTGGAATATCTCGCGCAAACAGTTTGGACCGACACAAATCAGAATGGTGATGAAATTGCTTATCCCGATACACTTGTTGGAACCGATTCCCACACGACAATGGTCAATGGCGCGGCGGTATTGGGTTGGGGTGTTGGCGGAATTGAGGCCGAGGCCGCGATGTTGGGACAACCCATTTCCATGCTTATTCCTGAAGTCGTTGGCTTCAAGCTAACCGGAGAAATGGTAGAGGGTACGACTGGAACAGATCTCGTTCTCAAGGTTGTCGAAATGCTTCGCGAAAAAGGCGTCGTGGGCAAATTTGTCGAATTCTACGGATCAGGACTCGATAGCCTTCCTCTCGCTGATCGTGCAACCATTGCAAATATGGCACCGGAATACGGGGCAACCTGTGGATTTTTTCCAATCGATCATGAAACCTTGCGGTATCTCTCCGCCACAGGACGCGATGCGGATCGCGTTGCGTTGGTCGAAGCCTATGCAAAAGAAAACGGATTTTGGCGCGACGATAACTATGATCCCATCTACACAGACAGTCTCGAGCTCGATATGAGAAATATCGTCCCGGCTATTTCCGGCCCAAAACGACCACAAGATTACGTGGCTCTATCGGACGCAAAAACGGCTTTCAGAAATGAAATGAAAGAGACGTTCAAGCGGCCGATGGATAAGGAAGTCCCCGTTGAAGGAGAGGATTATTCATTGGCATCGGGAGACGTTGTCATTGCATCGATAACGTCTTGCACCAATACATCCAATCCCTATGTCATGATTGCTGCTGGTTTGGTCGCGCGAAAGGCCGCAACCTTAGGACTAAAGCGCAAACCTTGGGTAAAGACATCGCTTGCTCCCGGCAGTCAGGTCGTGAGTGCCTATCTAGAGGCGGCGGGTCTTCAAGAGGACTTGGATAAACTTGATTTTCATCTTGTTGGATACGGATGCACCACATGCATTGGAAATTCCGGTCCCATTCAAAAGGAGCTGTCAAGCGCCATTACCGAAGGTGATCTTGTCGCGACATCGGTTCTATCTGGGAATCGAAACTTTGAAGGTCGGATATCACCGGACGTTCGGGCCAACTATCTTGCGTCACCACCTCTTGTTGTCGCCTACGCCTTGGCCGGTACAATGAATATTGATTTAACAACGGAACCTCTGGCGCAGACGCCAGACGGTAAAGATGTCTATCTCAAGGACATCTGGCCCACACAGAGCGAAGTCGCCGATCTGGTTGAAAGAACCGTAACCCGCGACGCTTTCGTTGAGAAATATGCCGAAGTATTTACCGGCGATGAGAAATGGCGAAGTGTCGAGACAACAGACAGCCAAACCTATGATTGGCCAACGCAGTCGACATATGTCCAGAATCCTCCCTATTTCCAGGGAATCACGATGGACACAAAGGACATCGAGAATGTCGAAGGTGCCAAGATCCTTGCTTTGCTTGGAGACATGATAACCACTGATCACATTTCGCCGGCCGGTACTTTCCAGAGTACGACGCCCGCGGGACAGTATCTCAACGAACGCCAAGTGCCGGTGCGCGAATTCAACTCATATGGATCACGTCGCGGCAACCATGAAGTCATGATGCGCGGTACCTTTGCAAATATCCGAATCAAAAATGAAATGCTAGACGATGTTGAAGGCGGATATTCCCTTGGTCCCGATGGCGAACAAACATCCATTTTTGAAGCGGCAATGGCCTATCAAGAAGCAAACATACCACTGGTTATCTTTGGTGGAGAACAATACGGAGCCGGGTCCTCTCGAGACTGGGCGGCAAAGGGAACCGCACTGCTCGGAGTAAAGGCCGTCATCGCGGAGAGCTTTGAGAGAATTCATCGATCCAATCTTGTCGGCATGGGGGTCATTCCCTTTGAATTTACAGGCGGTGATACACGCAAGACCCTGGAACTTACAGGTAAGGAAACCGTTTCCATAAGAGGTCTCGACGCGATTCGGCCGCTTGCAGAAGTTTCGTGCGAAATTCTCTTTGAGGACGGTACCGAGAAAACGATAACCCTCAAGTGCCGCATCGACACCGAAGTGGAAATCGAGTACATCCAAAATGGCGGGGTCTTGCATTATGTGCTGCGAAATCTCGCACGGGCCGCGTAAAACGGCTTCACACCAAACGCTGAATTGTTGCTCGAGTGAAATCTGTATCCGCCGGCTTCAATGACTGTATTTCATCGTAAGAAGCTCCGTCGCCACATTCGATGCCGAGAATCGCAGAGTCTGTCGGAGAACTTTCAACGCCAAGCGGCTGACAATCCCTCACCCATCTTTAACATTTCGTTGAAAAAAATCAATTCGATCAATGAGTTAAAAAAGTCAATGGCACTACAAACTTTGATTTTCAGGATTTTTATGCGACCGCTTGTCGGCAGATTCAAGCGGTCTCAGACGACAGTCTTGCGCAGGTTCCGGGCCGGGGGTGCGATCTGCATCGCGTTATAGATTGCGGCCTGATCGGCATTCGGGAGGGCCGTGTTGCGGATATGGACCCGGCGGCCATCGGGTCGGGCGAAGGCGGTGGTGATGCGGGGTAAGGTGCGCAG
>JAPORU010000202.1 GCA_026710045.1 Aestuariivita sp. | reverse complement strand
CTGCATTGGACGCAGCCCTCGCGCAGATCCGGGACCGGGGCTACGCCGAAAAGTATCGTGACCGCTCGGAGCCCATCCATTGGATCGCGATCGCCTGCGGGCGCGATACCCGCAACCTGCTGGATATCCGGGTCGAGCCGGCTATGGTCACCTGATACAGTGATCCAACTTTCTTTTCGGGATCTGTCGTAGGATGGAACCGGCGACGATCTTAAGAAGATAGTCCTCCTTGTTCTTAACCTCTGTTTGTTTAACAGGTAGCCCCTTCCGCCGGTTCTCGACTCGACGGTAGGCAAAATAGGACGCCCCGCTTGATGTCATGTGTGTCTTGGCTCTTCAAGTAAACGGGAGAATCACTTATCCGGAAACATCTAAAGTGATGATTTCAATCGACAAAAAAGATTATCCCATCGAAAAAACGTCCGAATTTCGCCATTCTCCGCGAAATTTTGTTAGAGATAGGCTAAGTTCGTGCAAGCTTTTTTCTTCAATGTGCATGAAACATCATTGTGTCCATGGAACCGCGTAGAACGCGCTGACGGACAGTTAGTCGTCAAGGTAACCCACATCGATGGATTGGGTTGCGTGTTAGGTTTTTTGCCGGGTTCCGCAAAGCGTACAAAAAGAACCATACATCGGTTTTTGGCGTAAAGATAACGTTGCCAAGGTGAAGATTGTGTTTTGAATACTGGTTGTTGTGTGCCTATCGACGCGCTCTTCGTTCAGGAACTCTGTCGTGATTGGCATTCCCCGGTATATTGTCACGAATTTCTGCCCCTCTCTGAATTTCGCCGTATAATTGGGGACCGCGTAGATCAGTCAATCGATCTGAGTAATCGATTTATCGGTTCTTTACGTCTTCACGCCCAGAGCGCATCCAGGGGGAATGTGATTGCATCAAAGGGCGGCAGCGACACCGGTGCATCATCGCATAGCGTCGCCAACAGCACCCACTGTCCCTTACGGAGTTCAAACGCCTCCAGTATTTGCGCATCGGGATCGACAAACCACAGATGTGCGACCCCCTCACGGGCATAGATCGTGCGCTTCTCGTTCGGATCAATCCGGCGGGTTGACGGGGAGGGGACTTCACACACCCAGTCGGGTGCGATTTCACAATAGGCCGCATCGGGATAGTTCGGCATGGTCGTGCGGCGTCAACCCGCGACGTCGGGGACGAGGACGTCGTTGCCCAAGTGCAACTCGGGCTCATCGAGGATCCACCCGCCGCTCGGGCCATCGTCGTCATAATCGAAAGGCGATCCGACTTTGGCCCCAATCGCGGAACTTGCGCGCGCATGGCGCATAGCGGGTCGTGGTTGGGTATAGAGGGTTCCGGCCAGCACTTCGGCCACCCTATGTGGTGGCGCGTCCAGAACATCCTGATAGGTTGCGGGTCTTTCGGTATGGGCCAGTTCGCGCATGTGATCTCCGGTGGATTCTGAGCAGGATACCAATGTCAAACAGATTAGGCGATGCTATCATACAGGTCAAGGATCGGTAAACGGCATCCCCTGTTGATTAAGCGCATGTGCTTGAGTTTTGCATGGATTGGTCGGTGATCGTACGGAGAGACGCACGTGTTTGTTCTCCGGACCAAGTCTTGTGTGCCTTGACTCACATGACACAACGAATGCCGTGAAATCGGTACGGGCTTATTGTGTGGTATTGTTCGCGCTACCTTTGCTCATATGAACCGGGGTAGTGTAACTCGTCGAATACGTGCGAGACAGGCGACAAATTTGGAAAGGAAGTCTTTGCTAATCTCGAAACAACGTTTACCTGACAGAACTCTCGTTCCGACCAACATGATTGATACGTCAGACAATCCTGAAACAAGAGATGAACATTTTGTAATCCCGAAGCGTGTTGTACTACTCTCCGGTGTTGAGGCCAGCCGTCGTGTGTGTCGATGAGGGCGTTTGGGAAGGTTCAAATCTCAAGGGCGCGGGTACCTCAGTCAAATGAATGCGGTTCTGCGCGTTCATATGTTATTCAATCGAAATAAATATGACGAGTTGACTGTCTTGATCCTCGTCTGTGTTCGAAACAATGGCACTTTAATCGCTGCCTTCGTTAGCACTCTTACGGTATGATAATGGTCAGCATCACTCTTTGCAATTTGGATGACCGGATATAGGTGCGTTTGCATGTATGCACAGTCGAGCGCTATCACTTAATGATAGAGGAGCTTCGGATGATCGTGCGGTAGGTTATTGGTGCCCAGCCGAGTTCCCATCATTTGGCAGAAATCGCCGACGTCATCATTGACCTCCAAGGGGTCTGGCCGAGAATCGGTAAAGAGATATGACAGCAACACGCGATCCAGCGGTTCGGCATTTGCACATTCAGGTTGAGTGGATTTGATGATCAGATCAAACCGTCGGATTGTGCGCGTACGACCGATGGACGTTCAAGCATCGTTTGTCGAAACGCTGAAAATTTTGGATAGTCGCGAATATTAACGCCATCCCCTTCAAGCCAATTTGACATTACAAACAGGTAAGGGTCGGCGAGGCTGAAAGTGGAACCCAGGACCAAGGAACCAGTAATCATATGTGATTCAACAAAACCAGCGCTGTCGCTCATGGTTTCGGAGACCTTGTTTTTCATGTCATCCCATGACGATTGTCGATCTGCCCATCGATGTCCGCGCAAGCCGTGGGCATGATTCACGTGCATCGTGCTTGTCAGATAGGACATGGCACTGCGCATACGTGCGGCTTCGAAAGGACGGGCCGGGACGAGATTGGAGGCCGGATTGAGTGCGGCGACATATTCCAGGATTGCTGTGGTCTCGGTGATGATTCCGTTATGTGTCTCGACTGCTGGAACCCGCCCTTTTGGATTGATACAAAGATAAGGTTCGCTTCGCTGCTCGGTCTTTGAGAAGTCGACGCGTACAGGCTCGTAGTCAATCTGTGCTTCGTTCAACGCAATCGCGACGGCCCCGGCGACGGTTCCTGGTGCATAGTGCAGTTTAAGTGTGTCCATAGAGTCCTCAACGTAAGTTGCCGCTTGAAATTCAGGTCGAGCGAACCCAGCTTGGTGCAGCGGTTATGTCGGGGTGTTAACCGTCTTCTCGTACAAATGCAAACTCAATTCAAGTAATTCAGAAAACATTATGATCAGGTTTGACAGAGATTCTTGCACTGTCCATGCGAAGAGAAACCGATGGATTGTGTCCTGATCTGATTTCTCGTTATATCGCGCCATTCCGGTTGTGCTATCAAAGGTATTGATCTTTTTCAAAGATGTTTACATAGAAGGATGGCTCCGTGCCAAGGAATGAGCGGTGTGCGTATTGACCCTTGACCAAGGCAAGCAGCGAGCATATTAAATTGAGGCCGTAGAACGGATCGTATGAATACTGACGTTTGAAGCGGTGGGAGGAAACAATCTTGGCAAATGTGCTGACGAGCGTCGGCGATCCGCAGTCTATACCCGCCTTATTGCGAAGAAATGCCTCCCAATTCGGAACGGTTCCCGCCTATCGAGAAAAAGAATTCGGAATTTGGCAAAGTTGGACATGGGGTCAAACGGAACAGGAAGTAGAGGCCTTTGCACTTGGACTGATCCGGCTTGGTCTCAAGGAAGGTGATTTCCTCGCAATCATCGGGCGCAATCGACCCTATATGTACTGGTCCATTGTGGCCGCCCAGTCTGTCGGTGCTGTTCCCGTTCCGATCTATCAGGATGCAGTGGCAGAGGAAATGTCATTCGTGTTGCGCCATTGCGGAGCACGATTTGTCGTCGTCGGCGATCAGGAGCAAGTCGACAAGGTCATCGAGATTCAGGACCAGCTGCATCAGTTTGAGCATATGATCTATCTCGACCCACGTGGGCTGAGAAAATATGATCACACTCACTTGCATCAATTTAGTCGTGTCCAGGAGCAAGGGCGCGCTGCGCGTGATGAACTCATGGACGAACTTGATGTGCGTCGTGACAGGCTAAACTATGACAGCACCTGTGTCATGCTCTATACGTCTGGGACGACGGGTAAGCCGAAGGGGGTCGTTCTCTCAAATCGAAATGTTATCGAGACATCAAAATCATCGTCACAGTTTGATTCCTTAAGGCAAAGCGATGATGTGTTGGCCTATCTTCCCATGGCCTGGGTCGGCGATTTCATGTTTTCAATTGGACAGGCCTATTGGACCGGTTTTTGCGTCAATTGTCCGGAAAGTTCCGACACTATGATGACAGATTTGCGTGAGATCGGTCCCACCTACTATTTTGCCCCACCGCGGATTTTTGAAACGCAACTGACGCATGTCATGATCCGAATGGAGGATGCAGGACGGCTCAAAAAGTGGTTGTTTGATGTCTTCATGAGACAGGCGCAAAAAACCGGATCGGCGATTCTTGACGGAAAGCCGGTGAACGTGGTTGACCGACTGATGTATTGGCTCGGACATGTCTTGGTCTACGGTCCACTCAAAAATACGCTCGGTTTGTCGCGAGTGCGCGTGGGCTATACTGCCGGTGAAGCCATCGGGCCGGAAATCTTTGATTTTTTTCGATCACTGGGAATCAATCTCAAGCAACTCTACGGGCAAACCGAAGCAACGGTCTATATTACGGCGCAACCGGATGGAGAGGTGCTCTCGGATTCCGTTGGGAAAATATGTGAAGGCGTTGAGTTGAAAGTCGATGAGAGCGGTGAGGTGTTTTTTCGTTCCCCCGGGGTGTTTGTCGAATATTACAAAAATCCGGAGGCCACGCATGAAACAAAAAGTCCGGATGGATGGGTGGCAACAGGCGACGCCGGATTTATTGATTCAGACACCGGACATCTGAGAATTATTGATCGTGCCAAGGATGTTGGCAAAATGGCGGATGGGTCACTTTTTGCGCCAAAGTACGTTGAGAATAAACTCAAGTTCTTCCCGAATATTCTGGAAGCGGTCGTTTTCGGAGGCGGGCGAGACGCATGTGCAGCCTTGATCAATATTGATCTCGCAGCGGTTGGTAACTGGGCCGAGCGAAACAACATCGTTTATTCATCCTATCAGGATCTGACGAGCCATCCGCAAGTCATGGCGGCAATCCAAGATCATGTCGAAGAAGTGAACCGATCCCTGATGGACGATCGTATGTTGTCAGGATGTCAGATTCACCGCTTTGTTGTTCTGCATAAGGAACTTGATGCCGATGACGGTGAATTGACCCGCACGCGAAAGGTCCGGCGCCGGCTGATCGAGGAAAAGTACCGTGATATTGTTGATGCGCTCTATGATAGCTCGACGACGGTATCGACAGAGACCGAAGTGACTTATGAAGACGGCCGAAAGGGCTCGATAAAGGCCACTCTGGAAATTCGCACGGTGCCAATGGATGATGTGTCGGTGAGACTGGCGGCCGAATGATAAGGGACTTAAATACGCACAGGGATGCATTGCGAAGGGTCTCCGTAGGATCTTTCGGAATGAGTCAAGGAGACGGGTCTGTTTTCGCAATGGATTGTCCGTTCCGATGATCAATCAACCCCAGCCCCGTACGAGCACCGATGATCGTGTGATCGGTGATGTGATCATGCAGATGAAGGACATCACCTTGCGATTTGGCGGAGTTGTCGCGATTAGTTCGATTTCCTTCGACATTCGGGAGGGCGAGATTCGCGCGATTATCGGGCCAAACGGTGCCGGAAAGTCGTCTATGCTCAATGTGATTTCAGGGTTCTATCGCCCGCAAGAAGGGGAAATATGGTTTCGGGGCCGGAAACGACCTGCAATGAAACCTTACCAGGTCGCGCGACAAGGCATTGCTCGAACATTTCAGAATATTGCGTTGTTTGAGGGTATGTCGGTTCTGGATAACGTAATGACGGGACGCCTCAATCACATGAACCCGAACGTTTTTCTTCAAGCCATCTGGAAAGGCAAGGCGGAGCGGGAAGAAGTTGAAAATCGTGAGCGGGCCGAGCGGATCATTGACTTTTTGGAGATCCAACATATCCGGAAAACGCCGGTATCGCGTTTGCCTTACGGATTGAAGAAGCGTGTGGAGTTGGCGCGGGCACTGGTGTCAGAGCCTTCGTTACTGCTGCTCGACGAGCCAATGGCGGGCATGAATGTCGAGGAAAAGGAGGATATGTCACGGTTTATTCTGGATGTGAATGATGAATTTGGAACCACGATTGCGCTGATCGAGCATGATATGGGGGTGGTGATGGATTTGAGTGATCGTGTGGTTGTGATGGATTACGGGAAGAAAATTGGTGATGGTATCCCCGACGAGGTTCGCAGCAACCAGGACGTGATCGATGCCTATCTGGGGGTAAGTCATGATTAGAGTTCACGAATCGTATGTGGATATGCGTTATGCCTGATCAAGTGCTTTTCGGAATTGAAGTGGTGATCAATGGCTTGATGGCCGGCGTGCTGTACGCATTGGTTGCACTGGGATTCGTGTTGATTTTCAAGGCCAGCGGAATCTTTAATTTCGCGCAAGGTGTCATGGCCTTGTTCGCGGCAATGACGCTTGTCGGTATTCAGGACGGTCAAGTTCCGTTTTCTCATCTTATCAATGCGATCTTTGGAACAAAGATCCATCATTTTGGTTGGGAAGTGCATTCAATACTGGCCATTCTCGTCACAATCGTCGTCATGATTGTGTTGGCGTGGGCGGTTCAACATTTTATCTTTAAGCATTTGGTCGGTCAGGAGCCCATTATTCTGTTTATGGCGACGATCGGCCTGGCCTATTTTCTTGAAGGCGTGGCGGACCTCATGTGGGGGGCTGAAATCAAGACCCTGAATGTGTGTCTGGCCGATGGTGTCTGTCTGCCGCAAGGCATCAACGGGTTCCTTGACGCCACGACCTTTAACTGGTTTGGGTACGGATTGTTCATTGATAATCTGGATATATCTGCAACGATTGTCGCCGTCATCTTGGTGGCGATTTTGGTCATTTTTTCGCAATATACCAAACAAGGGCGCGCCATGCGGGCGGTGGCGGATGATCACCAGGCGGCACTCAGCGTCGGAATATCTCTCAACTACATTTGGATTCTCGTTTGGTCGGTGGCAGGATTTGTCGCATTGGTCGCCGGGATTATGTGGGGCGCAAAGTCGGGGGTTCAGTTTTCATTGTCATTGATTGCGTTGAAGGCTCTTCCGGTCCTGATGCTTGGGGGGTTCACGTCCATACCGGGTGCGATTATTGGTGGTTTGATTATCGGGGTCGGGGAAAAGCTCTTTGAATTCCTGGTTGGTTCCATGATCGGGGGCGCGACAGAGAACTGGTTTGCCTACGTGCTCGCCCTCTTGTTCCTGGTGTTTCGGCCACAAGGGCTGTTTGGCGAACGGATCATTGAACGTGTCTGACCGATATAGAGAGAGCAGACAGTGCACTTCTTTTTCGAGATTGGTTTATTCCAAGGTGTGAAACGTCTGAGCATTGAAATGAGGGTGGTGCGTGCTTTGGATCCGTCGGCGAGGATGCCGATACATCAATGTGTGTTACGTTATTCAGAGCAGGATGGTTGAGAATGTTCTATCGTGAGGCCGGCGACTTCAAGATATCCTATGTAGCGGATAACCAGACGTTTCCAATCGCCTTTGATCGGTACCGTTACTATGCGATCTTGGTGGTCGGCTTTTTGGTTCTGCCGTTTTGGGTGGATGATTATCTGGTCAATGCGATTTTGGCGCCTTTTTTTATCTACGCGATTGCCGCAATCGGGTTGAATATTCTGACGGGATACTGCGGACAAGTATCGCTTGGTACAGGCGGCTTCATGGCGGTCGGTGCCTATTCCTGTTACAAGTTGATGACGGGGTTCCCGGATGTGTCGATTGTTCTCCACATTATCTTGGCAGGTGGGATCACGGCGGTTGTCGGCACCGTCTTTGGTTTGCCGAGTTTGCGTATCAAGGGATTCTATCTTGCGGTCGCCACTCTTGCTGCACAGTTTTTTCTGGTGTGGCTTTTCAACAGAGTGTCCTGGTTTTACAATTATTCCGCTTCGGGCCAGATCAACGCACCCGAGCGGACGGTCTTCAATGTGCCGGTAACGGGGCCGAACGTCGAGCCATGGGCGATGTATCTCATATGTTTGTTTTTTGCCTTTTTCTCCGCGGTCATCGCAAGAAACCTCACACGCGGAACGTTGGGGCGCACGTGGATGGCTATTCGCGACATGGATATCGCCGCTGAAATCATTGGGGTGAACCCGCTGCGGGCGAAGTTGACAGCGTTTGCGATCAGCTCGTTTTTTGTTGGTATATCCGGTGCCTTGTTTTTTGCGGTCTATCTCGGCGCTGCGGAGGCCGGAGATTCCTTTGGAATTCAAAAGTCGTTCATTGTTCTCTTTATGATTATCATTGGCGGGCTTGGATCTATTTTCGGATCGTTTGCCGGTGCCGCTCTACTGGTGGTCTTGCCAGTGTTCTTGAAGTTGATTGGTGTTGATTTGTTTGGATGGCCGACTGACCTGGTTGCACATATTCAGTTGGTCATTGTCGGTCTCTTGATTATATTGTTTCTTGTTCTCGAGCCTCATGGTCTTGCACAATTATGGCGTATCGCTAAGGAGAAATTGAGGCTTTGGCCATTTCCGCATTGAAAAAGATGCTTGGAGAATACAGATGAGTTATGTGTCGTTTTTTATGGACAACATAGGTTGGGCTACTAACAAATAGGAGGAATCACCCAATGAAAAAACTGATATTGACAACCGTTGCTGCCTTGATGGCGACGGGGCCCGCCTTAGCGGATCTCGTATTTCCGTCATTGAGTTATCGAACGGGCCCATTCGCAGCCGGTGGCATCCCGTTTGCCGACGGTTACGCCGATTACTTTACGCTTCTCAATGAACGGGATGGTGGGATCGGCGGCGTTTCGACGCGCGTTATCGAGTGCGAGACGGCCTACAATACGGAAAAAGGTGTGGAGTGTTACGAGGCAACGAAAGGTGAAGGGGCCCTAGTTTATCAACCACTCTCGACAGGCATTACCTACCAGCTTATTCCAAAAGCCTCCGCTGATGGTATTCCGGTGCACTCGATGGGATATGGCCGGACGTCGGCAACGAACGGCAAGGTCTTTGAGTGGGTTTTCAATTATCCGACGCATTACTGGAACGGTGCATCCATTGCGGTTAAGCATATACTTGATGTGAATGGTGGAGATATTAACGGAAAGAAGATCACCCTTTTGTATTTCAACGGCGCTTATGGAAAGGAGCCGATTCCCACACTTGAAGCATTGTCCGAAAAGCATGGATTCATGTTTGATACGATCGCGATTGATTTTCCTGGTCAAGAGCAGAAGTCACAGTGGCTGCAAATACGACGGGATAAACCCGATTACATTCTGTTTTGGGGCTGGGGCGTCATGAATCAGGTTGCTGTTCAGGAAGCAGCGAACATCCGTTTCCCCATGGAGAATTTTATCGGTATCTGGTGGTCCGGTGCGGAACATGATGTTCTTCCCGCCGGCGCGGGTGCCAATGGTTATAAGTCGCTGCAATTCCATAATGTGGGTTCGGATTTCCCTGTTTTTGATGATATTCAAAAGTTTGTTGTAGACGCCGGCAAGGCCGCCGGTGAAGGAAACCAGATTGGTACCGTGCTGTATAACCGAGGTGTCTATGCGGCGATGCTTGCCGCAGAAGCGGCGCGAACAGCCCAGGAAATTCACGGCGCCACCGAGATCACAGCTGCCATGATGCGTGATGGTATGGAATCTCTGAAGATGACTGCGGAACGGATGGCGGAACTTGGATTGCCAAATTTCGGCCCAACCTTTCAAGTTACCTGTGAAAATCATGGGGGTGAAGGGCTCGGAGCCGTCGCCCAGTGGGATGCATCCGCTCAAGAATGGTCTTTAGTGACGGACTTTATCGCGCCGGATGAGGATGTGATTTTGCCGTTAATTGAGGCGGATTCAATGGCCTATGCGGCTGAAAATAATATTGAAATGCGCTGCAATTAAGGTGTGATGTTTGCGGCCGCCGTCGAATTCGACGGCGGCCGCTTTGCGTACCGATAAAAGGTTGGATGTGATGACCGCTGCCGAGTATTCCGAGAGTGAATCCAACGCACTCCTGGAGGTCAATAACATTGAGGTCATCTACAATCACGTCATTCTCGTCTTGAAGGGCGTGTCTCTCCGCGTTCCGAAAGGGAGTATCATTGCGTTGCTCGGTGGCAATGGCGCGGGAAAGACGACGACACTTAAGGCTGTGTCAAATTTACTTCATTCGGAGCGGGGTGAGGTAACGAAAGGAACGATCAACTACCGCGGAGAGGCCGTTCATCGCTCGGATCCGTCCGAGTTGGTCAAGCAGGGCGTTGTTCAGGTCATGGAGGGGCGTCATTGCTTTGAGCATTTGACAGTGGAGGAGAACTTGCTGACCGGGGCCTATACACGTCGGAGCGCCAGTTCCGACGTGCAGCAAGACCTTGAACTGGTTTATAGTTACTTTCCGCGGTTACGGGAACGTCGTAAAAGTCAGGCGGGTTATACGTCCGGTGGTGAGCAACAAATGACGGCCATCGGACGCGCACTTATGTCACGGCCGGAAACGATACTCTTGGATGAACCCTCTATGGGATTGGCACCTCAACTCGTCGAGGAGATTTTTGGAATCGTCAAGAATCTGAATGAAAAGGAAGGCGTGACGTTTTTGCTCGCCGAGCAAAACACCAACGTCGCGCTGCGTTTTGCACATTACGGGTATATTTTGGAATCCGGTCGCGTGGTGATGGATGGCCTGGCAGCGGAATTGCGTGAAAATCCGGATGTGAAGGAATTTTACCTGGGAATGTCGGAAGAGGGGCGCAAGTCTTTTCGTGATGTTCGATCGTATCGTCGGCGAAAGCGATGGTTGAGTTGATTCGATCGATGGAGATCACAGATGGTGGATGACAGTGGTAATCTATCGTTCATTTTATGATGCTCTGGAAACACGCTCGGCGGATGAACGCGCAGCGGACCTGGCGAAGGCTCTGCCAGAACAAATTGAACGCGCGCAGTCGATCGACGGTTATCGCAACGATCTGGCAGAGATCGACCCGAAATCGATTACATCTGCATCTGATCTTCCCAAGTTACCAATTTTGCGAAAGTCAGATCTGGTTGCGGCGCAGCATGCCAACCCTCCGTTTGGGGGTTATACGGTAAAGCCAGCTCATGCGTATGGTCACATTTTTCAGTCACCTGGTCCGATTTATGAACCTGGAGAAACAACGCGTGACTGGTGGTGCATGGGGCGGTTCCTGCATGCGCTCGGGATTGGCAGGGCCGATATCGTTCAAAACTGCTTTGGATATCATTTGACCCCGGCGGGCATGATTTTTGAAAGCGGGGCACGGGCGGTTGGGGCGTCTGTCGTGCCAGCGGGTGTTGGACAGACAGAATTGCAAGTGACGGCGGCGCGCGACATTGGTGCTACTGCTTATGCCGGAACGCCGGATTATCTGAAGTTGATACTGGATAAGGCGGATGACGTCGGTGTCACTCTTCGTTTTTCGAAAGCGGCGGTGGGTGGTGGATATTTGAGTCCGGCGCTTCGGGACATGTACTCTGAACGCGGTATTACGTGTTTACAATGTTATGCTACGGCAGATCTGGGTAATATCGCTTACGAGAGTTCGTCAACCAGTGGCCTGATTACCGATGAGCATGTTATCGTTGAAATTGTGACACCGGGGACCGGAGATCCGGTGAACCCCGGCGAGGTTGGCGAGGTCATCGTCACGACACTTAATCCCGATTATCCTCTGATTCGTTTTGCCACAGGTGATTTGAGTGCTGTTCTTGCCGGAGAGAGTCCTTGTGGACGCACGAACCTACGTATAGCGGGGTGGATGGGACGGGCCGATCAAATCACGAAAATCAAGGGAATGTTCGTGCGACCCGAACAGGTTGCCAAGCTTGTCGCCGCGCATGAAGAGATCAAGAAAGTTCGCGTCATTGTCCGGCGCGACAATGAACTTGACGTGATGACCGTCAAAGTTGAAGCGACCGGTGGAGATGCCGAACGGTTCGCAGGGTCCGTGTCCGAGGCACTGCGACTCAACGGTACAATTGAAGTGTGCCCTGTTGGAACACTTCCCAATGATGGTATCGTCATCGAAGATCAGCGCCAATATGAGTGATGAAAATGGACCAAATGGGCGGGATCGCCTTCGACATGGTCGGCAAGCGGTTGACTTATGCGGAACTGACCGCGCTTAACGGACTGGAAAGTGGGGCGAGAGAATAATGCCCGTGCTTGCGCGCCAAACAATAGATCAGGTCTCATATTCGAGAATTGATGACCTGAATCGAGAGCCTTTTAGTTTCCTAAGTGACAATTTGTTGTTTTGCGGGGATGCAGAAAAAGCGCTTGAACTGTTGCCGAGCGAATCCGTCCAAACAGTTGTCACTTCGCCGCCATATTGGTCGTTGCGGGATTACAAAATCGAAAACCAGATCGGACGCGATGAAAGTCTCGAAAACTACATTGAAAGCATTGTACAAAGTGTTTGACGGGATTCGCCGCGTGCTGCGCGGCGATGGAACCGTTTGGCTTAATGTGGGTGACGTTTATACATCTGGCAATCGGCGTTACAGATCTCCAGACAGAAAAAACCGCGCTCGGGCCATGTGTGTTAGACCACCAACTCCGAAAGGTCTGAAACCAAAAGATTTGATCGGCGTCCCTTGGCGTATAGCTTTCGCTTTACAAAACGCGGGCTGGTGGCTCCGTAGTGAAGTGATTTGGCATAAAACGAACGCGCATCCAGAGTCGGTTCGGGACCGTCCAACCAAAGCGCATGAAACCGTTTTCCTCTTATCCAAGGGGCAGGATTATCAGTACGAACCAAACGCGGTTCTTGGTTCGAACGGCCGTCGCCTCAGGACCGTTTGGGATTTGCAGACCGAGCCACTTCCGAGATCCTCAAAATGGCCAGACAATCACCCGGCGATGATGCCGTTATCTTTGGCTTACAGATGCGTCGCGATGACAATGCAACCCGGCTGCGTGGTCCTTGATCCCTATGCCGGAAGCGGAACGAGCCTTATCGCTGCGCATGAACTTGGGTGTCAATGGATAGGAATTGAGATCAAACCTTCGTTCGTAGATTTAATCGAAAAACGGGTGCTGAGTTTTGACGCTTGAGGATCTCAAATCTCGTCTTGATTCGTTCTCTTCCGCACAAATTGAGTTTGTCACTACTGTTATTGAATCTTTGTCCAATCCTCCCGCTGTCGACATACGGGCCGAAGGAACATGGCTTACAGGCGTTCAGGCGTGGATTGAATATTTTGGACTTGCTTTGTCCGTTCACTATAGCGCTACCAATGAACCGCTTGGATTGACCGCGTTTGAATCCGTTTTTCGTAACGCTTGTTTGCACGTTGGCTGGACGGTTGATCCTCCAGGATCACCGACGCAAAGATTTGTTGATTTAACGGTTTCGGACAGTTCCGGATTATTGCTCAGACTGTCGCTTAAATCTACGGCGACACAGAATATGAGCAAGAATTCGGCGCATATATCGAAATTGACCGAAAGTGCCTGGATACAGTACGAACGGATGGCAAGATAACGGTCAGGTGAATACAACTTTCCGTCTGTATCGTTCACGCGGAATGGAAGAGGAAGGAGACCGAACCATGACGAAACCCGAGAAACCAATCGTAAGGATCAAGCCAGGATCGTATTATCCGATCAAGGAAGAGCTTGAGGAAGACGTTAGCATTGACACGACGCCGGAGGAACTGGCGGCCGCCGTGCTGCGGCCCGTCAGGATCGTCAGGGATTCCAAGGCATAGAGGTTGCGGGTGTGTGATAGGTCATTTCTTGTCCGGGTTGCGCTATGCACAGGACGCCGTACTAAGTGTCTGTACGCACTGCCACAGCGTCTTGATAAGGTTGCGGTGACAAAGTCGAAGGTTCCTACGCCTTCGGCTTTGTGTGTCCTGATCCTGACATGACCCAATATTGGATTGAGTCAAGGCGGTGCCGGCGGAAAAATGTGATTTTGGTATATAATTCCTCAAAATATGGTGACTGCGATTCGTTCATAATGTCCAATGGTTATCGTAGTTCGAATATGGATCGAGTGATGGTGTTTTGGCGTGTCTGAGATTCAGACCTACGATTCATCGGCTGTTCTTCGTCGTTCGGGCACGGGAATCCGTCTTTTGGCCTGTACGGCGTATATCGCCGCGATCATTTGTCTGGTGCCAATGATTGCGGTGACCGTTTCGGCGTTTACAGGCGGTACGAGTACAATTGTCCATCTGTTGGACACGGTTTTGCTTGGATACGCCGTCAATACTGTGATTTTAGTGATTTCGGTCGCAATTGGGACGCTTGTTCTTGGATGCAGTGCGGCCTGGTTGGTGACAATGACGCGGTTTCCCGGGGTAAGGATCTTGGAAGTGGCGCTTGTGCTGCCTCTTGCATTCCCCGCTTATGTCCTTGCCTATGCTTATACCCATGTTCTCGATCATCCCGGAATTGTTCAGAGTACCTTGCGGAATGTGACCGGTTGGGGACCGAAAGACTATTGGTTCCCGGAAATCCGTTCATTGGGCGGTGCGGCTTTGATGTTGATATTGGTGCTCTATCCGTACGTCTACCTGTTGGCTCGCGCAGCTTTCCTGCAACAAACCGGGGTCGCCTTTCTTGTGGCGCGAACATTGGGCAAAACCGCCCATACGTCTTTTTGGAAGGTGAGTTTCCCGATGGCGCGTCCGGCCATTGCCGGAGGAGTATTGCTTGCTGTTATGGAGACGATCGCAGACTTTGGTACGGTGGCGTATTTTGGAGTTCCTACTCTTGCAACTGGAATTTACACGAGTTGGTTTTCGTTCGCGGATCGAGCGGCTGCCGCTCAGATTGCGGTCTGTTTGTTTGGCTTTGCCTTGCTGTTGGTCTTGTTGGAACGGTTTCAACGCGGGGAGTCAAAATATTATGACACCGGAGGTTCCGGGGGTTCGGCGCCACCTGTCGAACTGTCCGGAGTGCGTGCGGTGTTTGCATGTCTTGTATGCGGTGGGCCGGTTGTACTGGGATGTCTCTTACCGATTGTCATTTTGTTTGAGATGGGCATTGGATCTGAACAGGATTTGCTGAGCCGACGTTATATTGGATTTATTCAAAATTCGATTATGCTTGCCGGAATCGCCGCCGTGTTGACGGTTACGATGGGAATCGCCGTCGGCTACTTTCAGTATGTGCGTCCGAGTCGCAGCGCGCAGTGTGCATTTTACATTTCGCGCTTGGGGTACGCCGTTCCGGGAGGTGTCATTGCTGTTGGTCTCATGGTTCCATTTGCCATCTTTGACAATTCTCTCGATGCCTGGATGAAGGAGAACTTTAATCTGTCGACGGGTCTGTTGTTTACCGGATCTATTTGGCTGCTTGTGGGCGCCTATATGGTTCGGTTCATGGCGGTGGCAATCGGAGCCTATGAAGGTGGACAGAGCACCGTCCATACTAATATGGATGCCGCTTCGCGCACCTTGGGAAAGACACCAATGGCGACATTGCGGCGGGTTCATTTGCCGATCCTGACGCCAAGTTTGTTGACGGCCCTTTTGATTGTCTTTGTTGATGTGATGAAGGAACTGCCGGCTACCCTGATCATGCGGCCGTTTAATTTTGATACGTTGGCGGTGCAGGCCTATCGATTGGCCAGCGATGAACGGCTTGAGGGTGCGGCGGTTCCCTCTCTGGTTATTGTATCCATCGGTCTTGTTCCCGTGATATTGTTGTGCCGGCAGATAAGCCGACGGTTTTACATGTCAGGTGCGTAATGTTTCTGTTCTTTCGTCGGCGGTCGTTCAGCTGGAATCGGGTGCATCATTGATTTGAGTGATCTGTCCATCCAATGTGACCTCTGTGTAAGAGATAGTGATCTAACAGGGTGCAGGCCATCATGGCTTCTCCCACAGGAACCGCTCTGATGCCGACGCATGGATCATGACGCCCTTTTGTTATGATTTCTGTGGCTTCGCCTGACTTTGTGATTGTGCGACGTGGTGTGAGTATGGAGGATGTGGGCTTTACGGCAAATCGGACGACGATGTCCTGTCCAGTGGAAATGCCTCCCAAGATGCCACCGGCGTTGTTTGAACCGTAAGTTGGAATGTCACTTTCGCTTGGGAAAATTTCATCGGCATTTTCTTCCCCCGTCAATGTTGCACTCGCTAAGCCTGCTCCGATTTCGACTCCCTTTACGGCATTGATGCTCATCATGGCCGCGGCAAGATCGGCGTCTAATTTGGCGTAAATTGGTGCGCCAAGTCCGGCGGGTACGCCGTGTGCGACAACTTCAATCAGTGCGCCGACCGATGAGCCGGATTTGCGAATGGTGGCGAGGTAATCAGAAAAAATGTCTGCGGCGATCGGGTCCGGTGACCAGAAGGGGTTTTGGGTGATATGCTGCTTGTCGAACCGGGTCCGATCAATGGACTGTGTGCCCATTTGTACCAGGTAGCCAAAGATTTCCAACTTGGGATTCAATACTTTCAGTGCCTCAAAAGCCAAACTTCCCGCCGCGACGCGGCTTGCCGTCTCGCGTGCCGAAGACCGTCCTCCGCCACGATAGTCACGAATCCCATACTTTTGCCAATAGGTGATGTCGGCGTGACCCGGACGAAATTTATCAGCTATGTCGGAATAATCTCGTGATCGTTGGTCCGTGTTTTCGATGAGCATTTGAACTGGTGCGCCGGTGGTATAGCCATCAAAGACCCCCGATAGAATCTGTACCTTGTCAGGCTCTCGACGCTGGGATGTGAATTTGTTTTGTCCGGGTTTGCGTCGGTCAAGGCGGCTTTGAATGATGTCTTCGTTGATTGGGATTCGTGGTGGGCAACCATCAACGGTTGCACCAATGGCCGGTCCATGACTTTCGCCCCACGTCGTGACACGGAAAATACGTCCGAAGCTGTTGAATGACATGGATGCCTCCCGCGATACTGCACGGAATTGGAGTGTTGATCGAACGCGATCATGTGGATGCCCGTTGTCCCGACAACGTTCTTTACGAAAAAGGCTGTTCGAACAGGCCGGTCCTCAATTTGTGGATTAAGTCGTTAATTACGCGAAACGAATTTCCGATAATCTAGCGTCAGGGACAACTAAAATAAAGGACAAAATATTGCCCTTTACTTTTATAAGCTGCGGAGTTAGTATGGTAGATGGGAAAAGTTGTTAATCTTGAGAATTACCGGAAGAACAATCACAACTTCTCTTCAGAACCTCTTCAATCAATTTCAGAGTCGGAGGAGGAAGTTTGTATTTTCGATCTCTCAGATCCTCACATAATTTCATTACCGATGAACAGAATAAAGAAACCTCCTCCTGATCTAACAGACCTGAGTTGGCAAGAACATCTGGAGGCATGTAGATTTTTTGGACTCGATCCCCGATTTTCGCTTGAATCACAAGGCATTGGAGTCGGTCCTAAGATTTATTGTAATACCTCCGAACATGATCGGCCTTAATCCAGCTTTGATCGTATCCGTTGAAAGGCCAACTTTCTATTTAATTCCTTTGTAACTTACGTGCTTTATTGCACCGTATATAAATTACACTGTTCCTAATATTTCAAGATATTGACAACAGCCTATTCCCTGTCTTACAAAATCTCCGTATTTCCATAAGACCGAAAGGAACAATCATGTATCGCTTTACCCCCCCCCCTTCATTTCTGGTGGAGGGTAGATAATGAACAGAATAATGAGGACGCTCGCCGCCGCGCTGGTGGCAACACTGATCGCCGCGCCGGTTGCCGCGCAGACCATAACCGCGCCGGGGCTGACAGGTCAGGCCGCTTGCGTCGCGGGAAATGTTCATAGGGGACAGCCACCCCATATTAACTATGGTGCAGTACCGAATGGTGCTGGAAATATGATGATAAGCGGCAATGGCTATGGCGGCCAAATCACCTATTCATTCCTGAGGGGACGCGCCGGTGACGGCGGAACCACCACCTCATTTCCCGTATATCTCACCAT
>JAPORU010000140.1 GCA_026710045.1 Aestuariivita sp. | reverse complement strand
TAATTCCCCTTGAAATCGATTCCAGATATCGGCTATCGTGTTCGATAAGGGCATGGGACAACCGCCCCTGTATTTTGTGTTGGTCACAATCTAAGATACAAAGGGGGGTCTCATGCCCACCGTTTTCAAAAAAAATTGCCTGTTTTCAGGAAAAAATCGGTCGCCTGATAAATTTTGCAAGTGGCTCATTAATTCAGGATTTTTTGAATATACTCCAATCCCGCTCCCCCGTTCAAGAGCCAGAAATATTCAGCGCTCAAAATTGCCCTTTCAAACGTGCGTGCAATAGGAACCGTGTGAGAAAGGACAGGAGGATTGGCAGGAATAGGATCAGTGGCAAAAGGATGAGGAGGTCTTGTCCAACATCACGATTTCCTTCAGGTTAAGAGGCGGACGGCAACATTGGAATGCTCATGGCAATGGCGATCACCAAAAACATGACGTTAGTTGTGCTGCTCCAAGAAGCAAGGCCAAATTCTCCCATCTTATCCGTTACGTCCAGTTTGATTCCGAGGTATTGAGAATTCTTGAATGGAAACAACGATAAACAACTGAACAAAACTTTTAGAAAGCTAAAAACTGGCTAAAAACAACGCTCAGCTTTTGATTAAGTGAAACAAGTTTTGTCGAGTGGATGTTCTGTCTTTATATACAAATTTAAGTCGATTAAGCCAAAAGATTGGACAGACATGTTGATGCTTATTGTTGATACCAATATTTTTCATGAATGCCGCCGTCTCGAAGATCTTCCTTGGGAAAATCTTGGTGAACCCGATGAAATTGTTCTGATAGTTACCGAGCCAGTTCAATCTGAATTGGACACACAAAAAAGCTCCGCTAAAACCCGTATCAAACGACGTGCACTTGAATGGACCAAGCACTTCCGAGAACTTATCACCAATGATCAAACAGACCATGTTATCCGCCCGTCAGAACCACGCGTTATTGTCAGGTTGGATGCAACACAACCGGACGCGCAGCATGATGATGTGCTTGACCGATTTGTTGCAGATGACGCCATCGTTGCCATCGCCTTGACCATTCAGTCCGAACACACTGCTCATACCGTAGCAATCTTTACGGATGACTTGCGACCGATGCAAAAAGCTAAGAAAGTAGGATTTGCTGTAAAAAATATTCCCGATGACTGGAGACGAGAGCCTGAGCAAACGGAGGAAGACAAAGAAATCGCAAGGTTGAAACAGGAAGTGGTAAAGTTGCAAAAGCAAGAACCCGAGTTGATCCTTGCTACGTCTACCAAAACTCCGATTAAAAAAATTCTACCAATTTATAAACCACTTTCGGAATCGGAATCGGATCAACTCATTGAAGCTATTCGCAACCGGTATCCGATAGAAACTGATTTTGAGCGTGCAAGGAAAAACACATCTCCAGGGCGCATTCGTGAATTGTCATCTGCAATCCCGCAAAGCCGGTTTATTCCAGCACCACAAAAAGACATTTCCCGTTATATTGAAGAACATTATCCAAACTGGATTAAAAAATGTCGAGAGCTTTTAGATACGGCCCACAATTGTATTGGACTTACTTATTATGGGTTGCGATTGAGTATTGAACTTTCAAACAAAGGAACACGACCTGCGCATGATCTACAGCTTCGATTTAAAACTAACGGCAATATTGGCATCATGCCCGGTGATGATGAAGAAACAGCGCAGTTTCTAAAGACTCAAGGCCGCACCTTTTTACCTCCCGAATGCACCGTCTGCGCCCCAAGGTGGCTGGCGAAAACCTGATTTTCTAGCTGATTTTTACAGACTGAATAATTTTGACAACAATCACCTCTCCCGATTTTATAACCCATCTTTTCAAGACATTTTGTAGGAGCAGCACCGCGATCCAAATCGTTTTTACCGTGATAAACTTAATGAACCTGTTTGTAGATACAATGTTACTTGTGAGCAATTCCGACATGCTGATGAAGTTGAAAGGTTTGAGGTTTTGATATGGCCTTTAGGTGATGTATCCTCGCTTAACAACAAAAACGCATGTGTCGAAATAACGGCAAACGCCTCGAATCTCACTTCACCTGAATCTCTCAAAATTCCAATTTGCTTTCGAGTCGAGAAACGCTCAACTTACGATACTGTTCAGAACCATCTTTTTTCAGATTACATTCCGCCATAAATCACAACTATTTTTGGGTTATACCATATACGTACGAGCCGCTTGCAAAAACAATGGGGGTGGAGTCATGGGAAAAAAGTTGCGACATATAAGAAATTTCGTTGTTTTTGTTGACGCAAGCCTGGCCTTGATTGAACTTAAACAACGTCAGGGGCAATTCTCCCAGTGCGGTGTCAATTTTGGACGTCACGATGTCGCGGCCATCGGACGGGCCTTTGGAGGATTCGGAGTGACGGTGCAAGACCGTGTGGAGTTACGATGTCAAATTGAGCAGGCGTTGCAAAGAGACAGATTTACCGTAATTGGGGCAAATCTTGAACCTGGAGGTTATGATGAACGAATCTAGCGGGCCGCTCGCGGGTGTAAATGTTCTGGATTTAACGAGAATTCTCGCAGGGCCGAGTTGCACGCAATTGTTGGGTGATCTCGGCGCAAGCATTTTAAAAATCGAGAACCCCGCAACCAAAGGGGATGATACGCGCACATGGGGACCACCATTTGTACAGAGTACAGACGATAGAGCAACGGACATCAGTTCTTACTTTGCAGCTGCGAACAGAAATAAGCGCTCTGTCGCTGTTGACTTCACGACTCGGTCGGGTCAAGAGACAATCCGACGTTTGGCCCGTCAAGCCGATATTCTGGTGGAAAATTACAGACCCGGAGGATTGATAAAATACGGTCTCAACTATGATTCGTTAGCGATTGAGTTTCCCCATCTCATTTACTGTTCAATTTCAGGATTTGGGCAGACCGGTCCCAATTGTGGTAAACCGGGCTATGATTTACTTGCGCAGGGATTTGGCGGCATAATGTCATTAACCGGCGAACCGGACGGTCCACCTATGAAGGTGGGGGTTGGTATCGCTGATGTTATGTGTGGAATGTATGCATGTGTTGGTATATTGGCTGCCTTGCGTCATCGGGAACAAACTGGTGAGGGTCAAATGATTGATTTAGCGTTGGTTGACACTCAGGTCGCTTGGTTGGTGAACGAAGGGGTCAATTATCTGACTTCGAGAAAAGTTCCGAAACGATTGGGAAACGCTCATCCAAATATCACTCCGTATGAGATATTCGAAACATGCGATGGTCACGTTATCGTAGCAGTGGGAAATGATAACCAGTTTCGACGGTTTTGTAACGCGATAGAATGTCCGGAACTTGCCGATGAACCCAGATACGCAACCAATCCCAATCGACTGGCCAACAGAGACACACTTATTCCTATAATCCAGAGCGTGTTGAAGACAAAAACCAAGGGCGCGGTAATCACAATACTTGAGGCAGCTGACATTTCTGTGGGGCCTGTGTTGCCACTGGATGAGGTGTTTGCGTCCAGCCAGGTCGAAGAGCGCAAAATGAAGATTGAAATGACTTCAAAGGACGCAGACATTCATCTGATCGGAAATCCATTAAAGTTCTCAAAGACACCGATTACATATCGATTCCCGCCACCTCGGTTCGGTGCTGACACAGATAGAATATTAGGGTCAGATCAACCATTCTCTGAGGACTCATCGAAAGGTGGTGTTAAACATAACATGTGAGACGGTCACGTATTGATTTTCCCGGTCTGGTGTAGTGGGGCAATGGCGTGTAGAGGGCCGACGGTTATCGGTAAAGTGCTTAGAATACAATGAAGCGGGACAAAGAAAAAAGACCACGTGATCCTCGATTAGACTTTTTTCGTGGGATTGCGATGTACATTATCTTGATTGCGCATATTCCCCGCAATGCTTGGACAGGATGGATCCCTGCACGATTTGGATTTTCGGATGCAACAGAAATTTTCGTCTTCTGCTCGGGCATGGCATCGGCAATTGCGTTTGGTAGCGTTTTTTCACAGCAGGGTTGGCGAATGGGAACGGCACGCGTTTTGTTTCGCTGCTGGCAGGTTTACTGGGCGCACATCGCCCTCTTTTTCTTTATCGCGATGTATCTTGCTGCAATTGACGTATATGGAACCTTCGAAAAAAACTACGTCAATACACTCAACCTAAGTCATTTTTTCAAGGACCCTTTAACCAATATTGTCGGACTCTTTACACTTACGTATGTGCCGAATTACTTTGATATACTGCCAATGTATCTTTGTATTTTGGCAATGATGCCCATTGTTATTCCTATAGCCAACCAATCGCGATTGTTTGCAGCCGCAAGTTTATTGACTGTCTGGTTGGTCGCAAATCTCGGTTATTTGAAACTCCCCGCGGAACCGTGGTCAGATCGGCAATGGTTCTTCAATCCCTTTGGATGGCAATTATTATTTTTCTCGGGTTTTGCCTTAATGCATGGTTGGCTGCCGACCCCTCCAGTATCTAAGTTTTTGATTGCTTTAGCCATAGCATTTTTGATTTTGAGCGCACCGGTAGGGTCGTGGAAGGTCTTTGTGTGGATAAATTCAGTATTACCTGAAGTTGGTGACACCATAAGGCCAATTCGTGAAGCTGCGAAGGAACTTCGCACCAAAACCGAGTTGGGAATTTTGCGTTATATCCATTTCATGTCGCTGGCCTACCTCGCGTGGATTGCCGTCGGACCGAGTGGATCAAGGCTTATTTCAACAGGGCAGGGAGTGTTGTCATCCATTTGGCGTATCTTGCTTGGTTTCATTTCAAAGGTCGGGCAGCAATCCTTGGCTGTTTTTGTTTTCTCAATGGCGCTCGCCCGCGTCATTGGATTTGCATTTGACCAGTTGGGTCGTGACCCAATCATTGTCGTTCTTGGAAATTTAGTGGGTTTTGCCATAATTACCGGGGTGGCTTATACAGCCGGTTGGTTCAAGACAACTCCATGGAAAAAACGTACAGCATGATCTCGCGTCGCGCGATTTTGGCGGGAATGGGTGTGTTGTTGTTGCCAAGAATGGCAGATACAACGAGTATTTTTTCATGGGAAGATGTTTACCAAAAGGCGCAGAGTCTCGCATTACGCCCCTATCGTTTAAGAAAGTCTGTACCTGCGGATTGGACGAATTTAACATACGAACAGTATAAGAATATTTGGTTTCGATCGGCGGATGCATTATGGAGTGACACCGCACGGCCCTTTCATGTTGATTTCTTTCATCCGGGGCTGTACTTTCCGCGACCTGTCCGTATCAATGTCATTTCCGATGACGGCGTTTACCCATTTCCCTTTAACTTTAATCTCTTTGATAAAACGGATAAAGTTCCGCAGCTGACACTCAATAACGACCTTGGATATTCAGGTTTCCGATTGCGAACAGAATTTGAGCAACCTGGCATCAAAGAGGAGTTTTGCGTTTTTCAAGGGGCGAGTTATTTCAGAGCTGTTGGATATGGGCAAACATATGGATTATCAGCGCGGGGCCTCTCGATCAAAACGGGAGATCCTGAAGGGGAGGAGTTTCCCGAGTTTGTAGAATTTTGGCTGCAGGCTCCGCATCCGAAACAGAGAAGTTTCTTCCTATACGCCTTATTGGACAGTCCCAGTATGACTGGGGCCTATCAATTTGAGATTGTTCCCGGATCGCATTGCGTCATGCACGTTGAAGCCAACTTGTTTGCCCGTAGGAGTGTCAGTCATATGGGTCTTGCTCCGCTTACGTCAATGTTCCTTTTTGACGAAACGAACCGTAGTCGGTTCGACGATTTTCGATCGGCCGTTCATGATAGCGATGGGCTTATGATTCGGAATGGTGCCGGGGAAACACTGTGGCGACCGCTCGCAAACCCGACACAACTTCAGATTTCAGCATTCGTCGATGAAAGCCCGCGCGGATTTGGTCTCATTCAGCGATCGCGACAGCAGAGTAACTTTGCCGATTTAGAAGCATTATATCATCGGCGACCGTCACTCTGGGTTGAACCAAAGGAGAACTGGGGTAGGGGATCAGTCACACTCGTGGAAATTCCCACAGAAAAGGAAATCTATGACAATATTGTTGCCTATTGGCGTCCTAGGCACCGATTGTCATCGGGCGAGGAACAACGGTTGTCCTACTCCCTCACGTGGAGTGATCTTGGTCCAACCAAAAGCAACTTACCCCGCGTTCTTAATACGCGTATCGGTCGGTCCGCATTCAAACCCGGGTATATCGCAGCAATAGATTTTGAGGATCATGCTATTTTTCAAAATGGACCAGACAAGTTGACAATCCACATACAGTCGAATCATGCGGAAACGACAGCTGGCATTCTTCAACGGAATCCTGAAACAGGTGGCCTTCGATTGACATTTCGTTTTGATCCCAAAGATGAACCCTTAGCAGAATTTCGAGCCCAGTTGCGACGAGACGGAAACATGGCTTCTGAAGTATGGCTCTATCGATGGACGACGTAATCAATCTGTTACCGCCGGAGAATCCGTTGATAATGCCTGTCCAGAATTTGGGTCAAGAGCATCAAGATGTCGCGGCACCGGGTTTGAAATCATCATTTATGACGGCGATTTGGAGAATTGCAGTCTTTGGACCAACGATATCAGCGACACTCGGATTGTTAGGCATATTGTGGACGTGGTTCAAGCCGGACGGCTTGACTGTCATTGAGATTTGTCTCATCTTTATAATTTCTTTTAGTTTTTTTTGGATATTACTTACTCTGTTCACAGTGTTGATTGGAATTTTTTCACTGACACATCAACAAACTTCCAGCCTGTCAGTACCTGAAACGCCTTTGCGTGTGGCACTTCTGGTTCCGATCTACAATGAAACACCGTGGTACGTTTTTGGGAATATCCATGCTATTTTGAATGATCTTCGCAGAATCCGAGACCAGCACCGTTTTGATATCTATATCCTGTCGGATACGCGCGATGACACCATTTCAATGCAGGAATTGCAATCCATCAAGGCCATTCGAAAAACATCAACGTCACATCTCAATCTCTATTATCGACGAAGGCATGAAAACACGGAACGCAAAGTTGGTAACATCGCTGACTGGGTAAGGCGTTGGGGGGCAGGCTACGAAGCAATGATGATCTTTGATGCAGACAGCCTGATGACCGGTGAAGCGATCTGCCGATTGACAGATGCACTCGCACAGGACCCGAGTACAGGATTGATTCAGAGCTTTCCGAAACTCGTCGGAGCGCAAACACTTTTTGCACGGGCACAACAATTTGCAAACGGGGTCTTTGGTTCGGTTTTTGCCGAAGGACTCTCTCGATGGTATGGACAAGAAGCGAATTATTGGGGTCATAATGCGATCATTCGAACCCATGCCTTTGCCGCCTGCGCGGGATTGCCGACCATAAGGCGATGGCCGGGGCGAGATGATCAGATCCTATCTCACGACTTTGTCGAAGCTTCTCTTCTTCGTCGATCGGGATGGGGTGTTCGTTTCCTAAATCGTATCCGCGGCAGTTATGAAGAGACACCGTCAACCTTAATCGATCATATTAAGCGCGATCGTCGTTGGTGCTATGGGAACCTTCAGCACTTGAATCTGTTGCAATCCAGCGGTCTGCACGTCGTCAGTCGATTCCATTTGTTTCATGGCGCCATGGGATACTTGCTATCTACCTTATGGCTATTGTTGCTGATCATCTGGGCACTCATTGGCAACGGCCAAGATCAAAGTGTGCTGACATATTTTTCGCCCGAGAACCCAATAATCCCAACGTGGCCTGATATGATTGACGAACGTCCCCTCGTTTTTCTTATTTTGATGTACGCTACTTTATTGGCACCAAAACTCTTGGGGATAATGTCTGTTCCGCTGACGGGCGTCCAATATCAGGAGCTGGGAGGAGTAAGATGCATGAGTGTTTCATTCGTATATGAGATTATTGTGTCATTGCTCTACGCACCGATCATTATGGTGCAACATGTAATCGCCGTATTTCGTTATGTCCTGAGATTCCAATCAGGTTGGCAACCTCAATCGCGTACGCGTGGACAGTATTCGCTGTACGCGCTCCTTACGTTTCATGTATGCGAAACTGTCATTGGGTTGGCTCTAGTTCTTGGAATTCTTTCAGGATTTGTCACGCCTTGGCTCATTTTGATTGCGGTGAGTCTTTTCTTTGCCGTACCGCTATCGGCCTTGAGTGGTTGCCAATTTCCCGAACGTGCAAAATATAATTTGGGTACAGCGGAGACTTTTTCTGAACCAAACATCGTACGACTTGCCAAATTTTATCGAACCCAGTTGAAAGCACATTTGGAAGCACAAGCCATGACACCGGCCGAATAGGAAGACAGGGGAGTTTGTGTCGTTGATCTGATACGCCTCATTATGAACATTAACAGTTTGTCAAAATATAATTTTTCGCATAATAAGTATTATGTTAAATAAATTATACTGTATGCACATTTACATCCAGAACTAAATTTCTGAATTTAATGATATTTTACCATTTAAGGTGGCAGTTATGCGAACAACAAACAGAATTCGTGTACGGTACGTAACATATGTTGCGCATGCCGATGTTGTCAGGAAAGTATGTGGATTACGCTAAAAGATCGGAATGAACTTCATGACGTCGGTATTGATCCTGAGTGGCCCGAACCTAAATCTTCTTGGGTCACGGCAGCCTGAAGTCTATGGTAAAACGACTCTCGCTGAAATTGAAAAGATGTGTCGGGAGTTTGTTCAATCCTGGGGTTGGGACATTTCCCATTTCCAGTCGAATCATGAAGGTGTGTTAATTGATGCACTTCATGCCGCCTCTTCGCAGCACGATGGTGTTATTTTGAATGCTGGTGCTTACACCCATACCTCTATTGCGTTGATGGATGCGGTCGCGAGCATCGACATACCGGTCATTGAAGTTCACTTGAGTAACATTGCTGAGCGTGAGCCCTTTCGAAGAATCTCTTATATCTCACATGCTGCCGTCGCTCAGATTTGTGGAATGGGTGCACAGGGCTATCTGAAGGGCCTTGAAATTCTTGCGGAGCATCTGGGTAAAAGTTCCTCATCCGAACACGCAGATGCGTTTCGCAAGTCTGTTGTCGAATCGCACAAAACATGATGAAAGTGAAATCGTGCTTCGGATCAACTGTTCGAGAGTATGCGCACATGTGCAACAGTCGCTACGAAGCTCGAATTTAAGGTGTGAAATCAGTCATCAGATGTTAGATTCCGCCATAATAACGTTGTGGTGATTTTGGGCTTTATATGTCCGAGTAGTTTTCATTATACATCCAATATTCACTGATTCGTCTGCCAAAAATGGAGTTTCTTATGGCTACACAACCCGGAACCATTGTTTGGAACGAACTTAACACTCATGATGTTGAGGGTGCCAAAACTTTTTACAGTGCGCTACTTGGCTGGACCTATTCAATTGAAGAGCCGCATAACTATATCGTGGCGTCAAAAAATGGCGAAGTAGTCGCTGGCCTCTTCGATCTTTCCGTACTGGACAATTCGGAATCGATCCCATCGAGTTGGCTCATGTACATTGAAACAGATGACATCGAAGCTGCTGTCAAGAACACTCTCGCGTCAGGTGGAACATGTCTCAGACCCGTCTTTTCCGTTGCAGGAGTCGGACAGATCGCCATTATTCTCGACAGCACCGGCGCTAGCCTCGGTCTTATCCAATCCGAAGATCGCTTATGATTTGATGGATGCGTGCTTAAGGTGCGGGACGGTTGCCTCACCATCTTTCTTGCGGTTGATTGACTCACAGCCCTCTTCCTATCAGGCACAATGTGCCAGGTCTTTGAGAGACTGGTAATCGACAACATCCGTCCGTCATCTTCGAGGGTATTGGCTTCAAATTCATTGCGGAGTGGCGATAAGTAAGGCGGTCATCGGTTTCATTCAATTAATTTTGTATAAGCCCCCTGTTTAACATTAACGGGAATATTTACCGCCCAGCTTCTGAAGAGAAACGGGGCGGTATTTTGGTCAAGTCACCCGATGACATTTCCATCTGTACGGCGGATAGCAATGATCGCCGAACGCGGAACTGAAGTTCCCCCACCGGGAAAATGTGATTCTCCCCGCTCTCCCGGGTGTTGAATGCCGACAAACATCGTACGGCGATCAGGAGCCCAAGCCATACCGGTGATCTCACACTCTTTTGGACCAACCAAGAAACGCCGGATCTCACCCGTTAAGGTATCACCGGCCAACATCTGATTATTGCCATGTCCCGCAAAATCACCGTCGTTTGAATAGTTCCCATCCGTTTGGATCCAAAGCAGTCCATGCGTGTCAAACATCATTCCATCAGGAGAATTGAACATGTTGTCGGGATTGATGTTCTCCGAACCTGCATTTGCGTCCGTATGAACATCCGGGTTTCCAGCCATTGCATAAAGGTCCCACGAAAATTGATTGGAAGCGTGATCACTTCCATCTGGCCGCCAACGTAGGATTTGCCCATAGACATTTGCTTCGCGTGGATTTGGCCCGCTTACAGGTGTTGGATCACCACCGGCGTTCGGCTTGATGCCACGATTTTTATTGTTTGTAAGTGCCACGTAACTCTCGACTTTATTTGGATTGGATGCCACCCATTCAGGACGGTCCATTGTCGTTGCACCAACTTTGGAACCCGCCATACGCGTGTTCACGGCGATTTCAGCAGCTGTCATTCCAGTGGAATCCGGAGTTAAGGCAACCCATGTCCCTCGCATATCATCCGTGAATTTTGCAACGTAGAGCGTGCCGTTATCAAGTAAATCCGAATTATCGGCACCAACGCTATATCGACCGTCTGATACAAACCGATATAAGAATTCACCACGTTCATCGTCACCTAAATACACAACGACGCGACCATCGGAAGCTAAGACTACGTCAGCGTTCTCATGCTTGAATCGTCCTAGAGCCGTTCTTTTTTTCGGCATTGATCCCGGATTGAACGGATCAATTTCAACAACATAACCAGCCCGATTCGACTCATTTGCTTCCTTTGAAATATCAAACCGATCATCAATTTTTGCCCAACCGTAACCCCAGTCCTCAAGATTGATTCCATATCTTTTCATCGAATCAGAGCGGTTGTAATTCTCGTTAGACGAAGAAAAATAACCATTGAAATTTTCTTCGCAGGTCAAATATGTGCCCCAAGGCGTTTCACCATTACCACAGTTGTTCCATGTACCCTGTGAGAATTTTCCTTGAGTATCTGAACTTGTTTTCACGAGATCGGCACCTGCGGCGGGTCCAGAGAGTTCCATGTCTGTTGTGGGTGTTATCCGTCGATTTAGGGGACTATCCTTCACAACGCTCCACCCATCTGCTGTGGGAGTAATCTCAAATATCGAAATACCGTGAGCCATCATCCCTTTTTCAATATCATCGTTTGTTTTTGCCTTCCCATCTTTCCGATTCCCCCAGATGATACTTCTATTGGTGTACTCATTATTGACCGCAAGAACTGTGCGACCCGATCTGTGAAAGATCGCCATACCGTCATTATTGTCACCAAATGCACGCTTTTGACTATCCGCTGTACCACGGCTATTGTGATCAAATTCTGAAGCATCTGACCACAAAGGATCACCCCAGCTAATCAGTATTTTCCACTCAAATCCTTCCGGTAAGGTTACTGTGTCATACGTATTTGAAGGAATTTGCAAAAAACCGAATCGATCAGTTCCTGCACTTGCCGCATCCGGAAACGCAGCACTGCTCAAGACAAATCCACTTGTGCCAATACTGACCACGCCTCCGATAAATCCACGTCGACTGATGGCAGATTCGACAACTTGATCAAAGTCCGTAACGGCTGGTCGTGGTGAGTGATATTCGTCATATTCGTCGAAGTTGAGATGCTTGGATATCATTTTGTTCCTCTTAACAAGAATTTACGTCAAAGTTGCCAGAGCATCACCATACTAAGAGGATTACGTAACAAATTTATGATGAAATTATGATGTTTTTGTTAAATTTTGTTCCGCCGATTCCATTGTATCACAGTTGAAAAAGGATAAGCATTTATTGCCATGCAAACAGCAGTCTGGTCTTCAGATATCACAAATGGACATAGATAATTGGAGTCGCGCTGTACCGTTCTATACTGTCTATAAAACAAGATTTGGGTGAAGAATTCCCGAATATGAATACGCGGTGGAATGGTTCCACGTGAGAACACAGGCACAATCCCACACGGAGCACGAGATGCTGAATCGTTATTAACTCAACCCCAACTGATGCCACAAGCAAAACACTCAAATGTTCGGCAATTTTTTTGATTGAAGCAGAGTTTGCGTGTGAGAGATGACAATATGCGATGACGCTTGAGGCTTTCTTCAAGTCGTATCTTTGCGGTTCAATGGGAAATCGACGCAGAAAACTTGGTCCATTAACGATCATGTTAATTCTGGTTCGAGAACAAAAACATCGTTGATAGAAGCTTAAGTTGCGTGTTCGCCTTTGGGAGGAGGTATAAGGGAATGCAATCAAATCATAATCTAAGGGGAATATGGAAAAAGAAAGGCGACGGAAGGGCGCGCAAGTTTCCGAAAGGTCGCCAGTTCACCGATCTTGACCTTGAACATGTCCAAAACATTCTCGGAGATATATCACGGAGGCCGGATCTCTTAATTGAGTGCCTCCATTTAGTCCAAGATTCTGTCGGTTATCTGTCAACGGGTCATCTTGCGGCCTTGGCTCATGAACTGCGATTGGCGCAAGTTGAAGTTTATGAAGTTGCAACCTTTTATGCGCATTTCGATATCATCAAAGAAGGTGAAAATCCACCCCCTGCCCTTACCATTCGGGTATGCGATTCATTGTCTTGTGAACTTGCTGGCGCTAAGGTGCTGAAAGCAGCATTAGAGCAAGAACTCGACGCTTCCCAAGTGCGCGTAATACGAGCTCCCTGTATGGGACGTTGCGATACGGCACCGACGCTTGAAGTCGGACACAATCACATTGATCATGCTACGGTTAAAAAAGTAAAAGTTGCGATTTCTCAAGGCCAGATTCATCCTCAGATTCCTGACTATCAAGACTTACATGATTATCGGAATCAAGGTGGTTATCGGTGTCTTCAACAACTCAGAGAATGCGGTCATTGGGAGGATGTCCAAGAGATTGTCAATTCGAGTGGTCTACGCGGCTTAGGCGGAGCCGGTTTTCCATCGGGTAAGAAGTGGGGTTTTGTGCGTATGCATACCAGTCCACGTTATCTTGCCGTGAACGCGGATGAAGGAGAACCTGGCACATTCAAAGATCGGTATTTTCTGGAGCGCTCCCCACATTTGTTCCTCGAAGGTATGCTCATTGCTGCCTGGGCTATTGATGCACAGAAGGTGTTCATCTACTTGCGTGATGAATATCCTGCGGTACGAAAAATTCTTGAAACCGAGATTTCGTCACTCGAACACGAGAACATCATTTCACACGGTTATGTCGATCTCAGACGCGGAGCAGGTGCTTACATTTGCGGCGAAGAAAGCGCCATGATCGAATCGATTGAAGGGAAACGTGGACTACCGCGTCATCGACCCCCATTTGTTGCGGAGAAAGGCATATTTGAGCGCCCTACCCTGGTACATAATGTTGAAACACTCATCTGGGTAGCCCGTATTGTACGAGAAGGTCCCGCTGTTTTAAATTCGGTTAAGCATAACGGTCGTGTTGGATTGCGGAATTATTCCGTATCTGGCCGTATAAGAAATCCAGGTATTTACCTGTTATCTTCAGGATCGACTGTTCTTGAAATCATTGAAGCTGCGGGTGGAATGTTGGAGGGACACACCTTCAAGGCTTATCAACCAGGAGGTCCCTCGTCAGGAGTACTTCCGGCTTCAATAAATGACGTTCCTCTCGATTTTGACATGCTTCAGCCATACGGTTCTTTTATCGGTTCTGCGGCCGTAGTGATTCTGTCCGATCAAGACAGCATCAAAGATGCCGCCATCAATATGCTCCATTTCTTTGAAACAGAAAGTTGTGGCCAATGCACACCTTGTCGATCGGGTTGTGAAAAGGCCGTTCAACTTATGCAGTCCGAACATTGGGATCAAGAGCTCTTGGAGGATCTTTCCCAGGTCATGGAAGACGCCTCGATTTGCGGACTCGGACAAGCGGCTCCAAACGCAATTCGATTAACGATGAAGCACTTTCCCGAGGAAATCTGAAATGTATCCACGAACCGAAAATGAAAATGTGACCATCACTCTTGATGGACAGTATATTGAGGTTCCTTGTGGTACGACCATCTGGGAAGCGGCCAGACAGCACAAGATTGACATCCCACATTTGTGTCACAAACCCGCCAAAGGGTACCGTCCGGACGGTAACTGTCGTGCCTGCATGGTTGAGATCGAAGGTGAACGAACCCTCGCCGCTTCATGCATACGCCTGGTATCGGACGCAATGAAGATTCACGTTCATTCACATCGGGCAAAGAAGGCACGTGAGATGGTCATGGAATTGTTGGTGTCCGATCAACCGGAAGTCATCCATGATCAATCTTCACATTTCATAGATATCGCCGAGCAACTTAATATAAGCAAGAGTCGTTTTCCTCGTAAACCCGATAGTTCCATTCCTAAACTTGATGATAGCCATGTTGCCATGCGGGTTAATCTTGATGCCTGCATTCAGTGTAATCTTTGCGTGCGCGCATGCCGTGAAGTCCAAGTGAACGATGTGATTGGCATGGCTGACCGTGGCCATAATTCCGTAATCGTTTTCGATCAAGATGATTTGATGGGCTACTCCACTTGTGTTGCCTGCGGAGAATGTGTGCAAGCCTGTCCAACGGGAGCTCTCATGCCCGCCACAATATTGGACAAACAGCAAAGCGGAGACAGTCAGGACTTTGACACTGAAACCCATAGTGTATGTCCGTATTGTGGCGTCGGTTGTCAAATTAGCGTAAAGACGAAGAATAACTCGATTCGATATATCGATGGTATTGATGGTCCAGCCAATAAGAGTCGGTTATGCGTTAAAGGCCGATTTGGATTTGATTATGTTCAGCACCCGCATAGGCTCTTAAAACCCCTCGTCCGACGCGACGACGCGCCCTCGAAAGGCCTAAATGTTGATCCTGATAATCCTCTCACTCACTTTCGTGAATGCAGTTGGGACGAAGCACTGGATTTTGCGGCGAAAGGTCTTGCGTGTCTACGTGAGGAGAAGTCAACATATGTTGCGGGATTTGGATCGGCGAAGTGCTCAAACGAAGAAGCTTACCTCTTTCAAAGGCTTATTCGGCAAGGTTTCGGGCACAACAATGTGGATCATTGTACACGCCTTTGTCATGCCTCATCGGTTGCCGCACTCATGGAGAACGTCGGATCTGGAGCGGTGACCGCAACATTTAATGAAATTGAAAACGCTGACGTCGCAATCATTATTGGATGCAATCCTGTTGAAAATCATCCTGTTGCAGCGACTTTCTTTAAGCAATTCGCTAAGCGTGGCGGCAAACTAATTGTAATGGATCCACGCGGTCAAGGACTAAAGCGCTTCGCCAGTCATATGTTGCAGTTTAAGGCGGGTAGCGATGTTGCCCTTCTAAACGCCATGATGAACGTAATTGTCAAGGAGCAGCTTTACAATTGTCAATACATCGATTCCTTTACCGAGAACTGGGCGGTCATGAAGGAGCACGTAGCCGAATTTACTCCTGAAAAAATGTCACCTGTGTGCGGCATTGATAGCGATGTCATTCAAGATGTGGCACGAACGTTTGCCAAAGCTAATGCCGCGATGATCTTCTGGGGTATGGGGGTTAGTCAGCATATTCATGGTACTGATAACGCACGATGCCTCATTAGCCTCGCGCTTATGACTGGTCACGTGGGGCGTCCTGGTACTGGGCTGCACCCATTGCGCGGTCAAAATAATGTTCAGGGCGCCTCGGATGCCGGTTTGATTCCAATGTTTTTACCCGACTATCAAAGTGTAACGGACAATAGTTTACGTTCTGCTATTGTTGATATTTGGGGATGTAATGATTTTTCACATGAACGTGGTTTAACAGTTGTCGAAATCATGAACGAAGTTCAACTGGGCAACATTCGCGGAATGTACATTCTCGGTGAGAACCCGGCGATGTCCGATCCTGATACCGACCACGCGCGCGAAGCGCTAAGCCGACTTGAACATCTTGTCGTTCAAGATATTTTCCTAACCGAGACCGCCTGTTTTGCCGATGTGATCCTACCGTCATCGACCTGGTTTGAAAAAACCGGAACGGTAACCAACACCAACCGGCAAGTACAGTTAGGGCGCCCAGTTGTAACTCCTCCTGGGGACGCACGACCAGACTGGTGGATTGAAGTTGAGATCGGGAAACGTTTGGGGTTGGAGTGGAACTATTCCCATCCCTCGCAAATATTTTCCGAGATGAAACGCAGCATGACGTCACTCAATAATATTACATGGAAACGATTAGAAAAAACCGCTGTCACCTATCCTTCTTTAGGTCCGGATGATCCGGGTCAATCCATTGTGTTTGGAGATGGTTTTCCGCGGCCTGAAGGACGTGCGAAATTTACTCCGTCCAATATTATTCCACCGGATGAAATACCTGATGTAGACTATCCATTCATATTGATAACAGGTCGGCAACTGGAACATTGGCATACCGGTTCGATGACACGAAGATCGACCGTCTTGGATAGTGTGGAACCCGAAGCAAATTGCTCTGTACATCCCGATACACTCAATAAGCTGGGAGTAGATGCTGGAGAATATCTACGTCTTACGACTCGTCGTGGATGCATTACATTACTCGCACGAGCAGATCGTTCTGTCGCAGAAAATAACGTATTTGTGCCATTTGCCTATGTTGAGGCGGCTGCGAATATACTCACAAATCCTGCACTCGATCCTTATGGCAAGATCCCTGAGTTTAAATTCTCTGCGGTACGCGTTGAAAAAGCGACTTGAACAACTGGCCCTTGTCTGCTCCTTTGGGTTTGCATGTCCTTTCTCCACGATCACAAAAATCCAAGACGATTGTTGGATGTTTCTATAGAACGTCTCTCTGAAAAACGGTCGTGAGAGTGCGAGACGGGCCATGCTATCGGCCCTACTCCTGTCGGTTCACATTTGTGACAATTTTGTCCTTAAGGATTTTGACGTGTTGAAAGCCGATATCTTCGCAAAACTTGATGAGAACAAAGGGCCATGGATCGTCTCGGGCGGATATGGAGAGGCGCAATGCCGAAGCCGCAAATCGTGACAAGGAGGCAACACGCCGCGAAACACGATTAATCCTGACCATGGGTGAGATGATTGCCGTCGCCACTCTCGGGATTCTCATCTGCTGGCCCGCATCGCCCGTCTGATCCGGTCCGCCGGATGCATGGGATCCGGTGGACGGGTTCAGTCTCTTCTCCTGAAACGGGCGTGCATGCATCTGATCGGGTCTCTCCCGGCAGACGTATTTCCTGGTCAGTTTGATGAAATACTGGTATGGTCGGTCAATTCGAATAGCGACCCGACACTGGAATATTCAGAAGGATGGCTCGAGTCATACCTGGCCAGGCGCATGCGTCTTGTCGCCCCAAACGGCACAGGTCTTTCACCCGTTCGTCAAGACGATCATGATCGCGAAAGAAACTTATAAGGTGCTACGTGTTAAGACACGAAATGCCATTTGTTTAAACAGAAGCATAAAAAGTTGCAGTTTGAAAGCTTAACCTCAAGCATCACAGTAGAAACCATAACGCAAATATGCCTGCAATACAGACAGCCGCCTGGACACCAAGCAACGCCGCAAGCAGTCGTTGCAGAGGTGTTATGCTATCACGTGCATCCACTGTGTAGATCACAGCGTTCTGTTCCGGTTTAAAGGCATGAATCGTCATCACATTTTTATCTCATACTCAAGCCGCGGTTACACGACAGATAAAGTTGATACAGCGCACAGCCCATCTTTAACATCTTGTGCAAAAAAGTTATGATATTCAACACCTTAAAAAATGTGGTGGCACTACAAACTTTGATTTTCAGGATTTTTATGCGACCGCTTGTCGGCGGACTCAAGCGGATTCAGACGATCGTCTTGCGTAGGTTCCGAGCCGGGGGTGCGATCTGCATCGCGTGATAGACTGCGGCCTGATCGGCATTCGGGAGGGCCGTGTTGCGGATATGGACCCGGCGACCATCGGGGCGGGCGAAGGCGGTGGTGATGCGGGGTAAGGTGCGCAGGACGTTGCGGATTGTCG
>JAPORU010000160.1 GCA_026710045.1 Aestuariivita sp. | reverse complement strand
GGTCATCCACCCAAGCATGATCAACGGGCGGAAGAGGTCAATCCATAATGTCTAACCAACCATTTGTTCTCTCCCTACACCTTCATGGTCAACCGTGCCTTCTTTGAAAGCCTCAATGAAAATGAGCAGGCAACGTTGCGCGTCGCAGCAGAAAATTGCGTTACTGCAAGCCGAGGCCTGTCACGTATTATCGAAGCATCAGACCGTGGTCTTGCGGGTCTCATGAACAAGATCGAAGTCACGGCGCTGACCGCAGAACAGCGTACCGCTATGGTTGAAGCAACCCAGCCGGCGTTTGAAGCACATATTTCGGAAAACTTAGACGCCACGGCTTTGGAACTTCTCACCTTATTCCGTGAGCAAGTGGCCGCTGCCAACGCCGATGTCTATCTCGACTAAGTTATAAGCCAGTGTCAGGGGTACTTATCACCCCTGACATCAAATTGCAAAATACATGGAAAAGAATATGCGTGTATTTTCTGCGTCGCTAGCGACGGAGACGAATACCTTTTCCCCGCTGCGTACGGACATCACCGACTTCGAGCAAAGCTTCTATGCAGGACCAGGGGATCACCCAGAAACGCCTACTTTATGCAGCGCAGTTATTCCTGCCCTGCGTCGTCGCGCCAAGTCCGAAGCTTTTACCTTGATTGAAGGCACCGCCACTTGGGCTGAGCCGGGTGGGCTGGTAAGCCAGTCCACTTGGGAATATTTGCGCGATGAAATCCTAGACCAAGTCCGTATGGCTCTCCCATTGGATGCCGTCATCTTGGGCTTGCATGGCGCTATGATTGCCGATGCCTGTGTCGATTGCGAAGGTACTCTTTTGTCAGCTATCCGTCAAATCGTCGGTCCCCACTGCAAGATCGGTGCCAGTTTTGACCCGCATAGTCATATGAGTGATCTACGCGTCGAAAACGCAGATGTCATCACGGCATTTAAAGAGTTCCCTCACACAGATTTTACGGAAACGAACGAGACCTGCGTTGACCTCACCCTGCGTGCCGCGAAGGGAGAAATCGTGCCTGACATACAGATCTTTGATGTGCAGATGATCGATGTACTACCAACCAACCGAGAGCCTATGCGAGGGTTTGTGGATCGCATGAAAGCTTTAGAGACTCGTGGCGAGGTGCTAGTTGTCTCAGCCATTCACGGATTTATGGCTGGTGACTCCCCAGACCTTGGAGCAAAAATCATCGTCGTCACCGACAACCAGCCCAACAAAGGCGCCAAGCTGGCTCGCGATCTTGGTCTAGAACTGTTCGAATTCAGAGGCCGTGCAACACCTGAATTCCTGTCGCCACAAGACGCCCTAAGTCGTGCAGCCTCTGCAAAGGAAGGTCCTGTTGTAGTCGCGGATGTCTGGGACAATCCAGGTGGTGGTGTTGCAGGAGATTCGACAATCATGCTTCAAATCGCTTTTGATATCGGGCTTAAGAAAGCAGCCCTGGGCACGATTTGGGATCCGATGGCTGTTCGATTGTGCTTTGCCGCTGGAGAGGGTACCGAATTTGATTTGCGCTTTGGTGGCAAGACATCCGCCCATGCGGGTCAACCAATTGATGCCCGCGTGACTGTCTCTCGGCTGATCCGCAATGCGTTTCAAAACTTTGGGGCATCCATAGTCCCCCTCGGCGACAGCGCTGCAATCCGCGTCGGCGATATCGATATCGTTTTAAATTCCAACCGAAGCCAAGCCTTCTCGCCAGACCTTTTTACCAATCTCGGCATCAACATCGCCGAGAAACATGTCCTAATCGTAAAATCAACAAACCACTTCCACGAGGCGTTCGCTCCCATTGCCAGTGACATTCTCTATGCCTCTGTGGATGGACCCTACCCGAACGACCCGCGAAAAACTGCTTACACACGGCTCAGACGCGCTGTCTGGCCGATCGTTGAAAATCCTTATCATCTGGAGTTGGTATAATGCATGAGGCCTTTGATACCCCCTGCGTCGTGGTCGATCTCGACGTAGCAGAAATCAACATCATCAAATTTCAAGCTTATTGCAACGACCACAACTTGAAGCTACGCCCCCACATCAAAACGCATAAACTCCCGGACCTTGCACAATTCCAGTTAAAGAAGGGCGCGATTGGTATCACTTGCCAGAAGATCTCTGAAACCGAAGCGATGATCTCCGATAGCGGAATTTCAGACGTGCTGATCACATACAACATTCTGGGAAAATTTAAGACAAAACGGCTTCGCGCCTTATCCGAACGCATTACCGTGAGCGTCGTTGCGGACAATAGCACTGTCGTCCAAGGTCTTAGCAAAGCTTTTGCTGATGCAAAAGAGCCCCTCGCAGTTTTGATTGAATGCAACACGGGAGCAGACCGATGCGGAGTTGCTTCTCCAAAAGAAGCACTCAAACTGGCGCAGGAAATCTCGCTGCTTCCGGGTCTGCGATTCAGTGGTCTGATATTCAGTGGTCTGATGACGTATCCGCCCGTGGGAAAAGCCGCTGAAGTTCTGGCATGGCTTTCTGCCGCAAAAGCGATGATTGAAGAACACGGAATGACCGTTTCAGTGATTTCTTCTGGCGGGTCACCAGATATGTGGCAAGCGCACCAGATGCCGCTCGCTACCGAATACCGGATTGGCACATATGTATACAACGATCGCTCTTTGGTGATGCGTGGTGTGTGACTGGGATGACTGTGCCCTAACGGTCCTCGCAACTGTTGTCTCCGTCCCTTCTGTACACCACGCGGTGATTGATGCAGGCTCCAAGGTTCTGACGTCCGATTTGCTGGGTCTTGAAGGTCATGGCCACGTACTTGGCCGTGCCGATCTCATAATCGACCAACTCAGTGAGGAACACGGACGGCTTTGGAGTGACGGTGATATTAATTTCTCCGTTGGTGATATGGTCCGTATCGTACCTAACCATGCTTGCGTTGTGGCAAATATGCTCGATCACGTCGAGTTGGTCCGAGGTGACAACAAAGTCAGTTCTGCTCCCGTCGTGGCACGGGGACAAGTATGGTAAGATTTATCGTTCGCTGAAATTGATCGGGGATCAGGCGCCATCATGTAACAATATTTTCAGCAAAGACTTGAATGACTACGCATTAAAACCTCAGATCTCTCCAAGAATCTGTCACATGAACTCTCTCAAACCTATGCGTTTGATAAGCTTGCCATTTGAGGAGTTTAAAATCGAGGTGCTGATCGGCTATGGAGCAGTATTGCCGGCCAAAAAAGATTGCAAGCTCGCTGTGATTGGGAACCGGCTGATCGTCTCATCGAATTTTGATCCGATGGTTTTCTTCGCCACCAAGAGACTAGAAATGCTGCTCTACCCTTCTGCGTTTACGCCAAGTGAAGAACTTTTGATCATCGCAGCTGGTGATGATAGTCTCAACTATTTTCAAGTCGAACTGACCAGTCCAGTGACTGTCCCAGCTTGGCAAATTATGTTACCGATAAATACCCTGCTTGTTACGGCCAACGGTACCAATCGAAACATCTAGTCGTTAGGGGTCAGAGCGAACATGATCGGCATTAGTGGCTCCCTTTTCAAGCCAAGTGTCTATATAAATTCCATGTACTGTAAGATGCGAGAACGCGCATCAGCTCATTCATCATGGACAGAGTACAATGATTGATTTGTTCTGCCTTGGAGAGCCTCTTGTTGAATTCAATCAACAGAAGGATGGACGGTTTCTTCGCGGGTTCGGTGGAGATGTATCAAATGTCGCCATTGCGGCTGCCCGTCAGGGCGCCAAGTCAGCCATGTTATCTCGTATCGGTCAAGACCGATTCGACGACGACCTTCGTAAGCTTTGGCAAGAGGAAGGGGTGATAGACGAGTTCGTCCTGACATCCACCGACAGTGAAACAGGAATCTATTTTGTCACGCACGGCGAATACGGCCACAGTTTCACCTATCGACGCAAAGGTTCCGCTGCAAGCAAATTCAAGCCCAATAATCTACCTCGGAAAGCTATCGCAAACAGCAAAATTCTTTATGCTTCAGGCATCAGCCTCGCGATTAGTAACAGCATGTGCGCAGCAGTGAAGGTCGCGGCAGAAACTATAAGAAAGGCCGGCCGAATTTTTGCCTTCGACCCCAATCTACGCACCAAGCTCTGGTCGCTTGATCAAGCACGTCGAATAACTCATGATGTCATGGTTAGTTGCAACATCGCATTACCAAGCTTGGATGATGCAAAACAACTAACAGGATTATCTCAGCCCGATCAGATTGTGGCATTTTATCATGACCTTGGAGCCTCAGAAGTTGTCATCACCTTGGGTCGCGATGGAGTGCTGGCATCTGATGGCTCCTTGCAACGATATATTGATCCTATTGAAGTAACAGCGATTGATGCGACAGGCGCGGGGGATTGCTTCAACGGAGCCTACTTAGCGGGCCGTCTTCGCGATTTATCTACGTTTGAAGCCGCAGAATGGGCTAATGTCGCCGCAGCCCTATCAACATTTGGTTTAGGCGCCGTCACATCGATCCCAACCCTGACGCAAACTCAAAAACACATACAGCAAACAGGAGGCTATAATGTCTATTGAACATATTGGCACTGAACGTACTGGTGCAGGGGGGCAATCTTTACCGTTTTCACCTGCCGTTCGTGCAGGCGATTTCGTCTTCATTTCAGGACAAGTAGCTATGACAGAAACTGGCGAAATCGAGGCTGGCAGCATCGAAGCGCAAACCAAACGAACTATGGAAAACGTAATTACTGTTCTGAAACAGGCTGGATGCACATTGGATGACGTTGCCAAGGTCAACGTGTGGTTGGATGATCCACGTGATTTTTGGACATTCAACCGCGTGTATGCAAGCTATTTCCCAAACGGGACGCCTGCTCGATCGACCGTCCGATCGCAGTTAATGGTAGACGCAAAGATCGAAATCGACGTTACGGCCTACAAACCGAAAGAATAGATCTTGATGAAACCGGAAACCGGCATCAATGTCATACCACATATGACCTTTTTAGCTCACTGGATGTTCTGCATTGGGCGTTTCGAGAACACGCTACCGCATCTGGTTCGCTAGGACAAAAACAATAGGAATGAAACAGCGATCAGCGCTCACAAAGAGTCCGACCAGCCTTGTCTGTGTGTACTGCACAGAACGAAACGAATGAAGGAACTGATGTCGAAACTCACGACGAAGAAACCCGTAGCGCCCTATTCAAATCAAAATGAGAGCGTGCCACTTTCTACAGAAAGATGAAGTTTACCATCTCAAAGCTTCTTCCAAGCAGAGATTTCAAGTTACATCCTGTTTTCACAATTCATATCCTGCATGCCAGCATCCAATGAAAGGTAATGCCATGACATATACTCTTATCACAAAGCAAAATACGCAGTTCACGAGCTTAAAAATGCCTTCAATCAGCGATGGCACGCAGAAAACTTGAAGGGTGTATATATTTGTTTCAGTGCAGAAGATGTTGTTGATGCTCTGCAGGATGCAGTTTCACAGGGAGCAAAAGCTGGAAACGTTCGAATTTTAGGCGGAGGGCATTGCTATGAAAATTTTGTTTACAGCACTGCAACCGAATATATTATAGACATTAGTGGAATGCGTGAGATTCAGCATGATGCAATCGACAATGTAACAAGTATCGGAGCTGGTCAAACAAACTGGGATGTCGCAGTTGTTCTTCAAAAACAATACAATTTACAACTCCCCGCCGGATCATGTTATTCGGTGGGTTTGGGTGGCCATGTTGCAGGTGGGGGTTATGGATTGAGCTCCCGCGCTTATGGATTAACAGTTGACTACCTATCGGCAGTAGAGATTGTTGTACCGTCGGGTAACAAATTTCATACCATAACCGCAAACAAGGAATCCAATAACGACTTGTTTGTCGCATTACGCGGTGCCGGAGGTGGAAATTTTGGAGTTATTACGAAATATTTTTTCGCAAATCTTCCAAATGCCTTTCAAAATGCAGATTTATTTGCAATTGCTATCGACTGGAAAGAGATTAAATCTGCAAACACTTTGAAAGCAATTCTGGATCTCTATGCATTGTATTGTACAAACGTTGGAGACAGCACGACTATCGCCGACCAAAGTTGGAGCAAAAACATTTTTTGTCTCGGAAAATTCACTCACAAGTCAGCTTCACAGTTTGCCTTTATAATACAAAGCGCATAGAACACTAAAGACGAACAAGAGACCCAAACCCAACAAATATATAATTTCGTGTCTCAACTCAGTAAAATCCCTGATGTTTCACCAACACATCTGCATTCACCCGTTGCAGGTTATCCTTCATTGGTACCCGGAATGTATGGTGGGCACATGAAATCATTTGTTCTGCCAAGTAATGCAGCCACGCAATCAATGAGCTGGATAAATGCAACTATGAACAATAATGGGTCTGGGCCCAACCAACGTGGCGTTTACAATTCAGTTTATTTCCGCACAAAACTAACTGATATTCAAATACAAGCTATGTTTGATTACTTGGGCGGGTCTAAAGATGAGCCAACGTTAAATTATTCCCAAACGCTATTGCAACTCGATAGCTACGGTGGCCAGATTAACAAGTATAATGGTAATGACACATCAATCAAGCAGCGCAGTTCCATAATGAAAGGCCAATTCCAGACATACTGGAATAATGGCTATGATAATGCGGATGAATTAGACTCTCAGTACATCAATTGGCAAAAAGAATTTTTCACAGCCATGTTCGCCGAGACCGGCGGCTTTCCAGACCCGGACTATATCCCACCATCTGGTCATCCCGATCCAGTTAAAGCTAAAGCATCTGTCGACGGATGCTACGTTAACTACCCAAATGGCATACTTGGTACCAATGGCGGAACTCCAAGTATTGATCATGCACTTAAACTATATTTTGGTGACGCGATCACAAAAAGGTTGATGTCCACAAAAACTCTTATCGATCCGAATAACTTCTTTCAACATTCCCAGTCAATCCCAGTTGACGATTCCCACAGAGCAATCGACTGAATAACGAGAATACCGCAAAGTATGGAGCCGTTACAAACTTATTTCAATCTGTGTAATTCGTATACTTCGATACATTGTTTAAATTGAACATACCAAGTTCCATCAATGCATTCTGCGCAATCAGACAAAATATGCCACACTAAACTGCACAGCAGAACTGCTTCAAGAATCGACTCACAAGTGTTGTTATTCCTAGGAAGTTCATCCCCATCGACACACAATAACGTGATCACAACCTGATCAATAAACTGTACATGAAACAATAGTGACCACTGTGTTCCGACTATGCGGATGATTGTGTCCTTCTCAGCGTTGTTTTTATCGGTTGCGCTCCTGCAATTCTCGTCTGGTGGAGTCGGACCACTCGACGCGCTCTCTGGACTGGCTCTCGACTTTTCCACTGAACAGATCGGGTTGCTCGGCTCAGCTCACTTTGTTGGATTCTTTATTGGTTGCTGGTGGGCGCCCCGACTGATGGGAACCGTTGGTCAATCCCGGACATTTGCCGCCTTCACCGCCGCCGGTGCCATCGGATTGATCGCCCATATGATCATCATTGATCCCTATGCGTGGGCGCTCATGCGAATCGCGACCGGAATGTGTATCGCAGGTTGCTACACGGTGATCGAAAGTTGGATCCAAGCCAAAGCCACCAATGAAAACCGCGGCCGTACACTGGGGGCGTACCGCTTCATTGACATGGGCGCATCCTTCTTGGCACAAATGGCCATCAGTGTTCTCGAACCTGCGTCGTATATTTCCTATAACATACTCGCGATCATCTGTTGTCTGGCTCTCTTGCCCTTGACCCTCACCCGCACACCACCACCCGAAACCCCCAATGCCCCCCGAATACACCCTTTAAGGACCATCCGACGTCTGCCGTTATCCACCGCTGCCGTTATCGTCGCCGCTCTCTCGGGTGCATCGTTTCGAATGGTAGGTCCCATCTATGGTATCGAAGTTGGACTCTCGGTTGACCAAATTGCCTGGTTTCTGGCCGCCTTCGTACTTGGCGGTGCCATTGCCCAATATCCCGTAGGATGGCTCGCGGATAAGTTTGACCGACGTTGGGTCATGATCGGACTGTCCATCGCCACCGTGATCAGTTGCGGAGCAATGGTTGCAACGCACAATCTGGGAACAATCGGCGTGCTGCTGACCGCTGTTTTTTTTGGCCTCACGAGCTTTCCCATTTACTCTGTCGCGGCGGCACATGCCCACGATTTCACCGAAAGTCAGGAACGAATCGAACTCTCGGCATCACTCATGTTCTGGTTCGCCGCCGGTGCCATCGCGGCACCCTTGCTTGCTTCCGCGCTCATCAGCTCTTTTGGACCTGCCGCTCTCTTCATCATGATCGCTATCGGCCATCTTATTCTGATCATTTTTGCTGTCATACGCATGCGGGCGCGACCAACACAAAGTCTCAGGACTCGCTTCATCTATGTGCCCCGAACATCATTTATTATTGGACATCTTCTCAAACGCGATCGCCTCAAGAACGGCCGATAACCCGTCTAGCCATCACCCTGTTCTTACGTTAAGGCTGAACCCAGACTCTCAAAAGTATTTTCGGCAGAGCAAAATCCTATGACCCGACATCTGATTACTTCGGCCATTCCCTATATCAATGGAATCAAGCATCTCGGTAATTTGATCGGCAGCCAACTGCCTGCCGATCTCTACGCCCGCTACCAACGAGAACGCGGATGCGAGGTACTTTTCCTCTGTGCAACAGACGAGCACGGAACACCCGCAGAATTGGCCGCTGCCAAAGCGAACCAACCCGTCTCCGACTATTGTGCCGCGATGCATGAAACACACGCTCAGATCGCAACCGGATTTGGACTGAGTTTCGACCACTTTGGTCGATCATCAAGCCAGCAAAACCATAAGCTGACCCAACACTTTGCCGGACGCTTGAATGATGCCGGATTAATTGAAGAAAAAAACGAATCGCAAGTTTTCTCCGTTTTTGATGACCGATTCCTCCCCGACCGCTATATTCAAGGGACCTGCCCAGCATGTGGATATGAGAACGCGCGGGGCGATCAATGCGAAAACTGCACCAAGCAGCTTGATCCGACGGACCTCATCAATCCGCGTTCGGCCATATCTGGATCAACGGATCTGGAAATTCGCGAAACAAAGCATCTCTATCTCCGTCAATCGAAGTTACGGCACAAACTGGATGCGTGGATCAACAGTCAAACCGACTGGCCCGTGCTGACGACATCAATTGCAAAAAAATGGTTGCATGACGGAGACGGATTGCAAGATCGCGGCATAACGCGGGATCTCGACTGGGGAATCCCGGTCAAGAGAGGCGATCAACCCTGGCCCGATATGGAAAACAAAGTGTTTTATGTCTGGTTTGATGCCCCTATTGAATACATCGCATGCGCCCAAGAATGGGTTGATTCAGGGAAAGGTGACAATTGGCACCGATGGTGGCGAATTGACCAAGGTGCAAACGATGTGCGCTACACCCAGTTTATGGGAAAAGATAATGTCCCTTTCCATACCCTGAGCTTTCCGGCGACGCTGATTGGCTCAGGTGAACCTTGGAAACAAGTCGATTACATCAAGTCCTTCAACTATCTGAATTATGACGGCGGACAATTCTCAACATCGCTCGGTCGTGGTATATTTATGGATCAGGCGTTAGAGATTCTGCCTGCGGATTACTGGCGATGGTGGTTGCTCTCAAACTGTCCCGAAAATTCCGACAGTGAATTTACATGGGAAAGCTTTCAGATTGGCGTCAACAAAGATCTGGCCGATGTCCTGGGGAATTTTGTGAGTCGAATCACTAAATTTTGTCGGACGCATTTTGGCGAATGCGTACCGGATGGAGGACATTACGGAAATCATGAAACGGCTCTCGTCAATGAATTAACCCAGCGTATCCGCGACTACGAAAACTACATGGATACAATCGAAATACGCAAGGCTTCGCAGGAACTCCGGGCCATATGGGCCGCTGGTAACGAATATCTGCAAAACGTTGCTCCGTGGACAACCATCAAAGACGACCTCGATGCCGCCGCAGTTCAGGTTCGCGTTGCGCTCAATCTCATCCCACTCTACGCCATCCTGTCGCGGCCGTTCATCCCAATGGCCGCAAGCCGCCTCCTTGAAGCGATGAACGCTCTAGGATTAGAGTGGCCAGATAACGTCAGGACCGCGTTAGGGGTACTGCCAGCCGGTCATCCATTCACGGTACCGGACGTCCTCTTTGCCAAGATCACCGATGCACAACGTGAGAACTGGCAAAGCCGATTTGCTGGAGCGTGATGTTAAAGAGAGAAATGTTCACCTGTTCAAATCCAGAGATGCTCAGGATGAGGACGCATCCGAAACTCCGAAATCCATGAAATGTCCATTTCTTAAGGACCGGATTATCAGCACTTAAGCCGATACACGGCACCATATCCGTATCTGCATGCAAACAGAAAACGTCAAAGCTATGCCAGAAACCGAGCCTCTCATCTTTGATGGCCACAATGATGTGCTCAGTAAGTTGTATCAGGAAGACGGACTGCGATCGAAATTATTTCGAGATGGCAACGCAAGTGCAATCGACCTGCCAAAAGCCCGAATCGGCGGATTTGGTGGTGGTTTTTTTGCGGCCTGGGTCCCGTCCCCAAACGAATCTCGGACAATGTTCGACAAAATGACACAATCCACATATAATCTTCCCCTATCCGATCCCATTGAACAAGAGGTTGCTCTCAAATATGTCATTCAACAGACAGCCCTCCTGATTGAACTGGAAGCGCACAAGATCCTTCAGATTGTGCGCACTGTATCCGACATTAAGCAGTGCTTTGAGACCGGACGACTGGCCGCGATTTTCCACTTGGAAGGTGCTGAAGCGATTGATGCGGATCTCAAAACGCTCGACACACTCAACGCTGTTGGCTTACGCTCCATCGGCCCCGTCTGGAGCCGGCCAAACATATTTGGTCATGGGGTTCCCTTTCGTTTCCCTTCCACCCCAGATACAGGTCCCGGCCTTACCGATTTAGGGAAACAATTGGTACGACGCTGTAATGCACTGCACATCATGCTCGATGTCTCCCATTTGAACGAGCGTGGATTTTGGGATGTCGCAAACCTCTCCAATGCACCTCTGGTGGCAAGCCATTCAAATGCACACCGTCTTTGCCCACATTCTCGAAACCTGACCGATGACCAATTGCGCGCGATCGCACAAAGTGATGGGTTGGTCGGACTTAACTTTGCGGTTGCATTTCTACGGTCAGACGGTAAGATGATTGACGATGTGCCCGTCACCCGACTTCTCACTCATCTCGACTACCTGATTGATATCCTTGGAGAGGATCACGTTGCCTTGGGGTCAGATTATAGCGGAGCCATGGTTCCCAGCGAACTGACGACCGTTGCCAATCTGCCCCGTTTACGCGATGCCATGAGCAATCATGGGTACCAACCCGAACGTATCAAAAAACTCTGTCACGAGAATTGGCTTCGCGTTCTGGAAAAGACGTGGCACAACGATTCTTAAAGAACTTATTCAACAATGAGGAAAAGATGAACACACTCTCGAAACTTCTATCAAGTGGAATCATAAGTCTCACTACGGCCCTGTCTCCCATCGCATCTCTTGCGGCGACGCCGGCTGATACGTTGGTCGTGGCCAATCGAATCGACGACATCATTACCATAGATCCAGCAGAGAGCTTTGAATTTGCCGGATCCGACGTGAGCCGCAATATTTATCAGAAGCTTGTCAATTTCGATCCCTTCAACCTTGATGCCGGTTATCAACCGGAAATCGCCGAAAGTTGGACCGTATCGAGCGATGGGCGTTCAATTACATTTCAAATCCGTGATGGTCTCACATTTGCCTCCGGCAACCCGGTAACCGCCGAAGATGTCGCGTTTTCGTTGCGACGCGCGGTCGCACTTGAGAAAACACCCTCCTTCATCCTGACCCAGTTTGGCTTTTCAGCAGACAATATTAAGGAAACAATCACAACAGACGGCAACAGCGTAACCATCACGACAGATAAGCGCTACGCAACCTCCTTTGTGCTCAACTGCCTCACAGCAACCATCGGCGGCATCGTCGATATGAAGACAGTCATGGCGAATGAAGTGAACGGCGATATGGGTAACGAATGGTTGAAAACCCATTCGGCAGGATCCGGCCCGTATATCCTCTCAAGTTGGAAGCCAAATGAAAGCGTTGTTCTGACCGCGAACCCGAATTATGCGGGATCAGCACCCGCAATGGCGCGCGTGGTTATTCGACACGTTCAAGAGAGCGCAAGCCAGAGGCTCTTGTTGGAACGCGGTGATATTGATGTCGCACGCAACCTCAATACAGAAGACATTAAGGGAGCGCGTGAGGCCGACGGGGTCATAGTTGAAGACGAACTGCGTGGTCGTCTGATGTATTTTGCCTTGAATCAAAAGCACCCGGACCTTGCAAAACCGAAGGTCCGTCAGGCAATGAAATATCTGGTAGATTATAAGGGCATGGAGAGCAGTTTCCTGGACGGACAGTACGTCATCCATCAGAACTTTCTTCCCAGAACGTTCTTGGGCGCCGTCGATGCCAATCCGTTCTCACTCGACATCGAGAAAGCAAAGGGTTTGCTTGCAGAAGCAGGTGTTGACAGTCTCGAACTGGAAGTCGGTGTGCGAGAAGCACAAGAACGTATTGAAATTGCGCAATCGTTGCAAAACACATTTGCACAAGCCGGAATTAAGCTCAACATTACAGTGGGCACGGCGAAACAAATTCTCGGTCGCTACCGTGCACGTGAACTTGATGTCTACTTGGGGGCCTGGGGACCCGATTATCCAGATCCGAACACCAATGCTGCAACGTTTGCCTTTAACCCCGATAATTCGGACGCCGCCAATGCAACGGGAATTCTCGCGTGGCGCAACAGTTGGGACACGGGCGGATTGACGGAGAAAACGGCTGCTGCCGTCGTGGAAAGTGATCGCAACAAACGATCGGAGATGTATGCCGACATTCAAGCAATTTTCCGAGATACATCACCGTTTGCCATCATGTTCCAAAGAATTGAACAAACCGCTCTTCGTGACAATGTTGAGAACCTCTTGCTCGGTGGTGCCACAACTGCAGCATCCTACTGGACGGTAACAAAGTGAATGGCGGTCACTGACCCGATTTCCGAAGGGCGCTTACAAGCGCCCTTCGGACAAACAATTCTACGGGTTATTGCGACATTCGGTTCCATCGCCGTTACGATGTTGGGCCTTCTGTTCGTGACCTTTGTTATTGGGCGTATCATGCCGATTGATCCAGTACTGGCGATTGTCGGCGAACGTGCTCCGCAAGCAACCTATGATGCCGTATACTTTGATCTTGGCCTCGATAAACCCGTCATTGTACAATTCGGGTATTACATCTGGGATGTATTACAAGGCGACTTCGGTGACTCACTGCTCAATGCAAGGCCAGTGAGCGAAGATATCGCACGAGTCTTTCCTGCAACGCTTGAACTCGCCACCCTCGGTATTTTATTTGGCATTCTTATCGGCACCCCCCTCGGTGTCTTATCTGCGGTACACCAGGGATCATGGATCGATCAAATCGTACGGTTTGTGGCTCTCATTGGTTATTCCATGCCTATTTTTTGGCTAGGGCTGATGGGTCTGCTGATCTTCTATGGACTCTTAGGATGGGTTGGAGGACCCGGTCGCTTGGATATCTTTTTTGAAGATATTGTGCCAACCCGAACCGGAATGATCCTCATCGACAGCGCTATTTCCGGACACTGGGATGTCTTTCGAAATGCCTTTTCTCATATCATCCTTCCAGCTTCACTCTTAGGCTATTATTCCTTAGCCTATATCAGCCGCATGACACGATCCTTCATGCTGGAACAGCTGAGTTCCGAATACATCCTGACAGCCCGTGTCAAGGGTCTCTCTGAACGCCAAGTCATCTGGGGACATGCTTTCAAGAACATCCGTGTTCAACTCGTCACGGTTATGGCACTCAGTTATGCCAACTTGCTCGAAGGATCCGTGCTTACCGAAATCATATTCAGTTGGCCGGGAATCGGCAGCTACGTAACCACAGCCCTACTCAGTGCCGATATGAACGCTGTGCTGGGAGGTACGGTGGTCATCGGCCTGATCTTCGTATGCCTGAATGTCCTGTCTGATTTACTCTATCGCATCTTTGATCCGAGATCAAAATGAGCGAACAGACATTACTCAACTGGCTCCTTACCGATGAGCCGACGTCCCGTCGACATGCCCGCCTTACACGGTTTTACCAAGGTTGGCTCGCATTGCGTGCCAACACACTTGCAATGCTTGGTCTCAGTATTCTTATCGTCTTGACCTTAATGGCCATACTTGCCCCGGTGCTCGCTCCGCACGATCCCTTCGTTCAAAATCTCGGCAACCGACTGCAGCCACTCGGAAGTACAGATCACCTACTTGGAACAGACAGCTTGGGACGTGATATTTTGTCTCGACTGATTTACGGGTCGCGGATTACACTCTATATCGTCGCACTGGTTGCTCTTATCGCCCCCATAGCGGGTCTTCTTGTGGGGACTGTTTCTGGCTACGCAGGTGGCTGGGTCGATGTTATCCTCATGCGCATTACCGATGTCTTTCTTGCCTTTCCAAGACTGGTATTGGCACTCGCCTTTGTCGCCGTACTCGGGGCTGGTATTGAAAATGCCGTGATTGCCATATCGCTAACGGCTTGGCCGCCTTACGCCCGAATTGCGCGAGCAGAAACACTGACCATTCGCTCCTCCGATTACATTAGTGCAATACGACTGCAGGGCGCCAAACCCCTCCGTATCATTACGAAGCACATTTGGCCGCTTTGTATGTCATCTTTGATTGTACGGGTTACGTTGGATATGGCGGGAATCATTCTAGCTGCTGCCGGACTGGGATTTCTGGGACTTGGTGCGCAGCCCCCTAGCCCCGAATGGGGAGCAATGATTTCCGAAGGTCGGCGGTTCATTCTTGATTCCTGGTGGGTCGCAACAATTCCAGGGCTGGCTATTTTTACGGTCTCGCTTGCCTTTAACCTTCTCGGTGACGGACTTCGTGATGTTCTGGACCCGAAAAGCCGTGGTCAGTAACAGTGTTGTCGGTTAAGAACCTCTGGGTCAAGTTTCCCACAAACAAAGGTCTCTTCGATGCGGTGCGAGGTATATCGTTTTCACTCGGTCGCGAGCGCTTGGGTATTGTTGGCGAAAGTGGATCGGGCAAATCGATGACCGGGCGTGCCATATTGCGCCTTATCCGTCCTCCTGGATTCATTATGGCAGAGTACGTCAAGTTTGGCGAGGACAATCTAATCGATCTTGATGAATCTAAAATGCGGAGCATTCGCGGACGTCGCATTTCGATGGTCATGCAAGATCCAAAATTCTCTCTCAATCCCGTCATGACCATCGGCGCCCAAATCATTGAAGCCTATCGCCAGCATAATGACGTGCCGAAAAGGGTGGCGTATCAGAAGGCCATAGAAATGCTAGACGCCGTATTAATTCGCGATACTGAAAGGGTCCTGCGAGCCTATCCCCATGAAGTCTCAGGGGGTATGGGGCAACGCATCATGATCGCAATGATGCTCATTCCCAACCCTGACATTCTCATCGCGGACGAACCCACATCAGCACTCGACGTATCCGTCCAAAAACAAGTTATGAGCATTCTTGATGGCCTGGTAACCAGACGCGGAATGGGCCTCATACTTATTAGTCATGATCTCAATCTTGTATCGCAATTTTGCGATCGCGTATTAATCATGTACGCAGGGCGTATCGTGGAAGTTTGCGATGCAGGTGCCTTACATCAGGCACGTCATCCTTATACCCAGGGTTTACTTAACTCCTTGCCACGCCTCACCGAAAAAACACGTCATCTTTCCGTTCTCCAACGCGACCCGGCTTGGGCACAGCCAGACAGTGTTACCAGTTGAGATCGACATGTTAAACGTCACAAAACTCAATGTCTGGTTTGGCCATGGTCGCGACCGTGTTGACGCTGTCAAGTCTGTTGATCTGACCGTCGAGAAAGGTGAGAGTTTTGGTTTGGTGGGAGAGAGTGGATCGGGAAAGTCCACAATTTTACGTGCGATTACAGGTCTTGCGCCTCACTGGTCTGGAGCAATGGTAATTGACGGGTCCAAGATTGTAGGAACTTCACGTGATCGCGTATTCTTCCGGAAAGTGCAAATGGTCTTTCAGGATCCCTATGCCTCTCTTCATCCACGTCATACTGTCGACCAAGTTTTGAGTGAAACTCTGTATCTCCACGGAATCACGGATATTGAATCCAATATTCTGCGTTTGCTCGATAATGTTGGACTAACAGCCCGGTTTCGTTTTCGATATCCGCACCAACTCTCGGGTGGGCAACGCCAGCGTGTGGCCATCGCCCGAGCTTTGGCGGGACGGCCTGATATGCTCTTATTGGACGAACCGACATCGGCTCTTGATGTATCCGTACAAGCTGAAATTCTGAATTTATTGACAGATCTACGAAATGAACGACACCTCACTTACATTATGGTCTCACACAACCTTGCTGTCGTGGCCCATATGTGCGACCGTGTTGCCGTCATGCGCCACGGTGAAATTGTTGAATTGATCAAGGTTGATCAATTGCGTCTCGGACATGCACACCATCCTTACGTCAAGGAACTGCTGGAATCGACATATGGTTGAATCCCCGTAAGCCGGTGTGGCACGCGTCCAACGTATTGGTGCGGGCGGGGGGACTTGAACCCCCACGGGCTTTCGCCCCACGGATTTTCATACCCTCCACGACTTTCGCCGCCGTCCGAACGAACGTTTGGGGTCTGGACTATCCCTTCACCTTAGCCGAAAGACCTTAGGCGCTGCCCGTCTAGTCTCTACACCTTCTCATATTTCAAGAGCTTGGCTCGGGATTGCCAGGCATAGAGCAATGCCAAGGTTTCCCCGAATTTGAGCAGTTCTACTCGACGATTTCTCATTCAAGCACTCAATCTTTCAAGTCCGATGCGTCTACCGATTCCGCCACGCCCGCACAATGGCTCTGCTATATAAAGTCAGTGGATTATTTCAAGAGCAATTTTCTCTGGATCCGACAGGGGCATCATAACTTTCACACCGCAAATAAGGTAGACACTTTCATAATACCGCTTTCGACCGAAAACGCTCTCACTTTAACTGAAATGCAAGAGATACGTAAAATAATACCGAGGATCAATGTTTCTCCATGTGTCATCTCTTGAAATAACAAAAGCTGATAGAAAGCGTACGTTCGTTTTCATAATTTTGACAAGCTTTAAATTCGCGTTATTATGAGTCACTTTTGTGTGTGTTCGTGAAGGCAGACATGACAACATCAGCAAACCCACATCATTTGGTTGGGTCTATGGGTTCAGACTTCTGGCGCATAACCGTTCCTCCCCAGCTTATTCCCGAGTTCGCAACTAAGATTGATTGGAACCAAATCGGACGACGAGTCATGATTGATGCCATCGATGGCATTATCGTCATGATGAGCCCATCAAGTAGCCATGAGGTTTTGGGGCATTCATCCGACATCATTGTGATGAGAGCAGGAAATGTCTTGCAAAAACAAGTACGATGTATGAGAGGAACCCGATGGAAAAGACCCGAAGATTCAGAAAATGTCGGGCTTGAAGCCGATACGGCCTTCTATATCGGAGAGACCGCAACCGCGTGGTATACAGCATTCAGAAACGGCGGCCGAAAAGCAGCAGAGAACTTTGAGGCCAGAACACCCCCGGATCTTGTCGTCGAGGTCGAGGTTACACATTTCGAGAAAAATAAACCGGATCGCTACGCACGGCTTGGCGTTCGCGAAATGTGGCGCGTCGATGTCAGAACGGAACATGATCAACCACAGATCGAAATCCTCGCCCTACAACAACCCAACAGCCCAAAAGTGGTCAATACATCGTCCGTTCTCGGCAAACTTCCCACTTCCGTTCTACCACACGCCCTCTGGTTAGCAACGGCTGGTGATGAAGAAAAGTTAAAAAATTATTAACCGAACATATCACTCCAGATGTCGCTTTATGAGAACTCCCATCAAGCCAAATACAACAACAGATCCCTTTAATTTCCCGTGTATTGACAGCTAGTTTGGGTTTGCTGAGCGGCGCTATTGTGCACATTTTAGGGTATGTCTCAGCAAAGATACAAAGTACGACATGTGCATTAATACGTCGCAATAAAAAACACATTTGGATCAACAACAGTGGATGTATCCTCAAATTCATGGCCTCACAAAACCTCGATGTGCCGTGATACGACAACCCGCACAAGGTGCAGTATAAAGCGAAGAGAGTCATTAACAGCCAATATAGCAGTGGCCGTCCGGCCTCTATGTAAATTTAGAGCCATATCTCTCCGCCGATTTCTCGGACCGATTTAGACATATATTTGACAAAGGAGTAACAACAGAGTCAGGAGAATTTAAATCGAATTTTGGCTGGATCTCGAAAAATCAAAATTACTTTAATGGCAAGAACTGACGACACCCACTACACCGATTGAAAGGAGTGTGCTGCTCATATCCGACGAAAAAATGAAAATCACTCATCTTGACGGCGGGTGACGGAGAGAGGAATACGAAGACAATGATGACTGAAGTACTGCGAGCCGAGCGACCGGCCACCTATCAGGATGTCCTGGATGCGCCGCCGCATCAGGTG
>JAPORU010000003.1 GCA_026710045.1 Aestuariivita sp. | reverse complement strand
AAGTGAGTTTTTTCAAGATCTTACCAGAGAATTTCAGGTTTTTTTGCAGACACTATGTAGGATTTCGCACTTAATCTGTAGTCCACTCGCTGTTGCGCAAGTATATTTGAAGGATCTTGTTCTGTTTGTTTACGTATGTTCTGAACAGACGGGTGGATGATTGATTCGACTTTGAGGGTTTACGCAGACCTCGTTTTTCGAATGAGGTAGGTATCCATTATCCATCCCTTTCGCTTCCGCGCTTCTTTGCGCCATTGTACAATGCGCTCTCCGATCTCAGGCAATGTTCCGTGCATGAGGAGTTGATCCGAGGTGCCAAGATAAGCACCCCACCATATCTCAAGATCGGGTTCGGTGAGTGTTTTGAAGCTGGTTTCGTTGTCCAGCATTACAACGACCGTTTCAATATTGTGTGGCCAGCCGTCCTGTCTTAGGCGCCGACCGGTAGTTACCTTGACGGATCCTGCAAGGGTATTGAGAGGGATTCCATGGGCCGATGTTAATGCTTGAATGGCTGTAATCCCTGGAATGACCGTCACGCAAGGCGGCGGATCAAGATTGCGGGCGATGCGGATTGTACTGTCGTATAGGGTGGGGTCTCCCAAGACTAGAAGCCCTACAGGTCCCTCAGAGGAGACCCTTGATGCGGCATTTTGCCATCTTCTTGCAATTTCGTTGTGCCATTTTGTGACGCGCTGCATGTAAGGTAAGTTCGGATCTCTTGAGGGATAGTCAAAAGTTTGAACTATTCCGTCAAAACCAACGGTCTTGAGAACGTCGCATCGAAGAGCAAAAAGATCAGAGGCATGGTCGCCCTTCCGAGGGATGAGGATGACAGACGCGCCACGGATAGCTGCCTCGCCTTCGTGCGTCAGGTGTTGCTTGGACCCCGTACCAATACCGATAAGCCAAAGGTCTCTGATGTTCATTATGGAACGATCATTGAGCGTAATTGAGATGGGTCTTGAGTGATCCTCTCAATTTTACGATCCGGTGTTGAAGAGTCACGACGTGACCATCTCGGAATTATTGACATTATGCAAGGGAGTTTTGTCTGTTCATGACATGCGGATGAAACACTTGGCTTTGTCATCTACCGCTGTGGGGCAATTCAGGTTTTCGACCTGATTCTCTGTTTATGGTTTTTGGAGGGACTGTTGGCGCATAACATTGCATGAGAAGATGACAGTCGCAAGTTGACATTTACAGGCCGGCCAACGATCCATAAAGAATAACCGCAGGTAAATCGCTTGCATTATTGGCAAGTTTTTCTGCGATCTGGATAATCGTGCCGCGCTGAATGTGTTGATGGGGGCCGCTCACGCCTTCGGCTAGTAAAGCCGACGTGCCCGGTGGGAGACCTTTTTTGATCAGTATGTCGGCCAGTTGAACAAATGTGCGCTTGCCCATGAAGACAACCGTTGTGGCTGTTGGGTCCGCCAAGGCCGTGACATTTAAGTCTCCCGGTAATTTGCCATATATGTCGTGACCTGTGATGAATTGAACGCGGCGCGCGGTCAATCGTCGTGTAAGTGGGATCCCAGCCGCTGCGGCAGCAGCACAGGCTGAGGGTACGCCGGGGATAATTTCGTAACGGATTCCAGCTGCGTTTAATGCAATCAACTCTTCTTCTAAGCGTCCGAAGAGTCCTCCATCACCGGACTTGAGCCGGACGATGCGTCGGTACATTTTTGCATGATCAACAAGGAGCTGATTCACATGATGCTGTTTCGGGGACGCTCTGCCGGCTCTTTTTCCAACTCCGATCAGGTCTGTGTCTTTACCGACATGGGCGAGTATCGGTCCGGATGAGAGATCATCAAACAAGACGGCATCGGCCTGCTTCAGGCGATCAACGGCTTTGACGGTAAGAAGCTCGGGATCACCGGGTCCAGAACCAACGAAGCTGATGAAACCCGTCATCAAGTGTGTTCTTCTGATATAAGATGAAAAAATGTTCCCGTAACGTGATCGCGACGCGAACCGGCTTCAGGAACTGGGTTGCCATCAGCATCTGTTACATGTGCGAGTGGCGGATCGGGTTGATCGACAATTGTCGAATAGTGAAACTCGTGCCCTCTCAGCGCAACACCTGGCATGTATCCAAGCATCGATGATGTGAGTTCGGCCCGTCGATATCCAAGATGGAGTTTTCTTTTTTTGTGGCTCGTTACCAATCCAAGAAGTCCGGCCATGGAATGTCGGGTGCCATCTTTGTCGATCAGGGCTTCTCCCAAGGTCATGTAGCCGCCGCATTCGCCGTGGACTGGTTTTGTTTTGGCATGTTTTCTCAAATGTGAAAGATAGGTTGTGGCACTTGCCAGCACTCCTGCGTGCAACTCGGGATAGCCGCCGGGGAGCCAGATAAGGTCGGCGTCAGGATTCGGTGGTTCATCAGCCAAGGGAGAAAATGGCAATATTTCGGCTCCAGCTTGACGCCAGCTTTTGAGGAGATGTGGATATGTAAATGAGAAGGCCGCGTCCATTGCAAGGGCAATGCGCTGCGATGGTGGCTTCAGCAAATCTATCGGGTCTGGTTCTGCAACAGCCTTCTTTCGAGCAACCGCTCGAATTTTTTCCAGATCAACATGTTCGCTTAGGAATGTCGCATATTGAGCGATGGCGGCATGTAAGTCCGGATGTTCGATTGCTTGAATCAATCCAAGGTGGCGTTCAGGTAATTCCAAATCGCCTCGGCGTGGCAATACTCCAAAAACGGTTATCCCTGCTGTCTCAAGCCCGCGCCGAATCAAACGTTCATGACGTGAGCTCGCGACACGGTTTAAAATAACTCCTGCAAAGTCCAGTTTTTTATCATAGTGTTGAAATCCGAGCGCGGTAGCCGCGGCCGATTGTGCTTGTCCACGCGCATCGATTACAAGGATAACAGACCATCCCATTTGTTTGGCGGTCTCGGCGCTACTTCCGTAACCGGATTGTCCATAGGTTGCGACGCCGTCATAGAGCCCCATTGAACCTTCAGCGATGCAGATATCCGCCTCTCTGGCTTCTGTTGCGAGGGTGGCTATGAGATTGGGCGCCATTGCCCAGGTATCAAGGTTAAAGGATGGACGTCCGGCCGCGGCTTGATGAAAGGCCGGATCAATGTAGTCGGGTCCCGATTTAAATGGTTGAACTGTTAGTCCGCGATCTCGAAAGCTCCTTAGCAAGCCGAGTGTCACGGTGGTTTTACCGGTACCAGACGCCGGCGCAGAGATCAAAACTCCCGGGACATTAGTGGCCGGTGAGTTCACGATCATCTCCTTGCGATGGTGTAAGTGACGTGTTGTCCGGATTTTTTGGTCGATAACGTCGGTCATAATCTCGGGAGTAAAGGCAACTCTCGGCAAAGTTCGTGCAATTCAGTGTAGGACCGACAAGAATGAGAGTGGATCGATTGATCCGCTTATCAACGATTGTGGCGATATTTCCAAGTGTCCCTCGAAAGATCTGCTGATCGGGGCAACTCGCGCGATAGACAACAACGACCGGACATGTTTTGCCATAGGTCGGTGTCAACTCGGAGACAATGTAATCCAAGTTTTGGATGGATAGGTGGATGGCGAGGGTTGCTCCTGTCTGTGCAAAGTTGCGTAATGTCTCATTTACGGGCATGGAAGATGCCCGTCCGGGTGTTCGTGTGAGCACTACGGATTGTGCGATTTCGGGTAGTGTCAGTTCGTAACCAAGCGCGGCCGCGGCGGCCGAGAATGAAGGTACGCCAGGAGTAACGGTGAAAGAAATATTTTCGGCCTTTAGTCGTCGGATTTGCTCTCCCATTGCTGACCAGATGGAAAGATCGCCTGAATGCAACCTTGCGATATCTTCGCCCTTTGCATGAGCTGTTTTTATCTCCAACATGATTTGATCAAGATCCATTGGCGCCGTGTTGATAATGTGGGCTCCGCTTGGGCAATGATTGAGGATAGCTTGCGGCACGAGCGATCCTGCGTAAAGACATACCGGACATTCTTCGAGAATGTCACGACCCCTTAAGGTCAAGAGATCGGCCGCGCCCGGGCCGGCTCCTATAAAGTGTACGGTCATGTGCTGTATCCCTTGGCGATGGCGCATGTCGCCATACAATCTGAAGCGATCACCCGCTGTGTCAAGAGTTGGGAGTTGCGACCGGCCGCCGCAAGTGCGGCTGCTTCGGCAACGGATCCGACGTTATATGTATCGAAAGAAACCCGTGACCAACTCCGGGTCCTTTGAATGACCAATTTATTCCGAACAATTGGAAAAATTGGTAGCTTCAAGTAAGTTGCAAGCTCTTCAAAGATGCAAAGCGATGCTTTGTTGGCAACGGTCGCGATCCCGTCTAGAGGTTCATCGACTGTTGCTTCCGTATACGCATCAAGAAGACTGCTTAATTTGGCTAATTTACGAAACCCGAATCCAGCGATAATCATAGCGTGACACTGAATTGTGTAATGGGATAGGTCGACTTCCAACTGGAGTGGGATCCAAGTGGAGTAGGATGCGAGAGTTCAATACGCGTAAGAGATCCACCAAGCCGCGTGTTCGCGTCAATGAGGAGTGCTTCTGTTTCCAGCGTCACGGCATTCGCGACCAACCGGGTTCCGGACACAAGGTGTGTTGTTAACCAATCCAGCAACTCTCCATTCAAACCTCCGCCGACAAAAACTACATTTGGGCTGTGCAGGTTCTGTAAGGCATGCGGTGCATTTCCGTAAATGATTTCAAGTCTATCCATACCGAGTCGGCGTGCATTGCTTTGGATTGCTGCGACCCGTTCCGCGTTCCTTTCGACTGTGGTGGCGTGAAGACTTGGATGACACAAGAGCCATTCAATCGCAATGGAGCCTGATCCGCCTCCTATGTCCCATAGATGTTCGCCATGTTTTGGTGCCAGGGCAGACAGGGTCAAGGCCCGAACAGGAGGTTTTGTAATTTGGCCATCGTTTTGAAACCAGTCGTTGTCGAGACCGCATGAAAGCGACATACTCTTTCCGGTATCCGCGATTTCAATTGCGACACAAACGGGACGCGCGCTTTCAAATGGCGCTTGTTCCTCTGCTTTGATCTGCGTAATCTTTTCGTGTGGTCCACCGAGTGATTCCATGATCCAAAGCTGAGAGGCACCAAATCCTTGGTCGGTCACATAGTCAGCCAAGATTGGTACTGATTCGGCCGAACGCACCAGGAGAATTATTCTACGGCCGGTCGCTAGAAAGGGGCGCAAGCGCTCAATGGGTGCAGCATGAAGACCGAGCGTGGTGATTTGTTCGATCGGCCAACCGAGTTTGCTTGCTGCCCACGAAAACGTGGACGGGGCCGGTAAGGCTCGCCATTCCTCTGGTTTTAATTTTCTCGCTAGGACGGTTCCTGCGCCAAACCAGAATGGATTGCCGGAGACAAGTACGACAACGTTGCGTCCACGCAATGGCAAGAGATCAGCATGGCCCTTTGAGAATGGAACCGGCCATTCGATGATATCGGCCTCAGTCTCCGAAACGAGATCTAAGTGACGAGAGGGTCCCATAATGATTTCGGCCTCATGTAAGGCTGAACGGCTTGCTAATGATAACCCATCTAGTCCATCTTCCCCCAGACCGACAATAGTCAACCAAGGACGTTTAGCTTCCATGATCAGGCTTCTTCTTCTTGGCGGTACGGCTGAAGCGACTGCGCTTGCACATCGACTCAAAGAAATCGATATTTCCGTGACGATTTCGTTGGCGGGACGTGTGGCTCATCCGGCGAGGACGCCCTTTCCGGTTCGAATTGGAGGGTTTGGTGGCATAGATGGATTGATACACTATGTCACAACCCAAAAAATTACTCATGTCGTTGATGCAACCCATCCTTTTGCGGCCCAGATGAGCAGGCATGCCGTTGAAGCCTGTCGAACCTCTGAGGTTCCACTTATGGCGCTGACGCGGCCACCTTGGTCGCCGACGGCAGATGATCAATGGGAATGTGTATCTGACTTTGACGGCGCGGCAAAGCTGCTTGAAGGACACGCTCGACGTGTCATGCTTGCGATTGGACGTATGCACTTGATAAAATTCTCTGAACATCAACAGCATTATTATCTCTTGCGCTTTGTTGAGCCAGCGTCTGCTGAACCTCCTTTTCGTCAGTACTGCGTTCTCGTTGATCGCGGTCCATTTGCGAAAGAGGCAGACATTACTCTGTTGAGGGAGCATAGAATTGATCTGATAGTTGCGAGAAATTCCGGCGGGGTGGGCGCACAGTCGAAAGTCTTGGCAGCTCGTGATCTCAAAATTCCGGTTATCATGATCCAGCGTCCACGGATTTGCCAACGGCCGCAGACGCATTATTTGGAGGATGTTGTTCATTGGCTTTTTTCAGGGTCGACTGATCTTGGTGTGTAGACCCAAGGTTGTCCGGTCGTCTCAATGATTCGTGTCATCGAGTTTCCGATAATGATGAGTGTTTGCATATCGGCCATGTCAGGTCTGCAGTCTTCCAGAGGAATGACTTGAATATGTTCGTGTTTGGTTGAAACGGCGCGTGCAAAAATGAGAGTGCGTTTCCGGTCCGTTTCCCGTTGTAGCAACTTGAGAACTTTAGCAAATCCATTAGGTCGCGCATTCGAACGCGGATTGTAGCACGCAATCACAAAGTCGCCGTCGATTGCTAAACGTAGTCTTTTTTCGATCAGCGCCCATGGTTTTAGGTTATCACTTAGGTTGATTGCGCAAAAGTCATTTCCAAGAGGTGCTCCGGTTCGAGCGGACGCAGCGAGCAGCGCGGTAATTCCGGGCAAGACACGAATGTCCAGCGATCGCCAGGTTTTTGGCCCGGCGTCAACAGCTTCGAAGACAGCGGCTGCCATGGCGAATATTCCAGGATCTCCGGATGTGACCAAAGCAACGTTTTTTCCGTCTGTCGCCAAGTTCAAAGCCTGATAGGCTCGTTCTAACTCGACTCGGTTGCCACTTAGGTGCCGTACAGCCGGGTTACGTGAGGTTATTCTATGAACGTACGATTCATAGCCCACGATATCGGTGGCTTCTGAGAGTAATTGGGTTACCTCTGGTGTAATTTGTGCACTCGATCCAGGACCCAGACCGATAATGGCCAGCCAACCGCTCAAATGCGTCTCCCCTGTCCATGTACGATGATGATCGAAAAATACGGAACAACAGGATGTGCGACATCGCGGAGGCGTTGCACATTTTGTTCTGCCATGCTTGCATTTTCAATTAACCACGCTGATTGGTAGCGCCCAGCGGACTCTAAAGCGCGACAGACTTTCTTGAAGTTTTGGCCGATTTTCATGATCACCAAGGCATCACTGTCTTGCATATGTTGTGCGAGGACATCTTCGGGGAGCGTGCCCATCAATATACGTAGAACATCGTTTCCCCATGAAATCGGCTTCTCGGTGGCCGTCCAAGCCGCTGACATGCCGGTTAACCCAGGTACAATTTCGATCATCGTGACGGGCTTTAGCCGCACATATAAGTGAATGAAAGAGCCATAGAAAAACGGATCACCCTCGCAAAGAAGAACGACATCTTCGTTCCTCTGTATCACGTCAAGAATGATCTTGGTGCATTGCTCGTAGAACTCGGAAAGCGCGTCATGATATTTTGGATCAGATAAGGGAATCTCGGTTGTGACCGGATATTCCAGTGGGATTTCATTCCCGTTCCTTGATAGGAGGTGCCCTGCAATTGTTCGCGCGCGCCCGGTTCGTCCGGCTTTGCGAAAGTAGGCAATGTTTCGTGCGTTGCGTAGAATCCGGTGGGCCCGAATGGTCATCAGATCTGGATCACCCGGACCCATACCAACTCCGTATACTTTACCCTTACTCATTCGGCGCAGCTGGCAATCGCATTCACTGCTGCGACGGTGATGGCACTTCCTCCGAGTCTTCCAAGAACCGTACAGCATGACGTGGGTTGGGATGTCCAAAGAGCTTCCTTACTTTCGGACGCACCGACAAAGCCAACTGGACAGCCAATGATCGTGGCCGGGCGGGGACAACGTTGATCTTCCAGCATATTAAGAAGATGGAACAGGGCTGTCGGTGCATTGCCGATTGCGATGACAGCACCGTCCATGTAATTCTTCCACAACTCTAACGCGGCGGCGGATCGCGTTGTCTTCAATGTCCTGGCAAGATCATGAACTCGTGGATCCTGTAAGGTGCAGATGACGTCATTCGCAGCGGGTAAGCGTGAGCGTGTTATGCCTTCACTGACCATTTTGGTATCACAAAGAATCGGCGCGCCGGTCGCCAAGGCCTTTGTCGAGGTCTCGGCGAAGCTCTGCGAAAATCGAATATTCTTCTCTAACGTAATCTCACCGGCCGCGTGGATCATGCGAACGGCAATTTGTTCTTCACGTTCCGAAAGGCCCTTCAGCTGGGCTTCTCGTCGAATAATCGCGAATGATTTCTGATAAATTGCCGCAGCATTCGTTATGTATTCATATGGCATCAGGCTCACCTTGCATTCTTGATCGGATCCAGTGCGTCTGATCACTTTAGGATCGGAATGAAAGACCAAAAGATGTTTCCGAGGCTGTTCTTTATGTCGCGGTGCTCACGAAAAAACAGTACTGCATAAAAAATTCTTCATTCAATACCCTCAAGGCTTAACCTTGGTTTATTTTGGGACTTTGATCCACGTAAAGGGTCATTTGTCACTCGGGTTCGCCGCCGGATGTATAGAGAATGGTTTGGATGGTGTGCAATGTTAAACCCAGTCTGTTTAAAATCCTCTATCGATTGTATCGTGTGTTTCATTCTTCGCTAATAATTTCATTTCAAAAGCGACTCACCCAGTACGGAGAATTTTGGTGATTGGACGAGGTTCTCCATGAATATCCTCTGTATCATCTAATCGCTGTCGCCTTACCTCTTTGGCGACAATTGTCTGTTGTGATTTCCCTTATGCGTTCTTTGAAGGCCGGCGCGATAGGGGTTGTGATCCGTGTCTTGACATGATGTTGGATGTGTCTCTATTCGTCTCACGGCAATTGGGTTGTTCTCGGTTGAACTGTTGTGCGTAGGGTCCGTTTTCGTAACATCTTTATGCCGACGAACTAGAATTCGATACCATGGCGTCAGGCGGATTTCTTTTGTATTGCCAGATGCAATGATTCTGTTCAATTGAGGAGCATCAATCTGTCCAAAAGGTATGCTGGTCATATCTCCAAATGGAGTCGGCTTTGTGGTGATTTCCGCGCACTTTGGCAGCGGCTGTGTTGTTGTCCACTCGCTCGGAAGTGTGTGTTCGGCAATAATTTCGGCCATACGTGTTTGATCAGACATCCGGTGTCTTGAAAACCATTCTGCCATTTCCATGAGTCCGTCGAGTGCGGTATCGGGGGTCACGAGTCGGCCCTTGTGCGATCGATCAGCCCGCACAATCAATCCGTCTTTGCTTCGTTCAATGCGAATATCCCCGGAAGCAGTGGAAAGACAGGGTTGTTCTCCGGCATCGATTGTGAATCCAAACTTGTCCGGTAATGTGGGAAGTTCGTGTAAGCGTCGAACGAGGGAATTAGCCAGTTGAACGGTCTCGTCTCCTTTGAGCCAGAACGGTGAAACTATGATGTTTCGGCGACGTTCGGTCTCTTGATCTCTATCCAGCAAACCCAATGTGTTCATTTGGTTTACCAGTTCCGTATGGGTGTGCTCTGAAAGTCCCCGGATTTGGATATTGCTGCGGCACGTGAATGTCATCATACCGTTGCCGTATCTGGACGCCATTTCACAGAGAGACGTGAGTTGGTCAAGAGTCAAGCGCCCGAGGTGGGGGCGTAATCGAACCAACAATCCGTCCCCGGTTTCCATTGGTCGATAAACACTCGGGCACCATCCGATAGGTTGCCTACTTTTCATGGCGTGAGTTCGAGGTTGGCTCGAATCGAATTTCGCCGCGTTTGCCATAGCCGGTGCTCCATCAGTTGGGAGAAACAATGACACATTGCGGAATGCGCGTCCGGATTGGTCTCGATCAAAAAGGTATTTATTTCTGAATTTCCCAAGGTTGCTTCATAAAAGAGATCGAACAAATGGGGTGATACGGCGTTCGCCAATTGGGCAAAGGTGGCCAAATGGTCAAGTGTGGCGGCAATTTCTGCGGCTCCGCGATAACCGTGTTTTCGCATTCCGTTAATCCAATCTGGATGTGCCGCACGGGCTTGGACGACGCGGGCAATTTCCTCTGATAGTTTTCGTGCCTTTGGTTGGGACGGATTTGTATTGTCGAAATGATACAGGATTGCGCGACCGCCGGTAACCTTTTGAGCCGCGGCAAATCCAGCCTCATGGGTTGCATAATCTGCGGCCAGAAGAAGATCGGTTTCCGGTAAGTCTTGAAAATGCACAAAACCGACTGCGTTTCGGACTCTCTCAGAAATGCCGGAAGTATCCTTGATTGCGTCTTCACCATCGAGTGCCCACGCGCTGGCTTCGATCCAGGCTTTACCCGCTCTTTGAATGTCTTCTGACGAATAATCGTCAAGTTGTGAACGGATGCCAAGCCCGTAGGTGCCGGGTGCGGGGCCGTAGACTCGGGCGAGATTGTCCTGTTCCACGAAAGGGTTCCAGTCGGCTGCCTCATTGCGTTTGGCGAGTGCACCGATCGCTTGATTAAAGTTGGCCGACAGAGTCGGAAATATATCGCGAAACAATCCCGAGATTCTGAGTGTTACATCGACTCGGGGCCAGTCGAGTGTGGTTATGGGTAAAATTTCAATTCCGGCAACACGTTCGGAACCTTCATCCCAAATTGGTTTCACTCCGAGAAGACAAAGGGCCATTGCAAATTCCTCTCCGGCCGTTCGCATTGTTGCGGATCCCCAGAGATCAATGACCAATGATCTCGGCCAATCGCCTTCCGTTTGTAGATGATGTCGAACAAACTCCGTCGCAAGGTCTTTGCCTTGAGAGTAGGCGGTCCGTGTGGGAATGGCACGAGGATCAACAGAGAACATATTGCGCCCCGTCGGCAAGACATCCAAACGTCCGCGATACGGTGATCCCGAGGGTCCGGGCGCAATCCATCGACCGTCTAATGCTTTGATGAGAGACGTCCTTTCCGCCTCGATGGAGTTTGTGATCTCTTGCCTCATTTTGGACGATGTCGATCGTCCCCATATGTGCAATCCGTCTCCAAACTGGCTGTCTTTTATATCGCAGATAAACTGGTCAATTCGTGTAATTGCCTCCGCGTGGCAGTCTCCCACATTTATCTCGAGATCATTTTCGATTCCGAGATGTCGCGCTTCGTCGCGGATGTCGTCGCGGAGACGGTCCCGTCGTTTGTAATCGAGTCCATCTGCATTGGAAAACTCATCCAAGAGAGATTCCAGTCGTATCAAGCGGTTCGGCGTTCCGCTTTTCTTCATGGGAGGTGGTATGTGACCCAATGTGATTGCTCCGAGACGTCGTTTGGCTTGTGCGGCCTCACCCGGATCGTTAACAATAAATGGATAAATTATTGGCATACTGCCGGTAAGAACTTCCGGCCAGCATGTCTTCGAGAGCGCGACAGATTTGCCCGGTAACCATTCGAGCGTACCGTGGGCTCCGAGATGAATGAGTGCATCTGTATTTTTTTGAAGCCATAAGTAAAAGGCGACGTAAGCATGTCGCGGGGTATGCGACAGGTCATGATAGTCATCCTTTCGCGTGTCGCATTGACCGCGTTCGGGTTGAAACGCGATGATGGAGGAGTGAAACTGAGTCGCTCGAAAGTGAAACTGGCCATTTTCAAAGTCCGGATCCTGGCATGGACTTCCCCATGTATTGTGCACGTCATTCTGTAATTCCTGAGGAAGTGAGGCGAGCGCTTCTTTGTATTTGGTAAGATCCCAGGCGAGTGTTCCATGCGACAGTTTGGCGGAGAAATCCTCGATCTGTTTCGGTACCGAATACCCGGCATCATTCAGATCTTCGAGAATGGCTTTGGTTGATTGCAAGGTATCGAGCCCAATAGCATGACCCCTGTTCCAATCTTTGCCTGGATATGTTGAGAGCACGAGGGTGATGTGTCGCTCCGATACGGGTAATTTTGCGAGTCTGAGCCATCCATCGATTCGATCGACAATGGCTTCGACTCGATCGTTTGAGGCGGCATGCGCATAGCGTGCGTACTGCAGATAAGGATCTTGGCGTTTGGGGCTTTTGAAGGAGGCAACGCCTGCAAAAATGCGTCCGTCAATCTCTGGAAGAACGACGTGCATGGCAAGATCTGCCGGAGCCAGGCCCTGTGGGGAGTCTTTCCAAACTTTCTGTGTGGTGGTGGAGAGTGCAACCTGAAAAACAGGTACATGACCGGCATCGAGTGGTGACGTTCCGTCTTCTCCCTTACCGGAAAAGGCGGTCGCGTTGACGATGGCGGAGGGTTTGAAATCCTGAATGATGTCGCGAATCCAGTTACTTGCCTGGGGGTCTTTCAGTGACGTTGCAAAAATTCCATGGACGCCGTATCCACGAGTGCGAAAGTACTGAAACAATGTTTGAATGGGAGCAAGGTCGGCGGCGACGAGATAGGATCGGTAGAAGGCAATCAGGATGCGTTGTCGACCGTCTTCATTCGGTTGCGGGACTATTGGTGTAACCCCGGTTTCGGGGCACCAGGCTCCATAGTCTGGGATTCCCTTCAGGCCCATTACCGGTTTGGCATGAAGTCCGGCGGCCAGGGCCATCTGAGCAAGAGCGGCTTGCGCTGCCAGTGCTCCCCCTTTTTCGCAAAGGGTCGTGAGTTGTCGAAGGGTCGATACTGGTAGCGTCGATCGCTGATTTAGATTTTCGTCAGGCCGCCCATCAGCTGGCAAAACCGCGAGGGCTATATTTTGGTGTCGCGCCAGTTGTTCGACACGTTGCAGACCGTATGTCCAGTAAGGCAACCCTCCAATTAATCGAATGAGAATACCCTTGGCTGCGGACAGCGTCCGTTCAATGTAGGTATCGACGGAGAGTGGGTGTCTGAGGGCTGCTAGATTGGCGAGTCGCAAGGTCGGAAGGTGGCCCTCGGGTCCGCCACCCTGATGCCATCCAGCTGCAAACGCTCCGAGGTCGCTGTCTGAGAACGACAGAAAGACAAGGCTTGCGGGACTCTGTCCGAGATCAACCGGCGTTTCAAGCTCATCGAGGCTACGATTTTCACGGAAGATGACATGCATGGGTGCTCCGTTCCTCAGCTCTCTTGCCGGGTGCGCTGAGTTCTGCGAAAATAACCTCTTGAATGATGTCAGGCTGCAAATTTTGATGCTCCGCGATAAGGACCAAACGTCCTTGTCTTTGATCGCACGATTCCCATAGACGATCGAATTGATGTCTGACCCGTGAACCGACCGCTTGGAGTTGCAGTCGCATAGGTTTGCCTGAGACCACGGCAAATCCCTTGGTTCTCAGAATTTTGTGATCGCACGCCAGTTTCTCGACGGCATTGAGCAGATATATGGGGTCTGCAACTTCCGGGATATCGACCACCATGGACTCAAAGTGATCATGGTCATGTTCGGCGAGGTTATCATGATGCGACTTGCGTGCTTTGATGTCATTTTCTGCAGCCGCTTCAAGACCGAGAATAATCTGTGAATCAATGCAACCGTTGATCACTTCAATGATGGGTAGGTTGCGATCGGACATTTGCGAAATGTGTGATCTTGCGTGCGCGACGTTTTCAGGTCCCGCGAGATCAGGCTTTGTCAGAAGTATCATATCCGCGCAGGTAATTTGATCTTCAAATACATCTTGTAAGGGCGTGTCATGATCGAGATTCGCCTCCGCCTCCCGTTGTGCATCCACTTTACCGGGGTTGCTTGCGAAGCGACCATCGGCAACCGCTTCGGCATCGGCTAAGGCAATAACACCATCTATTGTGATTCTGGAACGGATGCTTGGCCAATCAAAAGCTTGCAAGAGAGGTTTGGGTAACGCAAGCCCCGATGTTTCGATCACGATATGATCGGGAAGCGGGTCCCGTCCCATGAGGGCTTCGATTGTTGGTATGAAGTCATCGGCCACAGTGCAGCAAATGCACCCGTTGGTCAATTCAATGATGTTCTCTTCGGGGCATTTTGGAATATTACATCCCTTGAGAATGTCTCCGTCCACGCCGGTTTCGCCAAATTCATTTACAATAATAGCCAGATTTTTGCTCTGTGCGCCTTCGATCAGTTTTTGAATTAACGTGGTTTTCCCGGAGCCGAGAAACCCGGTAATGATGGTCACAGGGCGTTTCGAAAGATCTGTCATTTTGAACCCACTGATTGAGACAATGGAGGAATACGTGCGATGCAATTGCGCTTGAAGTGCTCGGATCGTTCGGACCAGGGAATGATCCCATCGTCGGTTGCATGATATTGGTCCGCTCCGTCAATGAGCAGGTTGATATGCGCGTGACTGTCGAGGTTTCCAAATACGTACGTCCATCGTGCTTCTCCGCGCAGTGCGATCGTACATCCCTGACTGCAATTTTGTAGACATTTTACGCCGCTCAGCGTCATACTGTCGGGTAATTTCCTGGATAACAGTGTATTAAAAAGATGTTGTCCGGGACGTTGTCCTTCGTTTGGGTCGACGTTGGGGCGGCGGCATGTTACGCAAACGAGAAGTTCGGATGGCGATTGTTGCTTCATTGTTATCACCCATGTTTCGGGTGAGTTCGGCGGGTGTCGGCTTAAGAGCCATCCTCCAGCGCCGGCGCACCCCGTCCGGATCAATCATGTGCTCTGGCAGGTCTCCCGGCTTTCGGATCTCGGCTCGTGGCGAGCCCATGGCTGTGTATCCTTCCCAGCTCTTGGAGCCAGTGGTTGTGTACAGCCTCTCCGCATACGGTCGCGGGGGCGGCTTTGCTCACCGAACAAGACTTCGGCTGCAAAATTCCCTTTTCACCTAACAGATGTAGGCACCAGTGCACATGTCATGCACCGTCTACGGTCGATTTGTCAAGCCGTAGAAATTCAATGGCCGACATATTTGCCAGAACGTGCTCGCGTTGCGCGATGCAGATAGGCCAGACGCCTATGAAGGGATCCGGTTAACGGTGAAATGTATCCATTGGGTCCATTTCGGTAGGGGGTTTCAGTGGAGTTCTGCATGCTTGATCAAGTGGATTGAACGACTCTTATAAGGGTTGATATTCACGGTGATCTGTAGCACGGGAGTCTTCGGGTTGGTCCCATTCTGGCTGGATATGAAGTCATGTGAAGGAACGTTGAAGGTCTTTGATCGGGTGAAAGCTGTCGGTTGGCACCATGTACGATATCGTGATCTTTTCGCGGTACTGAAGAATCCATGCGCTCGGTTGTTGGCAAATGTGCGGTCGCACAGTCGCGTATCTCGGAAAGACGCGAATCTTCGTGGATCTTTTCGCCGACGTGTCAGTTTGCCCTTGGGCACGCTGTCTCGACCCGGTCGTGCAAAATTTCGTACAGCCGGATGAACCGTCCGTCCGTATTGTCCGACTTCGTCTGGCGTAAATAGTAGACGAGCACTTCAGACGGGACATACTCGCTGTGACGCCGACCTCGTATCAATGCGCGGTCAAGCAGATCATCGAAGGACCAGTGAAGGCTCTTCTTGATGAACACTATTGTTGGCGACCGTGCGTGTAAAGCTTTGCCGGAAGGGCGACCCTGTCTGCGAAGGAGTTGTTGCATCTTGGCGAGCGAGCAGCTGTCGACCGGGCGGTTTGGATTCAGGAGGGGTTTATGAGTTTTCACCCGCTTTCTTGAACGAAGGCTCTTCCTCATTCAATGTCTGTTCAAGCGCTGCTGGATCAAGGCCTCCGCGGCGTAGAATATAGTTTTGAAAACTAGGGATCGGACAGGTCAGCGCCCCGGTCTCTGGATTTTCCTCCAACGCTCCGCAATGCATCAGATGAGTCACATAAGATTGTGGGGTTTCCCCTTCGGGTAATCTCCAACCAAATGGTATATCTCTCTTCGTGTATTTGTCTGCGATATTTAACATATCGTCAAATTGAATCGTTTTCCCCTCTTTTTGAACGTGCGCAACGGTTTTCATTATATGGGCTGTAAGTTGGCGCGATAACTTCATGGTATCACTGAACTGTTTTTCATAATACCCCTGCCGAAGAGTATCACTACGTTGATATACGACGTTCCAGTCCTCTATCTTATCGGCCTGACCATCGACTTCTTTGACAAGGAGAGCTTCTGCCAAGGCCTGCTGCGCACAGTGGACATGACGCGGCCAGCCGTCGGTGGGCGTCATCAGTTGATCAATGTGGGCGCGTTGGTCACCAATCGTGATGCCGAAATGCGCGCTCCATCGGTCGGTGAGTTCGGCCTGTTCGTCCGGCGTAAAGCATCCGATACTGGTCGCTATTTGATTGCGTGTTAACCCCATGGAACGGATCACGGACTGGGTATCGCCCAGTCCCGCCAGCACCAGAGTGAGCGGGAGTTTTGTCACGGCTTCGTGTAGCGCCCGCAGAAAATTCGATTGGGGTGTGCCGCGTCCAAAGGGGAGATTTTGCGCTTCATCAACAGCGACAATGACCGCTGTGTCCCAATCCGATACAGGAAAGGCCTTATGAAGTGCCCCAATATTTCGCACCTCGTTCTTCTGAAACAGGGCTTTAACGTCTTGGATATTGATATCAATCAAACCCGCGATATCAAGGAGAGCGAGGCTACCCAACTGCGCACCCTTTAAGACGTGTGCTTTCAACTGGCCTTTTTTTGTCCGTCCGAGGGCCCCGATTGCCATTAAGACATCGAAAAAATTCTCCTCAAGTTCCACACTGGAGATATGCAGGGTCTTTGGCCCCTCTTCGGAAAGATCGGTATTGAACCGGGTGAGCTCACTCAGAACGGAACTTTTCCCTGCGCCAGGGGCGCCTTGGATGACGGTCGTATTACCAGGAATGCCCGCTCTTTCCTGACTTGTTTGCGCGGCGATCGTTAGAACGTCGTTTAAAATTGACTGACGCCCCACAAACACCGGAGGTGGTGACTTCTCGCGCAACCTTACAAAGCGCTGTAATTCTGAGCGTTTGAAATTTGCCATCGGATTATTTCTCACTATCATTATAAATTATCGCGTAGATTGCGGGGGACTTCAAGGCTGTGAGCTATTGTGGAATATCTCTTGGTTGCGGAATCTGGTAAACTTGAATCAATACTTTTGAATGCCAAAACCTCTTTAGTAAGACCGAAGATCTGTTAAGGTTTCCCAGAATCTTTATAGATCAAGCTCAACCTGTTAGGTTTTTTCTGTTTTCTAATCTTCCAAAGAATAAGGATTTCCATTGTTATTCAAGTGTCCTGAATTTGCGCAAGCGATGGCGGAAGTCCGGCAACATTGTGCGTCGTCTCGACACTCAGATAAACGATCCTTTTAATCGTTGAAATAATGGCACGTGGATCCCCAAACCATTCATTTGGATCATTGCGAATGCCACTCTTCTTATCAACGGTAATTTTGTAACGATCAATAAACCACTCCAAAGGGGATCGCCCGTTTACTACATACTCATGAGCTTCATGTGGAATACCGGATAGACTTATGGAACTCGTCATATGAAGAGTAGACCGATGCAGTGAACCTTTCTTGCCGGCAAATCTCATCGGCTTATCACTTATTCGAAAGTGATCTTCTGTTGGCTCTCCGTCGCTGGAGAAATGTAATTGAAGATTGTATTCTGGATCGGTTTCGTAGTTCAGATGCAGATCGGTAAGGTCTTTCTCCGCTTTTGCGAATACCCAGAAGTCTTCGGCCATCGGAACCCGTGGGGGATTGTGTGATAACGCGATTGGATAAGCCTTTCGGACGTCTGGTGCATGAAGAACACCGTAGACATAATCGAAGATATCATCTTTGGTGATCTTTGGATCATTATAATCGACACGAAACATCCCCAGAGCGTGATCGGTTATATTGTCGATGCGCTCAAGACCGTTTTGGCTTTCCTGATCTTTTTTGCTAATAAACAGGTTTCCTTCATCAAAGATACCTCCCGCTGCTGCCGAAGCGCCATCGTGGGAAGCATTGTCCAAATTCGAGGAAGTGGAGATCGGGTAGTCGGTCTGTGATAAGAACAGAGTAGGGCTTTCGAATTTGGCCGATCCTGTCCCATCCCATCTTTAACGTGCGCCGAGATAAGGTGCACTCTCCGAGCGGGTGCAAATTCCGTCCAACAATTGTTGCTTCGGTTGGGTGCGGCTGTGATGTCCGAAGTGGCGGATCAGAGAGGGAACGATAGGGTGTGAAGCCCTGCGGATAAAAGGACGGCTTAGGGCCGTTCAGCGACCATACAGGCTGGGCCGTTTCCTTGGGATGTGCGTGAACGCTGAGCCGGCTATGAGGCGGGTCATGCGTGTGACGCCCTTCCGTGAAGATGGGGACGTCGGGTACCGGTTGAGAAGAGAGCAACGTAAGCATCAACGGGACGCGCCGGGGTATGGGTGTCGGCCTGTAGGGAAGAGGGAGAGTGTGACAACGCGGGACGTCCTGTCTGTGGTTGTGCCGGGTTGATGTACGGACCGAACCGGCACCCTGTGCCGATCGGACGGGCCAGGCTGGGCCGACAGGAGGACGGTCCGGCTCGTAGTACCGGAGAGGTCGGGTCATGCCGGTGGAGGGAAGGAGCCGGACCCTGGGAGTTGGAGGGACAGGAGACAGCGACAGGACCACGGGTGAAGATCGACACGGGTCGAATGACGTCTGGCGGATCCAGAGCATACTTCATGAGAAAGCGAAGCCGGCCCCGGGCTGTCGGTTCTCTACGCCGCGTGACACGGTGTGGCGTCTGGAATGTCTCTGGGAGGCCGATCCGCGCGTCGGTCGGAATGCGGGCCGCGTGGGATTGTCC
>JAPORU010000110.1 GCA_026710045.1 Aestuariivita sp. | reverse complement strand
CATGTGTATTTCATAATTGTTTTTTCGTCTTTGGTCTGACTAATTTTATGGATCACAACATTAAATGCAGAATAAAAAAGAAACTCGGTATCTACCCTTTGAACATGAACCAATATGCGGTAGAAAGCCCGCAATTGGTTTTATGGAATATCTCCAAAAAAAATGGGCAAAACATCTATTCGTGTGAATGCAATTTGGGGACGGCGTATAGTTTGTACGCAGATATATGTTTCGGTGCAAAACTGAACATACTCACAAAGAAAAACGCCTTGGGTGCGAATAACGAACATGAGGCGATTTTATATGGGTTTAAGTCTTTGATCAAAGCAGGGGCTTTACCCTTTATGCCTTCAAACTACTAGCGTCCAGATAAAAATCGAATAAATTCAATTGGTTAGAGGGCACCTCAGGCTGAAATCTGTATCGAGATTCATTAAGCAGCTAATTTAATTCAATTTTTTCAATATAGTCACGCCCAAATTTGTAGAATTTTGTCGAGACTGTGCTCATTTTCCAGCGTACATAACTGACTCTCGCAAACAAAAAAGTTTGAGAGTATGAACCTTTTTGCAGGATTGCGGCACGCCTTATGTCTGTTTCAAGGATCACATTTCTGTATTTCCGCCGAGCTCAATATCACCTTGATCGTGAGCACATCAAAAGTAAATTGCGTTTCTGTAAACGTAAGTGTTGCAGATATCCTTGCCGGTTCATGCCTACCAAATACAGTCGAACACACTTAAACGGCAAGCCGATATCCGCCTGATTCTGTGACCAACAATTGTGCGTTCGATGGATCGGGTTCAATTTTTTGTCGCAAACGATAAATATGCGTTTCGAGCGTATGCGTGGTGACCCCGGCATTGTAACCCCAAACTTCATGCAGCAAGACATCACGTGGAACAACACCTTCACTCGCCCGATACAGAAATCGTAGGATACTGGTTTCTTTTTCCGTCAAGCGAATCCTGCGTTTATTTTCCGTTATAAGAACTTTCATCGCAGGTTTGAATGCGTAAGGGCCTAAACTAAAGACCGCATCCTCCGACTGTTCATGCTGCCGCAATTGTGCGCGAATGCGTGCCAATAGAACCGAGAACTTGAACGGTTTCGAGATATAATCATTGGCCCCGGCATCAAGACCAAGAATTGTATCCGCATCGGTATCATGTCCGGTTAGCATCAAAATCGGGGCCTTGATGTCCTGCTTGCGAATCACTTTGCAAAGTTCTCGACCATCAATATCGGGCAACCCAACATCCAAGATGATCAGGTCACACAGCTCATTCTTCAGAAGTGTTAGGGCATCACCGCCGTTTCCAGCTTCAAATACAGTGAAATCTTCCGTCATGAGCAATTGTTCGCCTAATGCATCACGCACATCGTTATCATCATCGACCAATAGAATTTTCTTAAGTTGTGTCATAAGTAAACCTCGCGATTATTCGGTTTCACATGCAGTTTATCTCTTCACTCTGCAAGAGTTCACATGTTAAGTTCACAAGGTCGTGTAAATTCGCCTACATTGTTTCAATTATGATAGGCAATCTATTCTCGTAATCACCGTCGAACGATAAGAAAACGTACACAATGAGCTTAGCGCCCGACATTCTGGATCTCTTGACTCGTGCCCGGGGCGATTTGCGTATGGGACTTTTTGTTGTTCTCAAGGGTGTCGATTACGGTGTGATGACCGCTTCGGCCGAAACTCTGGGACCAGAACGTTTCGACGATGTTAAGAACCATGGCACGGATCTCAGCATCGTAATTACACAGCGTCGAGCGGCAACGCTCAAGACGGCGGTTTACGATGGTGACATTGCGCGCCTTACGGTCCCCGACGATGCCGATACAAAGTGGATGGCCGCGATAGCCGACCCCGCCAACGATCTGCAGAACCCGATGAAAGGTCCCCTCCGGCCTCTTCGAGGCGGTTCGGTCAACTTGCATCGTCTGTCGGTTGCATTGATGAAATATGCGCGTCTCCTGCCGGCGGCCGTGGTTGCAACAGTCCCTGATCCGGTGACCCTGGCTCAACATCATGGATTAACACTGATTGACGCGGTTGAGGCCACACCACGCCTTGAGAGCAGTCATCGGCTGCGCCATGTCGCGTCCGCCAATTTACCCATCGCAGCTGCGGAGAATGGACGACTGTATGTCTTTCGTTCCATAGACGACGGCGAAGAACATTATGCAATCGAAATAGGTAAACCAAGTCGGCAACATCCCGCTCTTGTGCGGGTTCACTCAGCCTGCTTTACGGGTGATATTCTCGACAGCCTGAAATGCGACTGCGGGCCACAGCTTCGTGCCGCTCTCGCTCAGATGGGTCAGGAACGCAGCGGGATCCTGATTTACCTCAATCAAGAAGGACGCGGGATCGGTCTTGCCAATAAAATGCGGGCCTATTCATTGCAAGATCAAGGATACGACACAGTGGAAGCGAACCATCGGCTTGGCTTTGAGGATGATGAGCGTGATTTTCGACTTGGCTCCGATATCTTGAAGACCTTGGGTCATTCAAATGTACGCTTGCTCACCAATAATCCAGAAAAGGTTGAGGTCATGATTCGTAACGGAATAAACGTATCTGAACGCATTCCCATTCATGTTGGGCAGACGTGCCATAACCGAGCCTATCTCTCAACAAAAATGGAAAAATCAGGGCACATTTTGTGACGCCGTCCGATATCGTCGTAAACACGCAAAGGTTGCGATTCTATGGACGACAGTTTCCATGCTCTATTGGACGCGGAGGCGTGCGCGCAGACAAACAGGAAGGTGATCATGCCACACCGTCCGGGATCCATCGATTAGCAGGGATATATTATCGTCCCGACAAAATTGCGTCACCCTCTCCGATTGCCGTACCTCTCCGAATCGGAGATATGTGGTCCGATGACGTCAATGACCCACACTACAACGCGTTCGTTCGACCGCCCCATCACTTTTCGCATGAAAGCTTACGCCGGCCGGATCCATTATACGATATCATTATTGTCACGGATTGGAATCGGCCGTCTGCCATTCCCGGACGGGGTTCAGCCATTTTTATTCACCAGTGGAGACGTTGTCGTTTTCCGACCGAAGGTTGTGTCGCACTCAGGCGCGATCATCTATTCTGGATCGTACAACGCATTCGTGGCACGACGCGGTTAATTGTCATGTGAAACGATAAGCAGCGTATGACACATGAAATCGTTATCACGGGTTGGCTTTTTGGATCGCCCATTAACTTCAAGCCACAGAAATGTGTTCGACTCAAACAGTTGGAATCTTACCCGAATACAAAAAGATTGCAGCTTCTGCATCGCGTTTTGAGCCCTAATGGCTACGATGTCTGAGCGATGCGATCCCGTCCAAAGAAAACGAAGTAGAGAATGGGTGCGGCCACTAGTGTCAGAATGGAGGCAAAGGCCAATCCGCCCATGATCGCAACCGCCATGGAACGGAAAAAAGCATCCCAGATCAGCGGTGTCATACCAAGAATGGTCGTGATTGCGGCCAAGAGAACCGGGCGGCAGCGTGATACCGATGCCTCTATGATCGCATGAGACAGACGGACGTCCGAGCTCCGTAATCGCGTAATATCGATTTCCTCCACGAGGACGATCCCGTTCTTTATGAGCATTCCGGTTAAGGACAACAATCCCAATAATGCCGTAAAGGTAAATGGAAGACCTGTTCCATAGAGTGCAAAGCTCACTCCGATAAGCGACATCGGAACCAGCAGCCAAACGATAACGGGTTGTCGCACCGCGTTGAACAACAACACGGAAATCAAAGCCATAATGACAACTGTGATGGGAAGAGACGCGCCCAACGCCTCTTGCGCATCGGCCGAGCTTTCCGCTTCCCCACCCCATTCCATCTTGTAGCCGACAGGGAGTGTCATAGTCTCGATAGATACTTGAATGTCGGAGTGAACCTGAGCCGCTGTCTGCTCGGGTGCAATCTCCGCGTTGACCGTAATCGTGAAGACGCGGTCGCGACGCATCATGAGCGTGTCTTGTGCCTCAAAAATCAATCCGTCCGTGACTTGATCGAAAGGCAGCGCAGCGTTTGCAACATCCGACCAAATCAATTGATCCGCAAGTGCGACGTGTCCGGGTGGGCTTCGGACGATTATCGGCAGTTGTCGTTCGTTTTCCCGCAACAAGCCTGCGTTTATTCCTGTGGTTGCAAATTGAGTCGCTTGGGCCACAGCTTGACGGGAAATTCCGGCTTGCTGGGCGCGATCTGTTGCATAGATTGGGCGCAAGACATGCTCTCTCTCCCGCCAATCAACGCTCATTGAGAGAATATCCGATGACGCGTCTCTCATTCGTACACGTGCATCGTCGGCAAGATCGCGCAGCACCTCCGGATCAGGGCCTGAGAAGCGCACCTGTATCGGATTTCCACCTCCAGGACCAAAGGACAATCGTTGTACCCGCAAGTCTCCCTGTGGCAAGGCCGCCTCGGCGAAATCCACAAGTCGATCAATGAGGGACGGTATGACGTCGATCGTCCGGGTTCTGATAATGATATGCCCGTAACTCGGATTCGAATCTTCGGGTTGATAGGTGAGTAAAAAACGATTTGCACCTTGTCCAACGAACGCCGTGAATCCGTCGATTTCAGGTTGTTCGGCAAGCCAATTCTCAAGCACCGCAATGTCTTTGGATGTTTCCCTAATTGATGTACCTTGCACCAGCTGATAGTGGACAAAGGTCAAGGGTGTATTGCTGGATGGGAAGAATTGTTGTGTTACTTGGCCGAAAACGAATACACTCACGATCGTGAGGCCGACCAGTCCAAGCAGAACCAGAACCCATGCCTTAAGGCAGGCACCGAGAAGCACTCGATAGGCGCGGAAGATAAGCCCGTCATATCCACCGCCAGCCGTCAAGGTTCCCTGTCGAAAGAGGTAGTGACCCAAGAGCGGCGTAACCGTCAGAGCAAGTCCCCAGGACAGAAGCAGAGAGATTGCAATAACAGCGAACAGCGAGAACAGGAATTCTCCGGTTGCGTCATTGCTCAGGCCAATACCGGCAAAGGCCATGATTGCAATCGCCGTCGCGCCCAGCAACGGAATTTGGGTCTTTGACGCGGTTTCGTGCGCGGCCTCACGCGAACTCTTCCCACGCAGCATCGCAACCTGCATTCCCTCGGCCATGACAATCGAATTGTCGACCAACATTCCCATGGCAATGATCAGCGCACCCAGCGAAATGCGTTCCATTTCAATCGAAAGCAACCACATAAAGAGGACCGTGCCAACAACGGTGAGAACAAGGGTGATTCCAACGGCGCCCGCAGCCCGAATCCCCATAAAAAGTGCCAAAACGATCACAACGATGCAGACCGACAGCGCGAGATTGGTCAGGAAATCCAAGGAGGCCCTTTCAACAATAACATGCTGTTGGTAGATCGGTTCTATCTCTACACCAAGCGGGACCCTGTTCCGTAGATCGGCCAGTTTCGAATCCACGCGTTTCCCGACATCGACAATATTTTCTGAAGCAATACCCGCCACAGCAAGAGTGAAGGCTTCCCGTCCATTCTGTCGAATCATAATCGAAGGATCATTCTCGCGACCGCGCGTCACGTGTGCGAAGTCCTGTAGGGATACAACTTTTCCACCAACACCCACCTTGAGTCCGGTGATTTCCTTCAGGGATTCTTGATCAAGTGGGGCTTGAATAAGCGTGCGGCGCGTATCCTCCTCAAGCAAGCCGGCCGCATTGACCGTATTGGCATTCGCAATGGCCCGCACCAAAGTGGCCGGCGATATTCCCAAATTGGCGACAATCTCCAGACGCGGCTCTATGTAAATGACTTCGTTCGGGACACCCGAAAGCACGACATCCGCGACGCCGTCAATCGTCAATATTTCCCGTCGAAGAAAAGCAGAGAGTTGATAGATTTCACGATCGGAAAAACCAACGGCACTGATTGCGTAATAAATTCCGAAGACATCCCCAAAGCCGTCATCGACAGTGGCGGCACCAGCACCTTCCGGTAGAGAAGCCTGTGCAACTCGAGTCCGGAGTTTTGTCCAAAGATCGGGCAGTTCCGTTCCATCATAATGATCCTTCATATCAACAGAAATCAAAGACAGTCCGGGTTGATTGCGCGAGCGGATCTGTTCCACTTCGCTCATTTTTTGTATGGTCGATTCAAGCGGCTCGGATACTTCGCGTGCGACGGTTTCCGCTGAGGCTCCCGGGTATTCGGTCAAGACAGTCGCCGTCTTGATCGTAAAGGCGGGATCCTCCAGCCGACCAAGATTGAAAAACCCGAAGATACCTCCGAGTGCGCAGATCAACATGATGATCCAAGTATAGAGAGGACGGTTGATCGCAAAGAGAGCGATGTTCATTACGCGTTCACTCGTTACGGGAAACCGGTAAATTGCCGAACCAAGTCACCCTCTTTCAGGCGTGACGTCCCACTCACCACATAGGTGTCGCCGGGAACAAGGCCCTCAACAACATTGATACGGCCATCGACGGTCGGAGCAATCTTGATTGTATGAAGCGAGACCGTACCCAGATCCGCGTCGGTTGGGGTAAAGATCATGACTTGGGCGGCCCCGGAATTGGATGTGATCACGGCGGATTGTGGTATCTGCACAGAAACATCATCGTCCAGGAATCTGACGATGACTGTGACCGAGGATCCGGGAAGCAGCAGCAAGTCCTCTGGAGGATCCATCCCCAATGTAATTGAGAACGTTTGACCGATAGCGGAGGTCTCGGCATTGAATTCGCGCGGCATCACCGGAAACAATGTCTCACTCGCAGGAAACTGTGCGTAGATTTCGTAGTTGGGATCATTTCCTACGGTCGCAAAGAGAATTTCAGGTACATCAATCTCGATCCGCAACTCAGACATATCATGGATACGGACAACAGGTGTGCCGGGAGTGATGGACGAAAAATTCGCGACACTGCGAAGAGCAATGAGAGCATCAAAGGGGGCTCTGAGTGTAGCTTGACGTAACGCGCGCTCCGCCTCGGCGACCGCAATCTCCGCAATCTCCAGTTCTGTGCGAGCGTCATCAATCCGTACTTCGCTGACAGAGGATGCACTAAGTTGTTGAAATCGCTCAAGTGTTCGCCGTGCCTGTACCGCTTGCGCCTCCGAGCGTTTCAGAGCAAGTTTAAATGGTTCCAGATCCAGTTGAGCGATCAAGCGACCGCTTTTGATCATCTCGCCTTCGACGATCGGTAAGTCGATTACCTGCCCGCCTACCTGAAAGGCAAGATCCGTTGTCTGCCTCGCAACGACATGACCAAAAAAACGCCGTTCCCGTTCTACTCCCACGTCTTCAACCGTTGCAATTTTTGCCAGAGGAACAGATTGTGCAATCGTCAAAAATGGTGCACATGCCATGGCGGCGGCGATAATCGGAATTCCCACAATAAAGGTCACGTTTTCAGGCTCTTCCTTTAACTTTATCACTCTTTGACATGGTTTCTTGCGACACCTTTGCCGCAGCGCTACACATTACACAATCGGACAATGTTACGGATCCAATCGGCATTTCACGACATTTTCGGAACATTGAAGTTATATCCCGTACTGTTCCAGAAATTGCCACAAAAATTACCATCGTGAATTTGGGGGCCGATCCACATCCCGCAATCAAAGCAAAAGAATGTCGCGCTCACTCCATTCAGCATACGTCTAAACAACAGATTCTCGAAAGGCAATGGAAAGTCAAGAATGTCGCGCCTAAAATTCTTGATATCAGCCCGTTCATCAAATCCAGAGATCGTGACGTTTTTTGGTCACTTCCGTCTGAATTCACGCTTGCAAAATAGAAGAGAGTCAGGAAAGTTCCAACAAAGAATTTCGAGAAAACTATCGCTATGACTCAACCTCTTATTGATCTGTCACCGCCTGTATCGGATGAGATCAGGAAGACGACATGCTATATGTGTGCGTGTCGCTGCGGCATCAATGTTCATCTGAAGTCCGGTCAGGTCGCCTATATCGAAGGCAACAAGGATCATCCTGTCAACAAGGGCGTCTTGTGCGCGAAGGGTTCGGCAGGAATCATGCAGGTCAATGCGCCGTCCCGGCTGCGCGCACCGCTCAGACGGGTTGGCCCACGGGGTTCGGGAGAGTTTGAAGAAATCACCTGGGATGAGGCCCTTGACCAAGCGGTCCGCTGGTTACGACCTATTCGCGAGAGGGCGCCGGAAGAGTTCGCCCTCATGACCGGGCGCGATCAGAGCCAGTCTTTTACATCGTTCTGGGCACAGAATTTTGGTACACCAAATTATGCAGCGCATGGTGGATTTTGCTCGGTAAACATGGCCGCCGCTGGGATATACTCCATCGGAGGTGCCTTCTGGGAGTTTGGACAGCCGGACTGGGACCATACCAAACTCCTGATTTTATTCGGAGTGGCCGAAGATCATGATTCAAATCCATTAAAGATTGGGATCGGTCAACTGAAGTCCCGTAATGTACGAGTCATTGGCGTGAATCCCATTCGTACGGGTTACAATGCCGTCGCTGACGACTGGTTCGGTATTACCCCCGGAACCGATGGACTCTTCATTCTGTCATTAATACATTGTCTGCTCAAGGCCGGAAAGTTTGACATTGCGTATCTTGCGCAGTTCACCAACGCCCCGTGTCTCGTCAATTCCGATCCAAATTCGCCCGAGTTTGGTCTTTTGCTGCGCGATGAATCGGGCAAGCAGATCGTCATTGATCGCAAAAACAAAGTACGTGTGCCCTACGATCAACAGGATGTTTATCCAGACTTGATGGGGCGGTATCGTAACGGCGATCATCTGCATCGATCGGTTTTTCAACATGTTATCGAAAAGTATCTTGATGACTGTTATGCCCCAGAGGCGGTCAGTGACCGATGCGGTATTTCGGCTCCACGCATTCGTGCACTCGCCGCTGAGATGGCACGCATTGCATTTGATGAGGTCCTTGAGCTGAACCGAAGTTGGGTCGACTTTCGTGGACGGACTCACCATACCATGAAAGGTCGTCCGATTTCATTACATGCAATGCGCGGGATATCGGCACATGCCAATGGGTTCCAGACATGCCGGGCGCTTCATCTGTTACAGATCCTTCTTGGGAGTATAGAGGTTCCGGGCGGATTTCGCTTTAAGCCACCGTATCCGAAGGCATCTGAATCGCATCCAACACCCCACTCCCATTCCGCGCCCAATCGTCCACTCGATGGTCCGCATCTTGGATTCGTTCATGGACCGGAGGATCTGGCTGTGAAAGATGATGGCAGTCCGGCCCGGATTGATAAGTCGTTCAGTTGGGAAAATCCGATGTCGGCCCACGGGCTGATGCATATGGTGATTGCCAATGCCCACGCAGGAGATCCCTATCATCTCGATACGTTGTTTCTGTATATGTCGAATATGGCATGGAACTCGAGCATGAATGTGACCGCCGTCACCGATATGCTTACAGACAAGAGAGACGATGGCGAATATGTCATTCCGCACATCATCTACTCGGATGCTTATTATTCAGAAATGGTTGCCTATGCCGATTTGATCTTGCCGGACACAACGTATTTGGAGCGGCACGATTGTATCTCGCTTCTCGATCGCCCCATCTGCGACGCGGATGCCGCGGCGGATGCTATTCGATGGCCGGTTATCGAGCCCGACCGGGATGTGCGCGGATTTCAAACGGTCCTCATTGACCTCGCCAATCGATTGAAATTGCCGGGTTTTGTCGATGACGCCGGTCATCCAAAATACAAAGATTACGCGGATTACATCCTTTACCACCAACGTAAACCGGGGATCGGGCCGTTGGCCGGTTGGCGATTACCAGACGACTCATCGACGACCAGACAATCGGGAAAGACAGTTGACGGAAGAGGAGCGCCAAATGCGAACCAGATCAACAGATACATTGCAAATGGCGGATTCTGGGTTGGACCGATTCCTGACGATGCACAGTATTATAAACCTTGGAACAAAGCGTACCAGGACTGGGCCGTTCAACTTGGCCTGCTCGATGCCCCGCATCCCTATTTGTTCAATCTTTACTTAGAGCCACTGCGAAAATTCCAGCTTGCAGCTGATGGTCATGGCGACCGGCAACCTCCAGATCATCTTCGGGACCGTATCAAAACCAATTTTGATCCTCTTCCCATATGGTATGATACAGCCCCGGACAACAAGGCATCCGAATACCCGATTACGGCTCTCTCACAACGACCCATGGCAATGTACCATTCGTGGGGCGCGCAGAATGCCTGGCTGCGTCAAATTCACAGTCATAATCCACTCTACGTACCAACAAACCTTATGGTAGAACATGATCTCGCAGACGGTGACTGGGTACGCGTGACCTCACCGCATGGAGACATCACCGCACCGGTTCAAGAGATGGCCGCTCTAAATTCCAATACGATCTGGACCTGGAATGCGATTGGTAAGCGTTCCGGTACGTGGGCACTCGGACGCTCGGCTCCTGAGGCGAAAAGGGGAGTCATGTTGAATCATCTCATTCATGAACTCCTACCGGAAAAGGGGGATGGACTGCGATGGGCAAACTCGGATCCGATAACCGGCCAAGCGGCATGGTTTGACTTGAAAGTGAAAATCGAGAAAGTGAACAAACAACACGAGGTTCAACCCCGATTTCCAGAGATTAAATCCGCTGTTGGTGAGGGTCCATCTGAGATAAGATGGCGGAGTGAATCGTGAGACACGGTACCGAGAGCAAGATCCCCGTTTTGCAGAAAGCCTGATTCAATCTGCTGTGACATTAACGGATTTAGAGAACAGCCCATGACTTGTATTCCAGAGAAAACCGAACGTCGACTTGGTCTACTGATTGATTTGGACACCTGCGTGGGATGTCACGCCTGTGTGATTGCTTGCAAGGGATGGAATACCGAAAATTATGGCGCACCACTATCGGATCAAGAGCCGTATGGGGCAACTCCGTCTGGAACCTTTCTCAACCGCGTTCATTCCTTTGAAGTCTTGCCAGAAGACGGAACCCCTCAAATTATCCATTTTCCGAAGTCCTGCTTGCATTGTGAGAATCCTCCCTGTGTGACGGTGTGTCCGACGGGTGCATCCTATCAACGCGTCGAGGACGGTATTGTTCTGGTCAATGAAAATGACTGTATCGGCTGCGGTTTGTGCGCTTGGGCCTGTCCGTACGGTGCACGCGAAATGGATCAAGCCGAGAAGGTCATGAAGAAATGCACGCTATGTGTCGATCGAATCTACAATGAAAATCTCCCCATCGAAGACCGGGAGCCTGCATGCGTCCGCACGTGCCCAACGGGCGCACGTCATTTTGGTGATTTCGCCGATCCGGAAAGTTCCGTATCGCAATTGGCTGCGCAGCGCGGATCTGTTGATCTCATGCCTGAACAAGAGACGCGGCCCGTCAATCAATACTTGCCCCCACGGAAAAAGGATCAGTTGGAGGAACAGATTGACATATTGGCACCTCTCCTGAAACCGGTCGCGCAAGAATCAACAGGATTCTTACGCTGGTTAGACACGACTCTCGGGATGCTTGACGGGCTGAAGTCGGACGACGTGTAATGCACCCGGCCCCGTCTGTTATTCTCTTTACGACATTGTCCGGCATTGGATTTGGGTTGCTCTTTTTTCTCGGTCTCGGTCTCGGATCTGTTGGAGGTGTGGCGTTCGTCTTTTTTGGCATGGCATATGCCTTGAGCGTCGGTGGATTGGCGGCATCGACACTCCATCTTGGACATCCGGAGCGTATGTTGAAGGCTTTTTCGCAGTGGCGATCAAGTTGGCTTTCGCGTGAAGGATGCTGCGCCGTGCTCACACTCCTGGTGATGGCGGTGCTCGGAATTGGGCGTGTCTTTCTTGATGTGCATTGGACCTTTGTTGGAATAGTTGGCGCCGTTTTATGTCTTGTAACGGTCATCACGACGGCCATGATCTACACCCAGTTGAAGAGTGTTCCCCGTTGGCATTCCCCATTGACACCGCTGCTCTTTGTCGCTTACGCGGCGGCCGGAGGTTCATTGACAGTAGGTCAAGTTGATCTGGCACGTATTCTGATCGCTGCAACAGCAATCGTGCAGTTGCTGTGGTGGAGACAGGGTGACAGAGCCTTGGATAAAACGGGGACATCCTTAAAGACGGCGACGGGTCTTGGCCACATCGGAACCCCACGTCCATTCGAGACTCCACACACGCAACCCAATTACCTGACGCGGGAAATGGTGTTCACCGTCGCACGGACCCATGCAAAACTTCTGCGACTCACCGGCGTTGTCTTCGCCTTTGTGATTCCCGTTTTTTTATTGAGTTTGCCATTTAACCATATGCTCGCCGCCGTGACTATTCTGAGTCATCTTACGGGTGTTCTGATTACACGCTGGCTATTTTTCGCGGAAGCGGAACATGTTGTTGGCCTCTACTATGGTGCAAAACCGATCCGGTAAGTATCTCTGTTCAGAGCAAACCAGCGAATTCGAGCGCAGACTTCACGTGCGTTTTAGCCGTGGCTGTTAATTCCACAAGTGGAAGACGCACATCCTCACGGCATAATCCGAGCAGAGACAGGGCGTATTTGGCACCGACAAGTCCCGGTTCTTCAAAAATTGCCTTGTGCAGGGGCATCAATTGGTCTTGGATCTGCCGCGCATGGGTATAGTCGTTCGCCTGGCAGGCCTCTTGCATTTTGCTGAGGAGTGCGGGAGCAACATTCGCCGTGACCGAAATACAACCAACACCACCTTGGGCATTAAATCCGTGTGCTGTGGCATCTTCTCCCGAAATCTGAAGAAAGTCCGGCCCGCAGGCAAGCCGCGTATCGCAAACGCGCGCAAGATCGCCCGTAGCATCTTTGACGCCCACGATTCGCGGTAGCCTCGAAAGGTCGGCCATCGTATCCGGAGCCATGTCAACAGCCGATCGTCCAGGAATATTGTAAATAATTATGGGAATTTCTGCGCAGTCATGCAGTGCGGTAAAATGTTCAACAAGGCCTTTCTGAGTCGGCTTGTTGTAGTATGGGGTCACGACGAGAGCGCCTTGTGCACCCACATGAGCCGCGTGTTGCACAAATCGAATGGCTTCAACTGTGCTGTTTGATCCCGCTCCTGCGATAACAGGAACCCGTCCATCAGCGGTCTTGACCACCTCTTCGACAACGGTCTCGTGCTCTTCGTGCGACAAGGTTGGACTTTCTCCCGTCGTTCCGACGGGGACGAGCCCATGCGAACCTTCCTCAATCTGCCAGTTCACCAGATTGCGCAACGTCTTAAGATCAAGAGCGCCGTTACACATCGGTGTGACCAAGGCTGTCATTGATCCACCAAACATTCGTCCGCTCCTGTTATCGTTCACATATCGACACGGATATCTATACAAAATTGCAACTTTGTAAACATCAAGCCGTGTTGGTTGTGTTCTTGAAATTTCGGCCTGTGTCGAAATATCGATCGAAACGAGACCTATGGAGTGGGTAGTGCTTCATCGCAACGCCCATAGCAACTTCTACATCGGTTTTGGCGTATACAGGTCTTCTAATCCAAGAAATTGATTCGGGGCGGCATTATGGATACTACATTTCTGCTTCCAACAAGACGGTTACAAAGGAGCCTATCGCATCGATTCAATGGTGTATCTGACGTTGTATCAGCGTGACGTCTGTTACGATGCTTTGTATATCGTCAATGAGCGCTCTTGTAGTCAAACGGAACAGGATTATGGATGACCCCACCCGATCATTGACGGATGTCTCGACCGTCACATGTCGCTTACCTGGTCTCGAGATGTTCTTACGGACCCTGAATTCCATTGTTTCCAAGTCTTCTGCAGTGGCACGTGTGAAATGCCGCATTACCCGGTGAGATATTCGTGTCGCCTCCGTCGTCAGCGACAGAACCTAAGGTTTTTGACCTGTTATCATGTGACGCTTTCGTCCATATCCGGATCGACGATGTATCCTAAATCCTGCAGAATTCAAATTTCGTCTCACATGCCCCGCAGATGAATAGGTTGCACATGATCCGCCTGACCGCGTTCTGTCGAAGACAGCCTCTATAAGATTCAAACCCCATAATTCTGGGTTTCTTGACGGTGCAAAACCGTCGAGATACCACGCATCGGCGCATTCATTCCAAGCAGGCACGGTCTGTCTTGCGTCACCGATGACTACCGTCAACTGTACAGATCCGAGTTCGAATACGCCCCCTTCGGGTTCCCAGTTCTTGAGCAGGTCCGCAGCCTGGGATGCGAGTTCCGGGAACAAGGACAGTGCGTTCGCCATATCATCACGTCGCATCGGGAATGCTTCAAAGGATGTATAACGTAGTTTTCCGTCGATGGCATTTTTCTCCCACTCGAACCATGTCGCAAGAAAATTCAATCCCGTTCCAAACCCAAGTTCGGCGATGTGATAACCTGATCTAAATCGGCGTGGCAAATCATTTCCGCCCAAGAAGACATGCCGGGTTTCGGCCAGCCCGTTATTGCGGGAAAAATACAGATCATTGAAACGGTCCGAAACGGGAATACCTTCATCGCTCCAACGCACTGTGTGTGCCATCGCTTGCATTTCAATCTCTAATCGCTATGCGATGAATATGAGAACCAGGCGTGAGAGGATCCGATCTCAATGTATGACGTAACCGTTCGCGGGGCCGGCATTTTTGGTCTCTCTATTGCCTGGATCTGCCTGCAACGCGGCGCATCTGTGAGAATCGTGGACCCGAATGGTCCTGGATCTGGAGCGAGTGGCGGATATGTTGGCGCATTGGCTCCTCACGTACCCGAGAATTGGAATATAAAGAAAAGCTTGCAGTTCCAGAGCTTAATTCAGTCTGAGTCTTTTTGGCAAGCGATTGACGACGCAAGCGGCCTTTCATCGGGTTATACGCGCACCGGACGTATACAACCGATTGCAGATAATCACAGCCTAAGACTTGCGCACAAGAGATCTCACCTTGCGAATGACCATTGGAAGGGGAAAGCCGTTTGGCAGATCGTTGAGACAGAAGATATTCCGTGCTTAAGGATACGTTCCGAGACCGGTTATTTTGTTCATGATACGCTCAGTGCCCGAGTTCATCCGAAAGATGCCTGTCGCTCGCTTGTTGGTGCCATTCAAAACAAGGGAGGCCAAATCGAAACGGAAGCCAAAGACCAGGGGGCCATTGTGTGGGCTACGGGGGTCGCAGGTCTCCACGCTCTTTCGGCTGCTGTTGGCTGCTCCGTTGGACGTGCGGTCAAAGGACAAGCGGTGTTACTTCAACCCACTGTTGCTTTGTCACCTGATCTTCCTCAAATATTTACCGATGGCATACATATTGTTCCGCATGCCAATGGTACGATCGCGGTCGGTTCGACATCCGAAAATGAATTTGTTGACGCCGATGCGATTGATGACCAGCTTGATAATGTATTGGCACGGGCACAGCTTACCGTACCTCTTCTGAACGACACCGCCGTAATTGGTCGCTGGGCTGGTCTTCGTCCAAAAGCGCAATCACGTGCTCCCATTCTGGGTCGTTGGCCAGATTGCTCCAAACACTTTATCGCCAATGGAGGGTTCAAGATCGGATATGGGCTAGCCCCAATTGTCGCAGACATGATGGCCGATCTTGTCCTTGAGAATGTAAACCGAATTCCAAACGAATTCAGCATCGAAGCGTCAATTGACAAAGCATTTCGGACCCGAGAGAATGCGTGAGCGGTTGTATTCGGATTAACGCGTGAAGTGTCTGAAAGGCCCCGGCAACCTGGGCGAGGATCAAGTCCCTTGACCGAGGGCAGACCATATCATGACCGATACCAGGAACACGCCCACCGCCGACACTTAGAATGGGAGGATTTTCGCGAGACTCCTCCCTTCGGAATCTTCAGTGACTCTCACGATCAATCCGCACTCAAGTATGCCACCGACATGAGAGCCCATGTCGTGAGCCGATACAGACTCTGTTGACGCACCCCCGCATCTGGTCTAGCAAGGCGCGCTGCCAAAATAAGACCGATACCGTGCTCCACACCAGGCCGCTGAAGTTGAACAAAAAGTACACAAGCGCAAGACTCCCTGTGTCTGGCACAACAGCCATGCAGAGAAATTAATGGGAATTGCTGACCGGCCCACACCCATTCTTGAACTGTTCGGATTTTAATGGTAGCCATCCGATCGTCGCTCGGCTCAATTCAAGAAGATGCAAAGTTTATATGAGCGGTTTCGCGACCCGAAGCAGTCTTTTTACTTTGCCACACTGCATTTCTGTCACAAAAAATGAGGGATACAGCGAGATGTATATTGCAATGAATCGTTTCACCGTACGTCATGAGAATGCAAAAGCGTTCGAAACTCTCTGGCTCCAACGTGACAGCCAATTGAAGGGTCTACCAGGGTTTATTGAATTTCATATGCTAAAAGGTCCAGAGACCGATGGTGGAACCATTCTCTATTCCTCCCATACGGTCTGGGAGGATGAAGATAAATTCAGGGATTGGACTCGTAGCGAAGCTTTTCGTGCCGCGCACAAAGATGCTGGAACGATGTCGAACCTCTATGTCGGACCCCCGCAATTTGAGGGATTTACCACGATCCAGACGATTTCATGATCAACGACATCCCTTTCCCGAATCCTCCAATACATAGGTCGTTTAACTTTAAGTGAAATCTCTATTGGACTTAAGTCCCTTTTAAATGGATTGCTTTAAATGCCGGACAAGGACCACATTCTCGCTCGGCTGAAATGCAACATAACCGACTGGTAGAACATAGGCGACAACGCTATCGCCATTTTATTGAACATCCCATCGACGCAACCTGCTCTCTGGGACCTTCTCCGGTCTGAGCGACTTGCAACATGGCATCGCGCAGTTCTGTCTTACGACCACGGACATCACCCCCGCGTGTATCATCAAAGCGTCCCCGATACTGCAACTCACCTTTTGCATTCAGACCAAAGAAATCCGGTGTGCAGATAGCGTTATAGGCACGCGCAACCGATTGATCCTCGTCCACGAGATAGGGAAAATCAAAGCCGTGACGAGCAGCAAATTCAATCATATGCGCTGGCGCATCCGTCGGGTAACTTTGGTAGTCGTTCGACATGATGGCCAGAACACCGATGTCATTTTTCTGAAGCACACGCGCCTCTTCAGCAAATTGATCCGCGATCCGCATCACGTAGGGGCAATGGTTGCAAATGAAGGCGATCAGTAATCCCTTTCCGATGTGATCGGACATACGATGCCGTGTGCCATCCGGTGTCGCCAACTCAAAATCAGGCGCTTTCCATCCGAAATCGCAAACGGGTGTGTCACTGAGCATTGTGATATTCCTTTCTCGGGGGTTGGCGGTAGTAGATCTGCTTCCAATTTTTTGCAAAAGTTTCTTTTGATCGCTTACAAATTGATTCGGGATCGGAACGTCAAGGCGTCGGAGATATGTCGGTTGACCACATGACGCTGATGACGCCATTGAGATCATCCAGCAAACACGGCGCATTGAGTTGATAGGCACGACTCTATGATCAGAGGTAATGACCTCCTTGGTCAGGGTTTCGCGGAGCTCGAAATTTTTACCGCACCAAGAACCAGGTGCAGGCATTGAGATCATCCGAGCCTCACAGTAAGGCATGAACATGGATTTCGACGGAATCAACGATTAGGATAATACATCCTCTATCATTACAACCCATTCGTCCATCCCGGTCTCAGGAGATACACACGTCAAATACTTCCAGCGCTGAAGCCTTTTCAATTTGCTCGCAATAACATTAAACTTCAACTATCCCAGACAACTCTGAACCCCTGATGTGAGGTCGTACTTTCCCGAGAATTACCGGTACGGGCTGCGATCCGGTAACGATAACAATAGCTTCTATGACATAGGAAGGAGCCACCCTTCAAAAGCTTGAACCCCCGCATTTCGGTGGCGCGTTTGCGCGATGTTGCCTTGAGCGACTTCAATCGGACAGGGTCCGCCGTCCACTCCCAGACATTCCCCACCATATTATAAAGGCCGTATCCGTTGGGCTCGTAAGATTGTGCTGGCGCGGTCGTGACATACCCGTCTCTGGCATCGTTCCGTTCTGGAAACTTACCTTGCCAAATATTACAAGGAAAGAAACTAGCGTCATCAGGCTCACGATCACCCCACGGGAACCGGATATCCCCGGCACCGCCGCGTGCTGCGTGTTCCCATTCAGCCTCTGACGGCAAACGACCACCCACCCATTTTGCATAGGCCCATGCATCGTTCCAGGAAACGTGCACAACCGGATGATCATTTAACGGCGGCGACGCACCATTCACGCAGTCCCACCGCGCGTGCTTTACCTTCCGCCACCATTCTCCCCCCGGCACCGCTTCGGTCCGACCTCGGCTCTTCGGCACTTCTGACCAGAAGACGAAAGACCAACCGTAGCGCTCTGCCTCCGTTTGATATCCAGTGGCATCAATGAAAGCCGAAAACTCCCTATTTGTGACGGTCGTTGGACTAATTTTGAACGGCTTGATTTTTGTCGGTCTGACCGGCGCTTCTTCATCTTCATGCAGAATCGGTTCGGACGTTCCCACCAAACCCCCACCACCAGGGATGTCGACCACCTCGAAACGGGTATCAGTACGCACCTCATGGCATCGCCTTCCTGACCCTGCGCAAACGCTCCCAAAAGATGATGGCCGAGATCCAGGCGCATCCCGATCCCGACGGGCGCCGCATCCGCCTGACCCATGTGGGACGCGCCTACCGAACACCCCGCGTCCTTGATCAACACGTCACCCTCACCGGATACCCCCATCCCATCCGTCAACTCGCCGTGCGCGATCTCGGCCATGACAAACCCACACGGCTGCTCACCAACCAGATGACCCCCTCCCAATGGCATTAACTTAATTTTTCGGGGGTATTAACTTAAGCAAGGCCCCGGACAGGG
>JAPORU010000151.1 GCA_026710045.1 Aestuariivita sp. | reverse complement strand
ACATCAATACTCGAAACACCCTAAATGTTGCGCATTTTGGGTGCTGAATAATTACCTATGGAGAAAATATTCAGGACATTGGAGCGACGATCCTGACCGACTATTGTAGCACATCACGTGCATCACAGACATAACATTGACATAGATTAAGGAATTTGCTTAATGATGGCCGTTACGTCAACCTGCGTCCGACACGCATTCAGTTGTGACGGAATTTTGGCGATCACCATCCTGTAACACTGTTCTCGGTTTCAAGATCAAGTGTAACACAGCGAAAAAGGACCCAATGAGAAGATATCACGTTCATGACCGAACCACTGCACACTGAACGCTCTACTCGGCAATACCATCATAACCAAAAAGAAGAGGGAGAACATGTAGGGCAAGGACGCAAAGGTCCTGGCTCCGATTCAATATCGGCAATGTAATCATAGAAAAAGCACGTCAAACTTTAAAAGTTCGCGCTAAGTAAAACCGAGTATTTCGTTGAGGGATATCCTCACGACAGTCACACAATTGACGACAACAGCCACATTGCCGTCACAAGACTTTCACCGACGTTCGGTTTTGAAAAACTTTTGAGGTATCGCATTTAATCTAGGGAGGGGACAATTCATGACCAATTCCGAGTCGTCAGGCAGCAGGACGACCTATCCTCCGTCTGCTGAAATGGTGTCAAGCGCCCATGTGAATGAAACATCCTACGATCAGATGTATGCCGAATCCGTAAATGATCCGGAGGGCTTCTGGGCAAGGCACGGTGCGCGTCTGGACTGGATTGAACCCTTCAAGACCGTCAAGGATATCAATTTCAATCTCGGCGAGGTTTCGATAAACTGGTATTCGGACGGAACCTTGAACGCATCCTTGAACTGCATCGATCGTCACTTAGCCAATCACGCGAACCAGACCGCGATCATTTTCGAACCCGACGATCCGGACGAACCCGCGCAACATATCAGCTACGCGCAGTTGCATCAGGCGGTCTGCAAGATGGGGAACATCCTAAAATCACTTGGTGTTGGTAAAGGCGACCGTGTCGTGATCTACCTCCCCATGATCCCCGAAGCGGCCTATGCGATGCTGGCCTGTGCTCGGATCGGCGCAATCCACTCGGTTGTATTTGCCGGATTCTCTCCGGATGCCTTAGCGGCACGCGTGAACGGTTGCGATGCAAAACTCGTGATCACAGCTGATGAGGCTCCCCGAGGTGGACGCAAAACGCCCCTGAAAGCCAATGCTGATGCCGCCTTTCTACACATAACGCATCCCTGCAAATGCCTTGTCGTTCGACGAACTGGCGGACAAACGACCTGGATCGACGGTCGTGACTGCGACTACAATGAACGAGCACTTGAAGCGAAAGATACTTGTGACTGGGCCGACATGAACGCCGAGGATCCCCTGTTTATTCTCTATACATCGGGATCGACTGGGCAGCCAAAAGGTGTGGTCCATTCAACCGGTGGTTATCTGGTTTATGCGGCAATGACCCACGAAATTGTATTCAATTACGTCCGTGGAGATATATTCTGGTGTACGGCAGATGTCGGTTGGGTCACGGGCCATAGCTATATCATCTACGGACCCCTTGCAAACGGCGCCACGACACTCATGTTTGAAGGCGTGCCGACCTACCCCGATGCCAGTCGCTTCTGGCAAATCTGTGAGAAACACAAAGTCAACCAGTTCTACACTGCACCAACGGCTATTCGAGCTCTGATGGGCCAGGGCGAATCGTATGTTGACCAATGCGATCTAAGCAGTTTACGTATTTTGGGAACCGTCGGTGAACCGATCAATCCGGAAGCATGGAACTGGTATAACGACAACATCGGAAAGGGGCGCTGTCCAATAGTCGATACCTGGTGGCAGACCGAAACAGGGGGCCATTTGCTCACACCATTACCCGGCGCTCATGCCACGAAACCGGGAGCGGCCATGAAACCGTTCTTTGGCGTGCAACCGGTCGTCCTTGATCCACAATCGGGCGAAGAACTCCATCACAATGCCGTTGAGGGTGTCTTGTGTCTCAAAGACAGTTGGCCCGGACAGATGCGCACGGTCTGGGGGGATCACGAAAGATTCGAAAAAACATATTTTTCGGACTACAAGGGCTATTATTTCTCCGGTGACGGATGTCGTCGGGACGGCGATGGCGATTACTGGATTACCGGCCGCGTCGATGATGTCATCAATGTTTCAGGACATCGCATGGGAACCGCCGAGGTCGAAAGTGCCCTCGTTGCGCACGCAACAGTGGCCGAAGCAGCTGTCGTGGGCTATCCGCATGACATCAAAGGCCAAGGAATCTACTGCTATGTCACGCTGATGAACAATGTCGAACCAACTGAGGAATTGCGCAAGGAGTTACGCACTTGGGTAAGAACCGAAATCGGACCCATCGCGTCGCCCGATGTAATTCAATGGGCGCCCGGGTTGCCGAAGACACGATCCGGCAAGATTATGCGACGGATTTTGCGGAAAATTGCGGAAAATGACTGTGATTCACTTGGAGATACATCTACGCTCGCAGACCCTTCCGTCGTCGATGACCTGATTCAAAACAGGGCAAATTCATGAGCGCGACAAACGCGGACCCACACATACACGACGTGAACCCTATTGTCTTGATTCTGCTTGGTCCTCCCGGCGCTGGCAAGGGTACCCAAGCACGCATACTTGAAGAAAAATTTGGCCTTGTGCAGCTGTCCACCGGTGATCTGCTGCGAAGCGCCGTGGCCGCTGGAACGGAGGCTGGAAAGCAAGCCAAGTCCGTGATGGAAGCCGGGGGCCTGGTCTCCGATGATATCGTTATTTCCGTTCTAAGCGATCGCATCGCCCAACCGGATTGCAGCAAAGGCGTCATCCTAGACGGATTTCCCCGAACCACCGTGCAGGCCGGCGAGCTCGATAACGTACTCGACAATTCAAAACTGAAGATAAATGCCGCCATCAGTCTCGAAGTTGATGATTCCGAAATGGTGACGCGAATCTCGGGTCGATTTACATGCGGAACATGTGGAGAGGGTTATCACGATGTCTACAAGAGACCCAAAGTGGACGGTGTCTGTGATAAATGCGGCGGAACACATATGAAACGCCGTGAGGACGACAATCCCGAAACGGTTGCAGAGCGACTCAAGGCGTACCACGCCCAAACCGCTCCCTTAATCACCTATTATCAAGGAAAGGAGATTCTTAAAACCGTTAACGCCATGAGCGATATCAACAATATTTCAAATGCTCTGTCAAACATTGTAAATACCTTACGCACCGATGTAAAAAAAGACATTGGCATGAAACAGGAGGTATAAGCGACAAACATATAACACTTTGATTCGAAACCGTTTCAGAGATGTCATCACAAAAAATCAAGCAGACACTGTGTGATTGCCGTCGTGAGTGAAACGAACTCAAACCTACCAGACAATGTAGGTAATGCCGCGATCCAAAAGGATGATCAAAATCAAAAAATCGCAGATCAACAAAAACGAATCTGCATAATTGTCAGCACACGAGTCCCGTGCAATAAAATTTAATGAGAGGAGACCTCAGATATGGTGGATGACTCTACCAAAATGGCCCCAAACCAAGTTGAAGCCAGCAAAAACTACTGGGCTGCCAATATCCGCATGATCGCAATAAGCTTGGTCATCTGGGCGCTCGTATCCTTTGGCTTTGGCATTCTCTTGCGGCCAATGCTCTCTGGAATCCCGATCGGAGGAACAGACCTGGGCTTCTGGTTTGCGCAGCAAGGATCCATTCTGGTTTTCCTCGCATTAATCTTCTTTTATGCTTGGAGAATGAATAAAGTCGATCAACAATTTGGAGTTGAGGAGGAATAAGTCAGATGGATCAATTTACGATTAATTTAATTTTTGTCGCTGCTTCATTCGCACTCTATATCGGTATCGCGATTTGGTCACGCGCGGGCTCGACATCCGAATTCTATGCCGCGAACCGCGGTGTCCACCCCGTCACCAACGGAATGGCGACCGCTGCAGACTGGATGTCAGCCGCCTCATTTATCTCGATGGCGGGGCTGATCGCCTTTACCGGCTATGACAACTCGTCATTCCTGATGGGTTGGACCGGCGGATATGTGCTTCTGGCACTCCTTCTTGCACCCTATTTGAGGAAGTTTGGTAAGTTTACGGTCTCGGAGTTTATTGGTGATCGCTTCTACAGCCAAACGGCCCGAATTGTTGCCGTCGTGTGTTTGATCGTCGCCTCAACCACATATGTGATCGGTCAGATGACAGGTGTTGGTGTAGCCTTTGGACGCTTCCTTGAGGTCTCGAACGTTACGGGGCTCTTGGTTGGAGCGTGCGTTGTCTTTGCCTATGCCGTCTTTGGGGGAATGAAAGGGGTCACCTATACCCAGGTTGCGCAATACTGTGTGTTGATCACGGCCTACACCATTCCGGCAGTCTTCATCTCCTTGCAATTGACCGGCAATCCGATACCGGCACTGGGTCTTTTCGGAGAGCACACAAACTCCGGCGAACCTCTGCTCACCAAGTTGGATGCAATTGTAACCGACCTTGGGTTTAAGGAATATACGTTGCATCATGCCGATACGTTCAACATGTTCCTGTTCACCTTATCTCTAATGATCGGTACCGCAGGCTTGCCCCACGTAATCATGCGGTTCTTTACTGTTCCGCGTGTTTCAGATGCACGCTGGTCAGCCGGTTGGACTCTCGTGTTCATCGCACTGCTGTACTTGACAGCTCCGGCAGTCGGAGCAATGGCGCGACTCAACATCACCGAAATGATGTGGCCCAACGGCACCCAAAACGAAGCCGTCTCTGTCGAGATGATCGACACCGATCAACGTTACGACTGGATGAAAACCTGGCAAAAGACCGGATTACTTGACTGGGAAGACAAAAATGAAGACGGTCGCATTCAGTACTACAACGACAAGAGCGAAGCGATGCAGGCGCGCGCCGAAGCGGCCGGTTGGCAAGGAAACGAACTGACAAAGTTCAACCGCGATATTCTCGTTCTTGCAAATCCGGAAATTGCCAATTTGCCTGGTTGGGTCATTGGATTGGTCGCCGCGGGCGGGTTGGCCGCCGCGCTGTCGACGGCTGCCGGTTTACTGCTTGCGATTTCATCAGCCGTCTCGCACGACTTGATCAAGGGCGCCATCAAACCCGATATTTCCGAAGCCGGCGAGTTGATGTCGGCACGGATTGCAATGGCCGCCGCAATCTTGGTCGCGACCTATCTCGGGTTGAATCCACCGGGATTTGCCGCTCAAACCGTGGCTCTTGCCTTCGGACTGGCTGCCGCTTCGATTTTCCCTGCACTCATGATGGGGATCTTCTCGACCCGCATTAACAATACAGGGGCCGTCGCAGGCATGCTCGCGGGCTTGACAGTCACTCTGATCTACATCTTCCTGCATAAAGGTTGGCTTTTCATACCCAACACCGCATCCTTCAGCGACAGCGATCCTCTACTTGGCACCGTGAAGTCGACCTCTTTCGGTGCAATCGGAGCCGCAATCAATTTCGCGGTGGCCTACGCCGTCTCCAGTATGACCAAAGACACCCCCGAGGAAATCAAGCAACTGGTCGAGAGCGTCCGCGTTCCGCGCGGAGCAGGAAGTGCTGTCGCGGATCATTAGGTCAAGTGGATGAGGGGAACCGCTTGCTCCCCTCGCACATGATACTAAAAATGTCTCCCGCCCGGTTATCCGGGCGGGATTTGTTTATCGGCAAGGCGTCTTCATCATGCTCCCTAACGATTCAGAATTGATCCGCTTTCTTACCAGCGTTCATCCATATGATAGCCTGGATATCGATCGCCTCAAACAATTGGTTTCAATATTGGAGATCATCGAACTTTCGGACAACGAAACCGTTTACGAACATGGAGACGAACTCAAAGGACTCTACTTGGTTTTCGATGGTGAAATCGAAGTCAAGGATGAAAACGACATACCGATATCGATACTTGGGCCACGCAATTCCTTTGGCGAGCGCGGATTGGTTCGCGATGGCCAGGCCATCACAACCGCTGTTGCACAAGGCAATGTCACCCTTCTGTTGCTTCCGAGCAAGGTCTTTCGGGAACTGCTCGCAACCGAAGCACAATTTGTTCGTTTCTACGATCGGCGTCGACCGCATGGGTCACGTGGAAATGATCTGACAACATCATGTGTCGAGGTCTTGATGACGCCTTCACCCATAACACTTCCATCGAGCAGTACGGCCCAGGCGGCCGCACAACTTATGGCCGAGAAAGGCATTTCGTCCGTATGCGTACGTGACGAGGACGGAAATTTTGTCGGTCTGGTCACAGTGCGGGATTTATCTGCAAAGATTCTCGCGCCAGGATTACCGACCCACACATGCTTGGGTGATATCATGACAGCTGACCCTGTCTCACTGTCACCGTCAGCGATCGGTTCCGATGTCCTCCATACGATGATGGAACGACGAATTGGGCAAGTCCCGATTGTCACGGGTGGTGAATTGGTTGGAATCGTCACACAAACAGACTTAACCCGATTTCAGGCGATCAGTTCAGCGGAACTGGTGTCGAAGATTGCCAGTGCCGAGAGTGCGGACGATATGATCGAGGTCACTGCCCAGATCCCAAGACTTCTCATGCAACTTGTCGCATCGGGCAATCGCCACGAAATCGTAACACGATTAATCACAGATATCGCCGATACGGCAACACGACGTCTTCTCACCCTCGGCGAGCAATCGGAGGGACCGTCCCCGATTCCCTACTTATGGCTGGCCTGCGGCAGCCAAGGCCGTCAAGAACAAACAGGGACCAGTGATCAAGACAATTGCCTGATACTTGATAATTCCGCGACCGAAAACGACATCGCGTATTTCCATCGATTGGCGAAATTTGTCTGTGATGGACTCGCGACGTGCGGTTACTATCACTGCCCCGGTGAGATGATGGCAACCAACCCACGTTGGTGTCAACCGCAAAGAGTATGGAGAGAGTATTTTGCGGGATGGATTGCCAACCCCGATCCAACCGCACAAATGCTGGCCAGCGTCATGTTTGATCTCCGACCAATCGGCGGTACCTTCTCTCTGTTTGAGGGTTTGCAGACCGAGACACTCGAGGCCGCTTCAAAGAATTCAATTTTTGTTGCGCATATGATCGCTAACTCACTCCAACATCAACCACCACTCGGATTAATCCGCAGCTTTGCAACCATTCGCTCCGGGATATATCGAAACAAGATTGATCTCAAGCATAACGGCGCTGTTCCGGTGGTTGATCTCGGTCGTGTCTACGCCATGCGAGGAGAACTGGCGGCCGTCAACACACGCGCCCGCATCGAAGCCGCAGGATCGGTCGGAATTATCAGTTCATCCGGCGCACGCGATTTAATCGACGCTTACGATGTCATCTCGGAAACACGACTCGAACAACAGGTCAAGCATATCAAATCCGGTTCCCCTCCTGATAATTTCATGGCGCCAACCGACCTATCGGATTTTGAGCGGAGCCACTTGCGTAATGCCTTTGTTGTTGTCAAAACAATGCAAGCTGCTTTGAGCCAGGGGCAAGGTGCCCTACAATAATGGCTCGACAGTGTGATCCGCTATCACTCCATCATATAATCTCCATCATATCATGTCGCGAGGGGAGAGGCTGAAAGGAGGGGCATCATGTTTCTGGAACTGATTGCAACAGTCTTTGCAGGCTTGGCGGCGGCGGGCGTCGTACTTCTTGTGAACAGACTTTTGGGCAATCGCCTTCCAAACTGGATTGTACCGGTCTGTGCTGGCCTTGGAATGATTGCCACAACAATATCCAATGAATACAGTTGGTACAGCCGGACAGCCGCAAACCTACCCGACGGCCTGAGCATCGCACAAACCGTTGAAAACAAGTCCTACTATCAGCCCTGGACATTCCTAATTCCCTATATCGATCGATTCGTCGCCGTCGACATAAATTCGACCCTTATCAATCCAGACATTCCGCATCAAAGAATGATCGACATTTATTTCTTTGGCCGTTGGTATCCAGCAAATAAAATGCGGGTTTTGCTTGATTGCCAACGCTCCCGTCGCGCTCAACTCATAACCGACGCCAACTTTGATAAGAACGGTCACGTCGTTGATCCACCGTGGGTGGGAGTAACCCCGACTGATCCCGTCCTCAAAATGGGCTGTGGTGTTTCGTGATGTTGGCAAAACTCAGTCTCAGAACCCGCATTTTCTTATTCTTTTGTCTCCTAGCCAGCGGTGGAATTGTCATTCCAAGCGGTGGATTGTTGTATGCTTATGCCCGAGCGGGAGAACCGGAACTGCTTGATCCCTTTATTTTTTCCGGAGTGATTATTGTCTTCTTGACACTTGCCCTTGTAACAGGAGTCTGGCTGCTCTTTGATGAAAATGTCGCAAAGCCCATTGAACGCATTGCCGCCAGTTTACGCGTTCGCGCTCATACAGACCAAAACGTTGAGATTGACCAGACAATCGCAAAACATCTTGGCGATCTCGGACCAGCCGCGCGTGCGGTTGCCGATCAACTGACCCAAGGGGCCCAACGCGCCGCATCGGCCGTCATGTCGGAAACTGCCCGCCTGTCCGCGGAAAAGGCACGTTTGACAACCTTATTGTCCGATATTCCAATTGCAGTGATTGTTGTTAATCCCGCGCATCAAATTGTCCTTTATGACTCACAGTCCGCGAACGTCCTATCGCAAGTGGCCCACCCCCAACTCAATACCTCGCTCTTTCGCTACTTTGAATCGACTGCCATTACAGATGCCTACACAAAACTGACAAAAATTGGACACAGTGTAAAAACAACGCTGAAGATGACAAATGGCGTTCAGCAATATGAAGCCATCCTCAAACCTCTTGATGACGCCCTTGGATACATGCTTGTCGTAGAAACTGGAAACGGTCAGAATTCTGACGATAACACGCGTTCATTGATCTATGACTTTAATTTATTACGTCATGAAACATCCGTCGAATTGAGAGATCAATCCCTTTCCGATCTCTGTTTTGTCGTTTTTGATAGTGAAACAACAGGTTTGACTCCGAGCCAGGACGAAGTGGTACAGATCTCGGCGGTACGCATCGTTGGTGGACGCATCATTGAGAATGAAGTGTTTGATGAACTCGTCGATCCAGGAAAACCCATTCCTCGATCGGTGACAAACGTTCATAAGATCACGAATGCAATGGTGCAAGGCCGGCCACGTTTTGTGGATGTCGCTTCGAGCTTTCACGAATTTTGCTCCAACGCAGTGATTGTTGCCCATAATGCCCCGTTCGACATGGCTTTCCTCCACCGCTATGCCCCTCAAATGGGCATCAAATGGAACCATCCCATTCTTGATACTGTACTGCTCTCCGCGATTCTATTTGGATCAAGCGAGGAACATACATTGGATTCATTGAGTCAACGTTTTGGTGTGATCATTCCTGACGAGTCTCGACACACGGCCCTTGGCGACGCACAAGCAACGGCTGAAATTTTTTGCAACATGCTCCCCATTCTGGAAGCACGCGGATTTTCAACACTGGCGGATGTTATTGAAGAATGTCAACGACACAGTCGATTACTGGAAGATCTCAACGAGAAGAATAAGTTTTAGAACCTTGTCCTGTTCCGATCTCCGCCATCGGTACCGTTTGTCGATTCCGGTACCCACAGCTGATACCGGTTGCAAAAGTTTGGTGTTCAGAAGAAAGGGCTTATAGTCCTCTCGTTCACAGCAAAGAATGGAACCTAATACAAGAATGATCAATTTCCCGCGAGCCGGGACAACATTCATATGACCGCGTTCAGGGTACACGTCAGCACAGCAACACATCAGGCAGGGACAGATGGGCCCTTTTCCGCACAATGCGCCGAAAGCCGAGGTTAACAATAATAGCATCACTGGAACAGACGGTTTTGGATTCGTTAAAGTTTGCACATACGGCCCCCGAAATCCTCGCCTCACTTTTTAAAAACATGGGATATGAGTCAGTGTCGCAACACAAATCTCGCGATATTTCGCTCTATCGAGAATCATGTGAAGGGATAACAATTATACCCTGAATCGCGACAAAACGTCGCATGCATCGGATTTCATTGATGCCCACGGGCCTCTGCACGCCGTCCATGGCGTAAGCGCGTTGTCGATGCAACGCACGCTCTCAATTGTGCTCTTGATGCAGGCACGAAAGAATATACCGGAAACGGAGGACCCGCATCACCAAACCAAAACCACGCCCCCGTCGCCTTCAGAGTCCCCGAAAACCGGAGGTTTCCTTATCCGAATGCACGAAATGCTTAAGCGAATGCCATTGGATGTTGAGCGGAGTTCGCACCCGCTAGGAGAATGCACCTTACCTCGGCACACCAAAAAGATAGGCCAACAATAGACACCGCCATGGCTTAAGCACGACCATCCAAAATCAGCTTACGCGCCATGTCACGAAATGCCTGCGTTTGAGGACTATCAGGTTGCGAGGCAACCGCCGGGGTCCCGCTGTCAGAGGCCGCTCTAATGTCAATATGCAACGGAATTTCTGCCAAGAGCGGGACCCCCAGTTTATCCGCCTCCTTCGCAACACCACCATGTCCAAAGACATGTTCTTCATACCCACAGTTTGAACAAATATGTGTCGACATATTTTCGATTAACCCGATCAACGGTGTCTTCATCTGATGGAACATATTGATCCCCTTCCTCGCATCCAGCAGGGCAACATCTTGTGGTGTGGACACGACAATCGCTCCGTCAACACAGTACTTCTGAGTTAACGTCAGTTGAACATCACCCGTTCCAGGCGGCAAATCGACCAAGAGTATATCAAGTTGACCCCATTGCACTTGATTCATCATCTGCTGCAACGCACTCATCAGCATGGGTCCCCGCCAAACAACGGCTTGATCGGCCTTTGTCATCAATCCTAACGACATCATGGTTACACCATAACTCTGCAGCGGAATAATCAACTTGCCATCAGGGCTTGAAGGCCTTTCATTTACTCCGAGCATCTGGGGCAAAGATGGACCATAAACATCGGCATCCAATAAGCCTACCCGCCGACCCTCGGCGGCCAAAGCGCACGCGAGATTAACCGATACGGTAGACTTTCCGACACCACCCTTGCCACTGGCAATAGCCACAATACGATCAACCCCCACTACCCGCTGCGGTCCCTTTGCGGCCACTCTAGGCTTGGGTTTGAGATCGGGAGGGGCATTGGATTGATGCGCTGTAAGCAAAGCACTTACTTTACGAATGCCCGGAAGAGCCAACACCCTTTGCTCTGCCTGCGCGCGAACCTTTTCCATTGCTTCGGAGTGCTTCGGATCAATCTCAATGACAAACCGCACGGTATCGGACTCGATATTCAGAGCCTTCAACATCTCAATAGACACGATATCCCGGCCACTTATAGGATCGGTAACCTTGCTCAATGTCTCCAATATATCTTCACGTATTCCCATTGTCTTCGCTCCAAAACCTTTCATTTTAAACGCCCGGCTCTGCACGACACGCCTTCATTCACCGGACCGAAAGATATTCATGACCCATTCATTCTTCAGTCAATCGTGTACCCTATTCGTTCATCCGACATGTTCGAGAAAATCAACGCTCCAGCAATGACATCGCCATAGAGCGTCATGATCCTAAGACACACCCATCTGCGAATCCCTCAGGTAGAACGAATCCGACATGTGCGACCATCACCAAAACCTTGTCCCAAAATATAACCCGGCACCAGACGAACATTGGACAACGATAGAATATAGGCTCCAGAGTGCCTACAAGACCAAACATAATTGGCCAATCACGACCAATGCCATTGGACGTTAATAACTGACAATGTGTCACGTATCCTCAGCTTTCAACGTAAGTGCGCACTCATAAACCTTGCGCCGCGAAATATCCTTTATACCCGCAACATGATTGACCGCGTCCCGTAACGACATTGATGCCATCGCTTCTCTCAAATCGAACTCTATATCGATCTCGTCCTCTTCGCCCAAGGGTCGTCGATCAATCAATAAGACAAGTTCGCCTTTCAAATGTCTGGTCCGTAAATATTCTTGAAGCTCAAGAAGGGTACCGCGAACAACGTCTTCATATTTCTTTGTCATTTCGCGACAAATGACGGCGCGCCGCTTACCTCCAAATTCGTGAATGGCATCCGCGATTGTTTTCACGATTCGTTCTGGTGTCTCAAAAAAAACCAGAATGCTGTCAAGAAACTCTAACCTCTTGAGGTGCTTTCTTCGCGCTGATGACGATCGTGGCAAAAAACCGAAAAAATAAAAAGATCCTGTCTGAAATCCCGCCATGACTAACGCCGATAAAGGTGCCGACGCCCCCGGCACAACAGTGAAAAAACAATTGGACCGGATAAGTACCTTGACCAAAGCCGTACCCGGATCAGAAACTACGGGCATACCGGCATCCGAGGAGAAAGAGACCGACTTACCGGCCCGTATTTCGTTTACTAGACTCTCTATAACCGAATCACTACTATGCTCGTGTAAACTCTTTATTTTGCGGCCAGAAACGCTTATGCCGTGTATACTGAGGAGCTTGCGTAATGTGCGTGTATCCTCCGCATAAAGAATATCAACGGAAGCGAATGTATCGAGCGCACGCAACGTTATATCTCTTGCATTGCCAATCGGTGTGGCCACAAAATAAAGACCAGGCTCAAGATTCAATTTTCGATAATTCAAGGTTGGACAATCCAAATTTTGCCGTCGGTATTCGATTTGACAAAAAAATTGCCAAGATCCAAGTTTAAGGAAACATCTTCTATCATGGGAAACTTGCGACGAAAACTGCATGACGGCACTGTCACTGCATTCACTTTTTTAGCCGTACTCTTCCTCTCAAATTGTCAAGAAGCAACCTTATCGACGGAATCACCATCGCTCAATAATGTCCAGGGCCACGCGACAGTCGCCTTGCTCGTACCGAGCAGTTCCGAGCGGCAAGGTGACAACGTTCTTGCACAAAGCATCGAAAATGCAGCGGCAATTGCAATTTCTGAATTCAAACAACGGGGTATCCAGATTGATTTACGAGTCTATGATACCGCCCATGATCCTGAAATCGCGGCACAGCAAGCCGCACAAGCCGTCGTTGATGGCGCAGAGATAATCTTGGGACCCATTTATTCCACTACGACCCAGGCGGCCAGTCAAGCCATCGCAGGCAGAGGAGTCAATCTGCTTTCGTTCTCAAACAACGCCAGGATTGCAGGCAACAATGTCTATCTGCTTGGCGCAACGTATCAGAACACGGCCGACCGCCTTGTTGCTTACGCCGAGAGTCAAGGAAAAATGAGCATCATCATTGTTTATAGCAACAATGTCGCCGGGCAAAGTGGAAGAGATGCCATTGAATCCGCCATCCGTCAAACCCAGATTCAAGTTGCCGGTACAGTGACCTATGACCTGAGCCAACAAAGCGTTATTCAATCGATCCCAGTTATCAAGTCGATCGCCGAAAGCGCAAGCGTAGACGCAATTTTTTTCACCTCAACATCCGCCGGAGCAATGCCGCTCTATGCACAACTTCTACCCGAGGCAGGCCTGGTTTCACCAGACATTCAATTTATGGGACTGGCCCGATGGGATATTCCGACGCAAACGCTTGATCTTCATGGTCTTCAAAAAGGATGGTTTGCCTTACCGGATCCCGTACATACACAGCAGTTCGAAACACAGTATCGAGAAAGATATGGCCAAACACCTCACCCGATCGGAAGCCTGGCGCTAGACGGGATAACGGCAATCGGAACACTCATTTCAAACAATGAATTTGAACCTTTAAGCAGACGATCCCTCACGCAAAGTAATGGCTTTCAAGGCGCGAATGGTGTCTTTCGGTTTCACCATGACGGAACCAATACAAAAGGCCTCGCGATTGCCGAGATTCAGAACAAACAGGTACGTGTGATTGACCCAGCTCCAACAAGCTTTACAAATTTCGGCAGCTAACGTCGATGAAGCACACGCGCTTGAGGATTCGAGACCACTTCTCTGCTCGACAAATACCATCTTCCCGGTAGACGAGGTACGAGCCGCCCTTCATCAAGCGGGACAACAGACCAAAGAACAAACCAGATTACGAGCGTTAGCCGTCGACATCTTACAGGAGGCTCTTCACCGTGGGCGATCTACCATCGCGTCGGTATTTGTCAAGCAACCTTTCGCCGCACGACAGCTGATCAATTCCTACACCTTCTTGTCAGACTGTATCATAAAGGCGACTCTCGGCTTTACCTTCCAATACATTCATCCAACACCGGTTCCCACGAGTAGTGAACGTCTCGCCCTTATTGCGGTTGGCGGATATGGACGGGGAGAGATGGCCCCCTTCTCAGACATCGATCTCCTCTTTCTTCTGCCGTACAAAGCGACCCCTTGGTCAGAAAACGTTATCGAGTCGATGCTCTATATTCTCTGGGATTTGAAACTCAAGGTAGGACACAGCTCACGTACCGTAAAAGAGTGCATTCGACACGGAATAGACGACTTTACGATCCGAACCGCTCTACTCGAGCACAGGTTTATCGATGGTGACGCAGCATTATCATCCGACTTCTCGACGCGACTGAAACGGGAATTATTTTCCAGACCAGGCCGTGACTTTATCGAAGCAAAACTGGATGAACGCGAGAAACGCCACAATCGCCACGGCCAACGATACATGGTTGAACCGAACGTCAAGGAAGGCAAAGGGGGTCTCCGAGATCTCCAATCACTGTTCTGGATTGCGAAACACATCAAAGGCGTCAATAACACGAGAGAACTTGTTGATCTGGGCGTATTCCGTCCAGAAGAGTTTCAACGTCTGAGCCGCGCAGAAGAGTTTCTATGGGCGGTTCGGGCCCATCTACACCTCATTGACAATCGACCGTTCGAACACCTCACGGTTGATCGGCAGGTCGCCGTCGCCGACCGTATGAACTACCAGGATCGAGGTGGACAACGCGGCGTTGAACGCTTTATGCAGGATTATTTCCGACATGCGACAACCGTAGGAGACTCGACCCGAATCTTGTTGACAGATTTAGAGGCTACGCACGTAAAATCTGAACCTTTGCTGGAGAGAATATTTCGCCGACGCCCAACGGTCAAACCGGAATACGCTGTTGTGCATAATCGACTCACTATTGCAGACCCGGAAACATTCCTGACTGACAAACTCAACATTCTACGACTCTTTGGAGAGGCGTTGCGTACCGGGATGCTCATTCACCCGGATGCGATGCGGCTCGTACGTGCAAACCTTCATCTCATTGACGATGACATGCGTTTGAACCGAGAAGCCAATCGAAACTTTCTGGATCTACTCCTCAAACACGGAAATCCTGAGCGTGCCTTACGACGCATGAATGAATTGCACGTATTGTCAGCCTTTCTACCCGAATTCGAACCAATCGTCGCTATGATGCAATTCAACCTTTATCATAGGTATACCGTCGACGAGCATATTATCCAGTGTATCGCCCAACTCGCGAAACTCGAAAGACGAGAACTGATTGAAGACCTACCCGTTGCATCTGGAATACTGGAAGAGGGGGTCAATCGTCGCGTTCTCTATATTGCGCTGCTCCTTCATGACATTGGTAAGGGTCGTGAAGAAGATCACTCGCAAGTTGGTGCTCAAATTGCGCGGAATGTCGCACCACGACTCGGACTCAACAAGTCGGAATGTGAAACCGTTGAATGGTTAGTCCGCTATCATCTTCTCATGTCCGACATGGCACAAAAACGCGATATCTCGGATCCGAGAACCGTCTTGGATTTCTGCAAGGCCGTGCAAACTGTACAAAGACTCAATCTTCTGTGTGTTCTGACGGTTTGTGATATTCGAGGCGTTGCACCCAATTCTTGGAATGACAGCAAAGCGTACTTGATCCGGAATCTATACCGCCAATCCCGTCGAGCCCTTGAAGAAGGAATAGCGGACTTTACGCGTGAATACAGAAGTGCCGAAGCCAAAAAAGCTCTCCGTGAAGCGCTTCCAAACTGGTCCAAGAAGGATCTGAGGTCCGAAACCACACGACACTATGAACCCTATTGGCAGGGGCTTCAAGTCTCGGCCCATGTTGATTTTGCACAGATGCTCAAGAAACTGGACCAAGCACCCGATCAGATGTTTATCAATCTCTTTCCAGATGAAGCCCGTGGCGCCACCCGCGCGTGCTTTGTCATGTCCGATCATCCCGGAATTTTTGCCCGAGTGGCGGGCGCCTTGGCACTTGTCGGCGCAAATATTGTTGATGCGCGCAGCTATACGACGAAAGATGGCAACGTTACCGATGCGTTCTGGATACAAGATGCAGAAGGCAAGCCATACGAAATCACCCGATTACCACGCTTGCGACAGACCATTCTCAAGTCTCTGAAGGGCGAAATTATCACACGAGACGCCTTGAAATCGCGCGATAAGATCAAGAAACGGGAACGGGTATTCAAGGTTCCAACGCATATCACCTTTGATAATGAAGGATCAGAAATCTACACCATAATTGAAGTTGACACCCGTGATCGACCCGGCCTGTTGTATGATCTCGCACGCACGCTTGCGATCATGAATGTCTATATTGCAAATGCCTTGATCTCTACGTACGGCGAACAAGTAGTCGATACGTTCTACGTTAAAGATATGTTTGGGTTGAAATATCACTCCAAAACAAAGCAAAAAGCTCTCGAACATCGTCTACGTCAGGCAATTGCGGAAGGCGTCAAACGAGCATCACGTTAGGATCTAGACGGTCAATCACGCGTAGACGACGGTAAAATGCACACTGTAAAAATCATGCCGACCAATCATGATATCCATCCGATACGTCGTTGAAGCCGATTTCGATAATTTTGAATTAACGGGGCGATGAACAAACACCTGAAACCCATACGGCTCGTGACAGGGTTCCTGACGGTCGGTGCCTGGACACTTATCAGCCGTGTCTTTGGCTTCATCCGTGACGTTCTGATTGCCGCATTCTTGGGAGCGGGACCAGTCGCTGAGGCATTTTTAATCGCGTTTTCACTACCCAACATGTTTCGAAGATTGTTTGCAGAGGGCGCTTTCAACACCGCTTTTGTTCCGATTTTTGCAAAAAAACTTCAAGCCGATGATGCGCCCAGAGTATTTGCGCAAGACGCATTTTCGGCCTTGGGCAGCGTCTTGATCGTACTGACACTGATCGCTCAACTCGCGATGCCATGGATGGTGCTTGCCATGGCCAGTGGATTCACAGGAGATATTCGCTTTGATCTCGCAGTGGATTACGGACGTGTAATATTCATTTACGTCGTGTTCATATCACTCGCAGCTCTCCTCGCTGGCATTTTGAACGCCAATGGACTCTTCGCAGCCGCAGCCGCAGCCCCGACTCTGCTCAACATTATTCTGATCGGATGTATGGGCGCCGCATTCGCAAGTTTTTCAGAGGAGACAGCTGTTACCAACCCGAGGATATCAAGTTTCGAGTTGCATGTTGGCTTTTTTCTCATCTGGGGCGTGGTCGCAGCCGGCCTTGCGCAGTTTGGGCTTGTATGGTGGGCTACATCAAAAATTGGCTTTTCACTCAGACCAAAATTACCGCGGCTCACACCAGAATTGAGGCGGCTTGCCATCATTGCCGCTCCGGCCATGCTCTCAGGGGGCGTCGTTCAGGTTAACCTTCTTGTCGGACGCCAAGTTGGATCTTTTTTCGACGGCGCAATTGCTTGGTTGAGCTTCGCAGACCGACTGTATCAATTGCCCCTCGGCGTCGTCGGAGTAGCAATTGGTATCGTCTTATTGCCTGAATTATCACGCAAGTTGCAGACCAACGATGAGATCGGCAGTCGTGAGGCCCTGAGTCGCGCGACCGAACTGGCCTTAGCGCTTACAATCCCGGCAACGGCAGCCCTCTTGGTTATCTCCGAACCGCTTGTTTCCGTATTATTTGAACGTGGTGCCTTTCAATCCGATGACGTATCGGCAACGGCTCTCGCTGTTGCCGTATACGGCGTTGGCCTCCCGGCTTTCGTCCTACAAAAGGTTTTTCAACCTCTATATTTTGCACGCGAAGATACGAAAACTCCTTTTTATTATGCACTGGTTTCGATGTTCATTAACGCCGCAGTGGCTGTCACAGCGGCCTATTTCCTCGGATTTATCGGAGCAGCAATCGGAACAACGGTCGCAGGTTGGTCCATGTTATGGTTGTTGACACGAGGAACCAAAAAAATGGGTAAAGCCGCTCGTTTTGATTCACAAGTCTTGAAACGCATTCAAAAAATGATCTTAGCAACATGCCTGATGTCTGGAGTGCTTTTTTTCTTAGCATGGAGTCTTGATCCTATATTCGCGATGTCAGGTTGGCGTTGGCTCGCCTTGGTCACGCTTATTCTCAGTGGTATCACAGTCTATTCTTTCTTTGGACACGTACTTGGAGCTTTTCGCATCGCCGACATCCAGAAAGCTCTTCGAAGATCGAGTACAACCCGTCACGAAGTTTGACCGCATCCACCATCTCTCTGACAGATCCACGATCACCGTCGAAACAGAAATTGCAACAACGTGGAACGAAACACGCCTAAACCCATCTTTAACATTTCGTTGAAAAAAATCAATTCGATCAATGAGTTAAAAAAGTCAATGGCACTACAAACTTTGATTTTCAGGATTTTTATGCGACCGCTTGTCGGCAGACTCAAGCGGATTCAGACGATCGTCTTGCGCAGGTTCCGGGCCGGGGGTGCGATCTGCATCGCGTGATAGACTGCGGCCTGATCGGCATTCGGGAGCGCCGTGTTGCGGATATGGACCCGGCGGTCCTGGCGTGCTGGCGGGACGGGCGAAGGCGGTGGTGATGCGCGGGAGGGTGCGCAGGGCGTTGCGGATTGTCGTCCAGCTTGCGGTCAGTCCGGTCTGGGCCATGCGCGTCCGGAGGACCTGGAT
>JAPORU010000067.1 GCA_026710045.1 Aestuariivita sp. | reverse complement strand
GCGCACCTTTGACCGAGACGCCTATCGGGACCGGCACCGGATCGAGAATGTCTTCTGCAAAATCAAGGCGTTCCGGGCGATTGCAACGCGGTATGACAAGACCGCATCCCGCTTCGCGGCGGACATTCATCGGGTTGCAGGAATCATCGCCGCACGATAGATGTCAACGGGTCCTAGAATTTCGCCCACCTCGTCCTCTTGCCAAACTAAAGTATAATGAGCAGACACTTATGGCAGAAACTAAGTTTGATTCATTACAGGGGCAGTCATTGGAGCATATAGGCGCGATCGAGAAGAAACTGTGGGGCTCTGCGGATACGTTACGGGCGAACTCCAACTTCGCGAGCAATGAATATTTCATACCCGTCATGGGATTGATTTTCTTACGTCACGCCTATCAGCGCTTCCAGACTGCGCGGGATGAGATCATCCCAACCTTGCCAACTCGTCATGGTAAGCCTCGTCCTCTTAAGAAAGAAGATTTCTCGGCACGTGGTGCAATCTTCTTGAGGCCAGAAGCACAGTTTGAGTACCTTGTCCGCTTACCAGAAGGCAAAAGCACGGCAACAGCATTGATCCGTGCCATGGAGAGTATCGAAGACGATTATGAAAGTTTACAGGGCACATTGCCCAAACAGGAATATGAAGAGCTGGATGAGGCTGTGCTGCGTCACGTTCTACGCATCTTTGCGGATCCAGCACTGGAAAAAGCAGATGGTGATGTCTTCGGACGTATCTATGAGTATTTTCTGACTCAATTTGCGGACGAGAAGGCGCATGATGGCGGTGAATTCTTTACCCCACCCTCCATCGTACAGACCATCGTGAATGTCATTGAACCCAAGCAGGGAAAGATCATCGACCCGGCGTGTGGGTCGGGCGGCATGTTCGTTCAATCCGCCCATTTCATTGAGAACACGAAAGCCAATCCGAATGAGCGTGTGACCTTTTATGGCATGGAGAAGAATCCAACCACGATTCGTCTCGCGAAGATGAACCTGGCGGTGCATGGTCTTGAGGGGAACATTCAAAAAGCCATCAGCTATTACGAAGATCCACATGCTAACAAGGGACCATTCGATTTTGTCATGGCCAATCCGCCCTTCAACGTGGATGAGATTGATGCGGAAAAGGTGAAGGACGACCCGCGCCTGTCGTTCGGTCTGCCGGGAGTTAATACCTCGGGTAAGGTCTCCAATGGTAACTATGTCTGGCTCTCTTTCTTTCATTCCTACCTGTCAAATACAGGGCGTGCGGGGATTGTGATGTCATCGCAGGCTTCATCGGCCGGTGGTAAAGAAGCCGATATCCGTGAGGCGATGGTGAAATCGGGTGATGTCGATATCATGATCGCAATTCGAGGTAACTTTTTCTACACACGCACCGTTCCTTGTGAACTGTGGTTTTTTGATCGGGGTAAGCCAAATCACCGCAAAAGCAAAGTACTGATGCTGGATGCACGGCAAATTTTCCGCAAGGTAACAAGAAAGATTTACGACTTCTCACCCGAGCAGATGAAAAATCTGTCGTCCATTGTCTGGCTCTATCGAGGGAAAGAAGATCGCTTTGCGGATTTGGTGGCAGATTATCTGACAACAGCGCGATTGGAGGCACAGAGAGCCAGTTTTGATGAATTATTCAAAACGTTTGATGCTGCGTTGAGTTATTTCAAGGAACATGTTGATAGCGCTGATTTAGAATCGGCAGTGGCTAAGTTAAAGAAAGAGGCAAAGACTTTTGATAGTTCGACAAGTCGCCTTATTATTGATGATCTGTCGGTTGATATCGTTGTATTGACTGCTGCATTGGCAAAGATATCCAAAGTGGCTGATATCGCCCAGACTCTGATCAAAGATATTGAACACATCACCAAGCTTTTCGCCAAGGCGCAAGAGGCCGTAATGGCGACTGGTGAAAAGGCATCTGAAGGTAAAAAGCATCTCAAGGCGATGGATGCAGCTCGAGAGGTGTTGACGGGTGATCCAAATATTCAATTAACTGTTACCGGGACATTGAAACGCCTACGCTATTTTGTCGATCAAGCGGATTGGCTGCTGTCGCGTTTTCCCAATGGTAAGCTGACTGATGTTGAGGGGTTAGTAAAATTGGTCAATCGCGATGAACTGGCCGCACATGACTATAGTCTAACCCCAGGACGTTATGTCGGGGTGGCACCAGAGGTCGAAGATGAAGATTTTGATTTCGATGATGCGATTAAAGCCATCCATGAAGAATTAAGTACGCTCAACGATGAAGCCGCTGCATTGGCTGAAACCATTGCCAGGAATTTTGATGAGTTGATTGTATGAATTGGGGAAATGAAAAACTCGGGAAGCTTTGCGATAAAATTGGTAGTGGCATTACCCCTAGAGGTGGCGCTTCTGTTTATATTGACCGTGGCGTTGGATTAATACGATCTCAAAATGTCTACAATTCAAGATTTTCAACTAACGGACTCGTTTGCATTACAGATAAAGTCGCAAACAGAATGAGTAATGTGACTGTGAAAGCGGATGATATTCTCTTGAACATTACTGGAGACTCGGTTGCTAGAAGCTGCAAAGTCCCTGTCGCTATTTTGCCAGCGCGAGTTAATCAGCATGTTGCCATCATTAGGACAATACCAGTGAAATTGAGCCCCAGTTTTCTTGGTCACTTTTTAGTTTCTCCAAAAATGCAAAATATTATGCTTTCTTTGGCTGGCAGCGGGGGAACACGAAAAGCTCTGACCAAGGGTATGATAGAAAACTTCGATATTCCTTTACCCGACCTTCCCACCCAAGAACGCATTGCAGGAGTATTATCCGCCTACGATGACCTCATAGACAACAATCGGCGACGCATCGCACTCTTGGAAGAGGCGGCTCGACTGATCTATCGCGAATGGTTCGTTCACTTTCGCTTTCCCGGCCATGAAAATACCCCATTTGAAAACGGTTTGCCAGTTGGGTGGGAGCGATATGAGCTGCCAGAAATTGTTGATTTTAAAGAAGGTCCAGGACTGCGAAATCATCAATACCGTGACAAAGGCGTGCCATTTCTCAATATTCGAACCCTCGTTGGCGACGACATTGATCTTTCAAAAATCCAGTTCCTAGAGCCTGATGAAGTAAGTCGAAGATATGAGCATTTTTTGCTTAAAGAGGACGATCATGTTGTTTCTAGTTCTGGAACTCTCGGTCGATTGGCGACAGTGCGAGAGTCTCACTTACCGCTTTGCTTGAACACGAGTATTATTCGATATCGACCGAAGAAGATCATTGGCAAGTGGTTCCTTAAAGCTTTCCTGCTTCATGGTGATTTCATTGATCAAGCGAAGTCGATGGCTACAGGTGCTGCACAACTGAACTATGGACCAAGCCATGTTAAACAAATGAGAGTTCTTGTTGGGTCCAAGACTATAATGCAGAGTTTTGAGGACTTAACGGCACCCGTTTACACACAAAAAAAGCAACTCTTTGAACAGAATGCAGTCCTCGCCAGAACCCGTGATCTGCTTCTGCCGCGTCTCATGGACGGACGGATCACCGTTTGAAAATCGTATTTTGGTGTAAGATGATGGTATGAATAGCTTTACTGAAGACAACTTGGTCCAGAAAACCATGGCGGATTATTTGGTCGATGTTCATGGCTGGCGTGTGGTCATGGCATGGGACCAAGAAGATTTTGGACCGGATAGTCTTCTGGGTCGGTCGTCGGATCGCGATGTTGTTCTGACCCGTGATCTGATAGCAGCCCTCAGGCGCCTGAATCCGGATCGGCCTAAGAAGGCTTATGATCTGGCACTCAAGGACATCACGTCTGTCTTCGGTTCTCAGTCGCTCGTTCGCATTAATCAGGAGAAACACGAACTGTTGATCTCGGGTGTTAAGGTCAAATTCCGTCAAGAGGATGGTGAGCAGACAATTGAACGTCTGCGCGTGTTTGATTTTGATGATCCCGAGGCGAATGACTTTCTGGCGGTGCGTGAATTGTGGGTGCGTGGTCCTGCGCACCGGCGACGGGCCGATATGGTTGGTTTTGTCAATGGTCTGCCCTTGATGTTCTGCGAGCTGAAACGCCCAGACAAAGATTTGCGCCGCGCCTATGATGAGAACCTCAGCGACTATAAGGACACGATCCCGCACCTCTTCCATTTTAATGCGCTTGTGGTGCTGGGTAATGGAGAACAGGCTCGAATGGGGTCCATCAGCGCGGAGTATGGGCATTTCGCCGAATGGTTGACAGATGGTGACAACATCAAGCGTGGTGATAGGTTGTCCATGGAGGCCTTGCTGAAGATCGTCTTTGACAAACGCCGTTTTATGGATGTGTTCGAGAACTATATCCTGTTCGCCGATACCGCGAATGGTCCGTCAAAGATCCTGGCCAAGAACCATCAGTTCGTGGGTGTGAACCGCGCTGTCGAAGCGGTGGGTAACCGTTCTAGGTTGGACGGGCGTTTAGGTGTGTTCTGGCATACGCAGGGATCCGGTAAATCCTTCTCGATGGCTTTTCTGGTGCATAAGGTGCATCGCAAGTTGGGTGGCGATTATACCTTTCTCATACTGACCGACCGCAAGGATTTGGACAGTCAAATTTATAAAACCTTTGCGGCGGTGGGCTTGGCAAATAATGACGTCGATTCCTGCCGTGCAGGTTCTGCCAAAGAGTTGCGTATGTTGTTAGGGCAACAAAAGAAAGTTGTCTTCACGATGATCCAGAAGTTCACGGAATCGGAGGCGGAAGGGGGTATCTATTCCGAACGGGACAACATCATCGTCGTGACGGATGAAGCCCACCGGACGCAGTATGGAGAATTAGCGCTCAATATGCGCAAGGCGTTGCCCAACGCAAGCTTCATCGGCTTTACCGGTACACCGTTGTTTGCCGATGACGAAGTGACCAGGCAGGTCTTTGGTGGATATCTGTCCACCTATGATTTCCAACACGCCATAGAAGATGGCGCGACCGTGCCACTCTATTATGATGCACGTGGCGACAAGCTGAATGTCTCGGGCAATGGATTGAACGAACGGCTGGCCGCGGCAATCGCCGAGGCCGAGGTTGATGATCCAGATGTTGCGGCCAAGCTGCACGATGATCTCAAGCGTGAATATCATGTCGTGACGGCCGAGACGCGGCTTAAGCATGTGGCGACAGACTTTGCCCGGCACTATTCCACCCATTGGGAAAGCGGCAAGGCAATGTTTGTTGCCATTGATAAGATCACCGCTGTGCGCATGTACAACTATATTCAAGAGGCCTGGGTGGCGCGTATCATGGGGCTTGAAGGCGACGTGAAGTCGGCTGTTGACGATCAAGAGAAAGTGGCACTTGAGCAGAAGCTTGCGTGGATGCGCGAAACCGAGATGGCGGTCGTGGTCAGCGATGAGCAAAATGAGGTACAGAAGTTCAGAGATTGGGGCCTGGATATCATATCGCACCGAAAGCGGATGAAAGACGGGTTCACGGTGACGGAAACGGTTGGCGGATGTAAGGTCGCAAGCCGTCTTGATGTTGAAACGGCGTTCAAGCGTGACGAGCACCCGTTCCGTGTTGTGATTGTCTGTGCCATGTGGCTGACCGGGTTTGATGTGCCCGCGCTCTCAACGCTTTATCTCGACAAACCCTTGCAGGCTCATACGTTGATGCAGGCGATTGCGCGTGCCAACCGTGTGAAGGAAGGTAAGAACAATGGCCTGATTGTTGATTATTGTGGCATTTTGAAAAACTTGCGTAGGGCCTTGGCAACCTTTGCCGGACATACAGGCGACGAGTCACTGGCAGGAGGTGACGGGCTAGAGGTTGATCCGTTGAATCCAGAAGATAAACTATTGGGAGAATTAAAGGAAGCCATAGCCATCGTGTCTGAACAGCTTCGCGATGACGGGTTTGATTTGGCAATACTGCATGACATTCAAGGCTTTGAGAAGCTTGAGACGCTCAAGGACGTGAAAGAGATTATCAATACAAATGATGAGACACGGAAACGCTTTGAGATCGGTGCTCGGGCTGTGTTTCGAAAATACAAGTCCTGCCTGACATTCGAGGGTGTTGCGCAATACAAGGCTGTATACCAAGCGATCCATTACATCTATCAATCCTTACAGGACGATAAGCAGAAGGCGGATACAGCCACAATCATCCAGAAACTCAATCAGATTGTCTCCGATGCCATTGATGTCACACCCGACAACGATGATGAGCGTATTTTTGATATTTCAGAGATCAATTTTGATCGGTTGCGTACAGAATTTGCCAAAAGTGATCGTAAGGCCAGTGATGTGCAAGATATGCGGTCGGTGTTGGAAGTGCGTCTTGCCAAGATGCTCGCGATGAATCCGACCTTGTTTGATTTCCAGGAACGCTTTGACCAAATCGTATCGGACTACAACAAGGAAAAGGACAAGAACACGATTGAGGCCACCTTTGAGGCTCTGATGAGCCTGACACTCGATATGGAAAGGGCCGAGTGCGCACACGTCAAACTTGGTCTGACGGCGGAACAAAAGCCAATTTTTGATTTGCTCACTCAACAACATGAAAACCTAAGCAGACAAGATATTGAAAAAATCAAAAAGACGTCCATTGAATTGCTGCTGGCCATCGAGAACCGCATTCGTCTCGTTCAAGATCTCTTTCAAAAGGAAGCGACACGTGATGCTCTTAAAAGCAGAATCTATGATGTGCTATATGATGACAAGACGGGTCTCCCAGCCGATAAATTTGATGATGATGCATTAGACAGGAAAACCAATGTTATTTTCAACTATTTCGAAACCAGATTTCATGCACAAGCTGCTTAATTTTGAATCTTATCAGACGCATATCCCTTCCCATAGATTTTAGAAAGAACTGAATGATGTTTAACGCATGTTTCAACCAAAAGCATCTGCGTTTAAACCACCGTGGACGAATTTCACTCACCTTGCAGCAATACTTGCATTCGTGTGCCGATCCGCTCGGCTGCGTTCGCGACATCCGTGTCGGAGACATGTGCGTAGCGCAGCGTCATGGAACACTGGCTATGTCCCAAAAGGCGGGATACGACTGGCAGGGGAACCCCGGCCATCACACATTGGCTTGCATAGGAATGGCGTAAGTCATGCAAACGCACATCCTTAATCCCGATGGCGCGTCGGATCCGATGCCAGAGGCTCAGGTTTTCCGACAGAGGTCGTTGCGGGTTCCTCGGCGATGGGAACACATACGCACTATACGGTCCCGGCGCACTCAAGCGTCTTTCAAGAATGGCTTGGGCTTCTGGACCCAGATAGACGGTTCTCGGACCGGTCTTGCTCTCTTCGAGCCGCAGGCGGTGGTCCGCGACCTCGCGCCGTTTCAATCCCATAATTTCCATCTTGCGGCATCCCGTGAGCAAGAGCAGTCGAATGATGTCCGCCTGCATACCTTCCTGCCCATCGACATAGTGATCCAGTGCTGCGTTCAATCGCCCGATCTCGTCGCGGGATAAAAACCGGGTTAACTTGGGTCGACGATTCGGACGCACGGAGCGTGCGGGATTGATCAAGATCAGACCGCGCTCTACGGCATGGTTGAGACTTTGACGCAGTATCTTCAATGCGAAATTGGCGCCGCCCGGCGCGAAAACACTGTAGGCCTCAAACCAGTCTTCAATCCCCTTCCGCGTGATTCGATTGAATGGTAAAGACCCGAACGTCGGCAACAGTTGACGGGTTGGAACAGAGTCACGCTTCTTGACCGTGTTCGGTTTGCAGCGGGTTGACCATGTGGGGCGCCAAGTTTCCAAAACAAACGTCTGATATAAGGGATTAGCTTGACGCGGTGCAATGCCGTCTAATTGGTATTGAAGACACGTAGTTCGTGCATCTTCAAGTGACGTCACAATGACCTTTCCAAGGGATGTCTTGCCTCCACCCGTGGTACAGACCCAGGTCTTGGTTCCCGAGGGATAGACGCGCACACTCAGGGACGGGACCACTCTATCGGAAACAGAATATTCCCGTGTCGCCGGTTTCAGCCGAGCGACACGGGTCTGCGTCAACCGCACTCCGCTCATGACGGTGTCTCCCCGAGAACGGCATCCATCGCAACGGCGGCCTGTTCCACGTCGGCTTCCGCGTGATGGGCGTATTTGAGCGTGGTCTCCGGCTTGTTGTGTCCCAGAAGCTTCCCGACGGTCAGGACCGTTTCGCCGCTCGCGATCGCCAGGCTGGCATAGCAATGGCGCAGATCGTGCATGCGAACATCCCTGAGACCGGCATCATCTCGGATCTGCTTCCAGACAGAAGAGAGCATGGTCCTTGTAAAGGGACCACTGGTTCTCAAGGCCGGAAAGATCCAGGACGACGTCCGGGGAAGGTCGTCCAGGAGCTTTCGAGCGGGATTGGACAACCACACCAGATGCGGACCGGTCTTGCTGTCCCGCAAAAAGAGATGGCCATCGCGATAATCCGTCCAGCGCAACGTTCGAATCTCACTGGATCGGCATCCTGTCAAGGCTAATAACCAGAGGATCGTCACGGCCGAAGACGGCTCCGCCCTGCGGAGGGCGGCACCCAGATGCGCCAGTTCCGTCGCCGAGAGGAACCGCTCCCGGTTCTGCCGCCGATAGCGTTTGATGCCTTTACAGGGATTGGAGCCCTCGGGGCGTAGACCATCCGCCTCCGCGGCCTTCATAATGATTGACAGCACAGGCATGGAGCGATCCGCCGCAACGGGCGTCGCATGCAGCGATAGGAACCAGTCCCGCACATCTTGGGGAGTGATGTCGGCAATCCGCCGTCCCGCAAAACAAGGCCGGATATACTGACGAAAATAGTCCTGGTTCACCACAAGCGTGCGCGGCTTCCATTGACGACGATAACGGCGAAACGTTTCGGCCGCCATTGTATCGAACACTGTCTCCGTATCCGATTGTCCCGATTGTCGTGTGGCCAACAGGTTTACGGCGTGCTGCCGCGCGTCGGCGACGGTCATCGTGGCCGGGTCGCCGATAATCTTCCAAAAGCGCTTGCCATCCTGTTGGCTCTGCAGAAAGTAGCGCTTCTTCCCGCTCGGCAGGACCCGGACGCCAAAGCCTTTGAGTGCGGTATCCCGAATATTCCGGGTTGTCTGTTTTGCACGCAAGGCGTGCACCCGTGAATCCGTTAATTTGAGCATGATTCTTTTTCTTCTTCCGGTTGCAATTCCGGATGAAACCGCATTGGATTCCATCCAAAACCAAGTTTTCGAGAAGAAAAATAAGTATGTATTTCAAAGAATTAGCACCAAAGGTGCGTCAGCCGGTGTGTGGTTTAGATTCTTTGGAGTCACTTTAGGCGTTGTCTTTTTCGTCGGTGTGTTAAAATACGATATAAATTAAGCAAAGCTTGCCGAGATTGGTGCGCTTTGGTGGATCGGTACGTACATTAATATTGACCCAGAGCGGTCTACGATTGTCAATTGATGCGGTCAAATCTGACCACCGGCTATTTCAATCGTCTGGCCATTGATACTCCCGGAGCCGGGCTGACATAACCAGAGAGTTGTCGCTGCAATTTCTTCTGCAGTGATCAACCTGTGATGGCGATTGGTGTCGATGAGTGACCGGCGGACCTGTTCCCGCGTCTGTTTGGTTCGTTTGGATATCGATTCGATGTTGTGGTACACGAGTGGTGTATCGACATAACCTGGACAGATCGCATTAAATGTAAAGGGACTCCCGATATAATCTTCACTCAACGCTCGTGTTAATCCGATCAGTCCATGTTTTGAGGCGGTATAGCAAGAAGCCCCTTTTAAACCTCTCAATCCAGCAATCGATGAGATAGAAATCACCCGTCCCCAGTTCGTGGTTTGCATTGACTTCATGCTCTCACGAATGGTGAGAAAGGCTCCATCGAGATTTGTTGCCATCATGTTGCGCCAGAATTCGAGAGTTGTCTTTGACAGTTTTTTCCCTTCCGCTATGCCCGCGTTTGCGATACAGATTTGAATGGGACCGTTTGTTTGTACCGCTTCGTCAATGCGTCCTATGACGTCGACTTCGTTTCGTACGTCCATTGGTAGGGCGGATATGGTGTTGGATGTAACGTTTTTGAGCACATCCGCGCGCCGGCCGGTAATGGTTACAATTGCACCATGATCCGCGAGGGTCTTTGCGATTGCCAATCCAATTCCGGTTCCTCCACCTGTGATCAATGCATGCTTTTTTTCAAGTGTCATATCTCGGGCTCTTAAGATGATGAACGATATGTCTCAGTCGATAAATCATGGAGTGTGCTCGCTGCTATGTAGGATAGGATGGTGCTGAAATCGACTCATGGATGTGTTGCCCAATTATTATACTGAATGCCTGTTTTATTCAACTATGGCACTGCGAACTTGGCGTGTTGATGTTTCGGCGTTAAGCATGCTTGGTTCAATTGGATTGTCTGTGGTTGATGCATTTTTCCTGAATTTGGATTTCTACACTGTTGAAGATGTTCTTTTCGATAGGCAAAGTCGGATCGGTAAGATTGTCAATGAGCAAACGGTTCGCCTTCTTTGTTTTGGTTAAGGGTTAAGGTTTCGACGGTCACTCTTGAGGTGATTTTGTTTGTAGGACCGTTCATAAACGTAAACACTCACGAAACAGATAGGATATTCCGCATGAAATGGATTGATGTTCCTCCGATCTGGTTGTTATTGGGTCTTGTCGTGGCTTGGTATCAAGTAACCTTATTTCCGTTTGGATTATCGTTTGGCGGTGCCTGGTCTGATTTTGTGGGTGGGCTATGCTTTGGTGGTGGAGTTTTACTGATCGGACTCGCCTTTATCGAGTTCTACCGTCATAAGACCACTGCATTGCCGCATGCTTTTCCGAGCTATCTAATTCAAACCGGTATCTTTGCACGGACACGTAATCCAGTTTATCTCGGGGATGTCTTGATCTTGATTGGATTGATATTCCGTTGGGATGCGGTCCTGTCTCTACTGATTGTTCCGATCTTCGTCTGGATTCTTGAAAGACGGTTTATTGTGCCCGAAGAAAACCGGTTGAGGCAGAAATTTGGTGCGGATTTTGTCAGATATCAAGGTAAGGTCAGACGATGGGTGTGATCGTCTTGGTTGGAATGACACTTGCATATCCGTAAGTACGTTGCGGGATGGGCGTGAAATTGTTTAAAGAAGGTTGGTTTTGCGCGTGATGCGTTGAAGAAGAGGATTTGGCGAATGAAAATTGGAACACCGGCGGAGACATTTGAAGGTGAAGCACGCGTGGCGTTGACGCCGGATAGTGCGCGGCAACTCCAGAAACTCGGCCATGCGTGCCTTGTGCAATCTGGAGCCGGAACGGCTGCAGGATTTTCTGATGCCGATTACCATGAAGCGGGGGTTGAGGTTGTTGCAACGGCGTCGGAATTGGTTGCGGCCTCTGAAATCGTAACCAAGGTAAGACCTCCAACAGAAACAGAGATTGACCTCCTGTTAAAAGGTCAAACACTGATTTCCTTCTTCTATCCGTCGACCAACGAAGACTTGATGAACGTCGTTGCTGACAAGGGCATTGTAACTGTTGCAATGGATATGGTGCCGCGAATCAGTCGTGCCCAGAAGATGGACGCTCTGAGTTCCATGGCAAATATTGCCGGTTATCGAGCGGTTATTGAGGCTGGAAATCACTTCGGGCGGTTCTTTACCGGTCAAGTAACGGCCGCTGGAAAGGTACCCCCGGCAAAAGTGCTGGTCATTGGAGCGGGGGTCGCAGGATTGGCTGCGATCGGTACATCGACCTCCCTTGGTGCGATAACATTGGCGTTTGATGTTCGTCCTGAAGTGGCGGAACAAATTGAATCGATGGGTGCTGAATTCGTATTTCTCGATTTTGATCAGGCGCAGCAAGACGGAGCGACGACGGGGGGATATGCGGCTCCTTCAAGTCCTGAATTCCAAGAGAAGCAACTTGAGAAATTTCGGGAACTGGCTCCGGACATTGATATCGTGATTTCGACGGCTTTGATTCCCAATCGCGATGCGCCACTTCTCTGGACCAAAGATATGGTTGAAGCGATGAAGGCGGGCTCGGTTATCGTTGATCTGGCCGCCGAGCGGGGAGGGAATTGCGAGTTGACAGTGGCCGATGAAAAAATCGTGACGGATAACGCGGTGACCATTGTTGGTTATACTGATTTTCCGAGCCGGATGGCAACACAGTCGTCAACGCTCTATGCGACGAATATTCGCCATATGTTGGCTGATCTCACACCGGACAAAGATGGCACAATCGTGCATGATATGGACGATGATGTCATTCGAGGCGCAACAATTACGCATGACGGGAGCGTTACCTTTCCACCTCCTCCTCCTAAGGTACAGGCCATTGCGGCGCAACCGCAGGGCAAACCAATGAAAGAGCCGACTCCAGAGGAGAAACGTGCCCGGGAACAGGTTGAATTCAAGGAACAGACAAAGCGGCAGGTGACGTTGCTGAGTGTCGGGGCATTGTTGGTCTTGGTGGCCGGTCTCTTTGCACCTGCGAGCTTTATGCAGCATTTCATCGTATTTGTCTTGTCGGTCTTTATTGGCTTTCAGGTCATATGGAATGTGGCGCATAGCCTTCATACCCCATTGATGGCCGTTACAAACGCGATTTCATCCATCATCATTTTGGGTGCGTTGATCCAGATTGGATCCAGTTCGATGTTGATTACGTTGCTTGCGTCGGCGGGTGTATTGATGGCGGCTGTCAATATTTTTGGTGGTTTTCTTGTGACGCGGCGCATGCTTGCCATGTTCCAGAAGTCCTGATGCGCGGAGACTGAGAAAATGGAAATTGGTTTCACAATAGCTGCTTATGCTGTCGCGGCTGTATTGTTCATTTTTGCGCTTGGGGGACTGTCAAATCAGGAAAGCGCGAAGCGGGCCGTTTGGTATGGCATTGTCGGAATGTCGATTGCGGTTCTGGCCACACTTTTTGCGCCGGATTCCCGACTGCAGATTGTGTCGATGATCTTAATCGCCATTGGAGCTGGAATCGGTTATCAGCTGGCAACACGTGTTCAAATGACCCAGATGCCCGAGTTGGTCGCTATTATGCACTCTCTGGTTGGTCTTGCCGCCGTTTTTGTGGGTTTCAACGCCGATATTGAGCTTGGGCGTGTTATGGCCCAGTTCCAGGAGACAGGCCTGGCCTTTCCGCAAGCCGAAGATCTGTCACGGGAGAGTGCAGAATTTATTAAGACATTTTCGGGATTTGCGGCCATTCTTGCCAAGAAAACTGTTGTTGAAGTTCATATTCTCAAGGTTGAATTGGTGTTGGGTATATGGATTGGAGCGGTCACCTTTACCGGGTCGGTCGTTGCCTATGGCAAGTTGGCCGGGGTGATTGACTCGGCGGCAAAGCAACTTCCGGGTGGACATTTTCTGAATGCACTGGCAGCGCTGGGCTCACTGATCATGGTTGGCGTCTATTTGGGAGGCGGAGAAGCCTGGACGCTTATCCTGTTGACAATTTTAGCTCTCTTTATCGGTTATCATCTGATCATGGGAATTGGCGGAGCGGACATGCCGGTGGTGGTTTCGATGCTGAACAGCTATTCCGGTTGGGCGGCGGCTGCGATCGGGTTCAGTCTCGGAAATGATCTGCTTATTGTTGTTGGAGCATTGGTTGGCTCGTCGGGTGCGATTTTGTCCTATATTATGTGCCGGGCAATGAATCGATCCTTCATTAGTGTCATTCTTGGAGGTTTCGGAGGTACATCTGGAGCACAGATGAGCGTCGAAGGTGAGCAGATTGCGATCGAGGCCGATGGTGTGGCTGCGGCCTTGAATGACGCGGACAGTGTTGTGATTGTTCCCGGTTACGGCATGGCGGTTGCGCAAGCTCAGCAGTCTGTTAGTGAACTGACCCGCAAGCTTCGTGCAGGTGGAAAGACGGTTCGATTTGCAATTCATCCGGTTGCCGGTCGTTTGCCGGGGCATATGAACGTCCTTTTGGCCGAGGCCAAGGTCCCTTATGATATTGTTTTGGAAATGGATGAAATCAACGATGATTTTCCAGAAACAGATGTTGCCATTGTCATTGGATCCAACGACATTGTTAATCCTGCGGCACAGGATGATCCCAATTCTCCCATCGCTGGAATGCCTGTATTGGAGGTTTGGAAGGCGAAACAAGTGTTTGTTTCCAAGCGGGGGCAGGGCACAGGGTATTCGGGGATCGAGAATCCCTTGTTCTTTAAGGACAATACGCGCATGTTCTATGGAGATGCAAAGGCCTCTTTGGATAAGCTTCTGCCTATCATCGATTAGACGGGTGGTCGTTGCTTACGGATTCGGAATGAGTCGTTTCCATTTCTGGGCCTCAAGGTTGAGGTCTGATGTTCTATGTTTTGGTTCCGATGACCTTCCGGCTTCGCAGTAGCGACTGTTTTTGATACCAGCCATCGAAGTGGAACGGCACCGTAATTTCGACTCTCAATATTTGTGAAAATATTTATTACCGACAAAAAGACTCAAGTCATACGTGCGACCGGCTTTGGGATGGAGCAATATTCCGCCAGATCTCTATCTTCATATCGGTGATGTGCATTCAACTGTACGATGTCAGAACGTATTCTGTCGGATGTATTCGGCACATCATGATTTCGACACTGTGTGGCGTTGGCCCCGTATCTGAGCGATTTGGTGCTTTCAAGGCATCCTTGGAACGTTACCGCCCGCGAATGCGTGGGTCCAGAGCATCCCGTAATCCATCACCGAGATAGTTCACACTTAAGACGACCAGAGAAATCATCAAACCAGGCCAAAGCACGCGCTCAGGATAGAGAACCATTCGATCAACACTGTCATTCAATAATCTCCCCCAAGTCGGAAAATCGGGTGGAAAGCCAAATCCTAAAAATGACAGGGCACTCTCGGTAATAATCGCAGTTGCGATTCCGAGGGTGGCCGAAACCATGATCGGAGAAAGGACATTTGGGAGAAGATGTCGTAGCACGACTTGCGCCGGGGTTGTTCCGACCGATTGGGCGGCAAGCACAAATTCACGTTCCTTTAGTGCCAGGACATCGCCCCGAACAATGCGCGCGGTTTGCATCCATGATGTGATTCCGATGAGGGTAACAATCAAAATAAATATGCCACCTTCTGTGCCAAATGAATTGGACAGCGGATCTCGGAAGAGCAGTGCGGCGACAAGAATGAGGGGTAAGAGGGGCAACGCAAGGAAGAGATCGGTCAATCGCATCAGCGGTCCATCGATCTTGCGAAAAAAACCGGCAAGAACGCCGACAAATGTTCCGAGAAGAATGGAGAGAAGCATTGCGGTGAGGCCGACCGCAATTGAGACGCGTCCACCGTACATCAGCCTTGCTAATGTATCGCGCCCAAGATTGTCTGTACCAAGTGGGTGGGCCCAGTTCACCTTTGCACCACTATCCCATAGTGCCGTGTAAATTGGGCGCGTATCTCTGAGAGTGATAAAATCACGACCCTGCGGCAGAAACGTGGGATCAGCGTGCCATAGTGCGGGTCCGATGACGACGCCGAGAACCGTTGTGACAAACAAGTAAAATCCCACCATGGCACCTTTGTGGGCTTTCAATTGTTGCCATACATCCGCCCAGTGACTTTGGGCTGGATTGGTTGGAATGGCTTCGTGAGCCGCTATTTCGGTATGATTTTCCGTCATATCATTAGTCATAGCGAATGCGAGGATCGAGAATTCCGTAGAGAATATCGGCAATTAAATTAAACAAGACAATCAGCACGGCAAAAATAAATGTCAGAGTTTGAACCATTGGAAGATCATTTGCCTGGATCGCCGTAATGAGAAGCTGTCCGATACCATTGACCTTGAAGACTTGCTCGGTAATGATCGCTCCTCCAAAAATTGCCGGAATTCCAAGAGCGATGATGGTGACAACGGGAATCATGGAGTTTCGTAAAACGTGAACAAGGATAACCGATCTCTCGCGTAGACCCTTTGCACGGGCGGTACGTACGTAGTCCTGATTGAGATTGTCCAACATTGATGCACGCATAAATCGGCTAATCTGGCTGGTAATCTGCAAAGCAAGAACCATGACCGGCATGATCATCTGCTTTAACTGCACAACAAAACTATTCCAGTCCGTCACCTTGTGGGTTGTGTCGTATATGGACGGAAACCATCCGAGTTGAACGGAAAAAATGACAATAACGAGAACGCCTGAAAAGAACGGCGGGACCGAAAACCCGACCATGGTAACGAAGGTTCCCGCGTTATCGAACCAGCTGTACTGCTTATAGGCGGAGTAAATTCCGATGGGCATCGCAATTAGAATTCCGACAAGATAGGCGGTACCGACGACCCAGAGTGTTTGCGGCATCCGTTGCACAACAATATCCATGACAGGAGAGCGTGTCTGCCATGAGATAACGCGTAGGTCGTCTGCCGAAAATGTCGTACCGAGGAAGGAGTCGATCATGACTTGCGGTTCGATCCAGAAGAACTGAACAATCCATTTCCAGAAACGGATGTGTACCGGCTGGCCGAGTCCAAGGGCCTCGCGCATCTTCTCCTTTACCTCTGGAGGCACCGTGAGAGGCACTTGTGCCATTGGATCACCGGGTGCAAATTCAAGAAGAAGAAAAATGACCAAGCTAATGAATAAGAGCGTCGGAACAGCGAGAACCAATCGTCTTAACGTGAATGTGAGCATTCTTGGAGACGCCTATTCCTGTTCGATGGGTTTCGTGCCGATGGATGCGACCCCGATTGACTCGGGATCGCGTGTTTTGGTGTGTGGATTTACTTGATCCGATACCAGTCAGCGGCATTCCAAAGCTCACTGTCCCAGACGTTCAGGATAACGCCGCCGAGAGAATTTGCACGGGCGGACAGGCGACCCCGATGCACCAGGGGAATCATCGCACCGCCTTCAATGGCCATATCGTTCAGACGGCGCGAAATATCGGCCCGCTCTGCGGCATCGGCGGTGCGGGTCAGTTCGGCATGCAGGGCATCATAGGCCGGATCGCACCAGCGCGAAATGTTCTCGCCCTGCCATTGCGTTGCCGGCCGCGGCGCCTTGTCACACAGGAGATTACCGAGGTACGACTGCGGATCGGTGCCGCTATAGGTATTGGCGTACATCTGCACGTCGGCATAGAACTTCTGGAAAGTATCCGGTGAACCGGGATCGCCACCAAAGAAAACGGAGGCGTTGACGTTGCGGAGTTCCGCATCGATGCCGATCTCCGACCACCATTGCTTGATCAGCGCCTGGAAGTCCTGGCGGACCGCATTGGTGGAGGTCTGATAGAGAACCTTGAGCGGGACGCCGTTTCTTTCCCGGACACCATCCCCGTCGCTGTCCACAATGCCCGCGGCATCGAGCAGGGCTCTTGCGCCGTCAATATCTTGCCTGTCGCAGGAGAAGGTGTCGGAGTTGACCGCCTCCGGCGCCGGAATCCAGTTGCAGGTCACCCGACCCGCCTGTCCGTATCCGATTTCAACCAGCAGGGGTCGATCGATTGCCAAAGACATCGCCTTGTAAACGGCCGGATCCTTTAAGAAGGGATGTTCGGCCTTTGCCGTGGCACGTGTATCGGCGTCCAGCGCCGGGTCGGGATTGGTCTGGTTGAGCATGATGCGTTCGACCAAGGGGCCAAAGCCGGCCAACGGGGTTCCTTTTCCACCACTCTGCATCTGTGCAATCACATCGGGCGCGAGTTGGAGATTCCACGCGTAGTCGAACTCCCCCGTCTCCATTACGGCGCGCCCCGCCGCGGTCGCATCCCCACCGCCCTTGAAGGTCAGCGTCGCAAACGCCGGTTTTGCAGGATCGCGGTAATTGGGGTTGGCCGACAGGGTAATGACGTCATTGGGTTTGAATTCGTCCACCACGAAGGGACCGGTGCCGATGGGACCAAAGTTCTGCTCTGTACATTCCGGCGCACGGGCACCGACACAATCCGCAAATTGCGCTGCTTGAATAATCGGACTTTCCACACCAACAAACGGTCCGTACGGGAAGGGTGTTGGCCTTTCAAAGTTTACGATGACAGTGAATTCATCTGGAGTGTTGACGCTTGATACACCTTCAAATTTTGTCAATTGCGCACAGCCGCTGTCCGGATGCGTGCAATATTCATACGTGAACTTTACGTCCGCCGATGTAAAGGGTGTGCCATCAGACCAAACGAGGCCGGGCGTGATGTTCCAAGTGATTGATGTCAGGTCGTCTGCAATACCACCGTTCCCAACGGTCGGAATATCGTCGACAAGCCAGGGAATGATCTGCCCTTTTTCATCGTAGCGGGCCAACGGCTCGATCACCAGAGACGACGACTCGGTGTCCTTGGTTCCGCCAGACAGGAACGGATTGAGAATCGATGGCGCCTGCCAGTAGATGATACTCACGTTCCCATCGGATCCGCGCTCCGCAACCGTCGCGGTTGCAAACGCCGCGCCGGCAATTATGCCGACTAAGCATGTCTTGAGTTTCATGGTGCACTCCTTAGTAGTAGATTCTGAATTCGCATTTGGCCCAGTGTGTGACTTGAGCACCTTAACCTATAAGAAAGAAAAACGGGGTTGGCAAAACGTTTTGTATCATTCGTTTCAAGCAAAGAATGCTTACGTTCGATTGTGCAGTCCTTGAAGTTATCAAAGTAAGTGACTTTCATTCGCACGTACTTTACGCTCAGTATCTGTTGAATTGGTGCACGGTAGGTTGGACGGTAGGCGGGTTGATGGTGGCGGATGTCTCACCTATTTTCCGATATGACTTTCTAAATTGGAATGTTTGTGGAACATGTTATGGTGTTTCAGGACGGGTTGCCGTGCGGATGCGCAATGGAAGGGACGGGATGGTGACATTATTTTGGAAGAATCAACTCTTCGTTGCATGCAACTATTTTACCAATAATTGCTGCAGTTCTCACTTGCGGGGAAGACGGTGAACCATAGCGTGTCGGATCAGTTTGTTGCTCAGGTAACCGGGTTAAGGGTCGAGTTTCAGACAAAGGACGGGCCGGTGATTGGTGTCGAGGACGTG
>JAPORU010000055.1 GCA_026710045.1 Aestuariivita sp. | reverse complement strand
GACTGACACGTGTTGTCAATAAAAATGTGGCAAAAAACAGCGTGGGATTGCCTTGTTCGAGTGCAGTTCCATCTTGTTTCCCTGATCTTGATTCACTAGAAGAGGGTTTTGAGGAGAGATGCCGGAGTGGTCGAACGGGGCGGTCTCGAAAACCGTTGTCCCTGCAAGGGGACCCAGGGTTCGAATCCCTGTCTCTCCGCCACCAAGAACATCGTTACAAACATCAATTGACGCCCAGCGTTCGCGGGCCTATGTGTAACGTCTCGCAATCATCCGGGGCCGGGCTTGCAAACATCGGCTGATTTGAGCCCAGATGAGTTACGATTATCCGCATGACTATAGGTTGCGTATATAATCTGGAAAATGATCGTTTTCCAGACTCGACACGTCTCGGCTTGCGCCTTATTCTCAATTTGCTACAGTATCTCTACCGAACAAAGAAAGATCGCGCCCGCTTCCCGTGCATGGAGGGGAACGCTCATGGCCCTCATCACCTCCCGTCAGCAGCTCACCACGCTCTGTGAGCGGGCGTATCGGACGTGGCCGGATGTGTGCGCCATCCTGCTCTTTGGCTCGCAAGCGAACGGAACGGCCCACCCTGACAGTGACTGGGATATTGCCGTGATCGTGGATGATCCCACGATGGATCATGTCATCCATTACAAGCGCGCGATGTCACCGTCCCCCTTTGATGGGTATGACAACCTGGATGTCCTCACGCTGACCCCCGCGATCCTCGCGCGCGACCGGCGCGCCTTTGGCCGCATTGCGCAGCAAATTGACCAGGACGGACGCCCTGTTATTGGAGACTGGAGTATGAATCACCCAACCCTGCAGCCCGTCAGGCTGATCCTCCCAAAAGATTGGCGATTGGGCATCATGTCGAGTCTGAAATGCAGTGATGATGCGTTGATAGACATATCCCGATACAAGCAAACAGATTCCTATGACAATGCGGAGGCCTATTGTCGATCCTTTGTTAACAGCTCACAAGAGGCGGCGGAACATCTCGTCAAGACAATGTTGAAGCGGCGCAGGGTGCCCCCCGCCCGGACTCATGATATTCAGCGGCTGGCCGCGCAGATGCGCGACCCGCGTCCCGATAACGTGACCGAAGGCGCCTGGACCGCGCTCGCCGCCCGGATTGAATCGCTGAATGGGGATGCACACCGCGATCATCAAGCGGGCTATGGGGACTACCAACTCACCGCGGAGGATATTACGCGCGCGGCGACACGTTTATCCGAGGCCTTTCGGCTGCTGGTGGATGAAGTGGAGAGCGCCCTCCATCCCCACGATGCTCCCGCTGCCATGGGATTGTTTGACGCGTGTCTGGGCGATGACCGGCACCAGTTTGCTCTTGCGAAAGCAGGTCGTGCCATCCACACCACTATCCAGTCCCTGCAAGCTGATGCGACCCGTGTGATGGCGCTGGCCGATACGCCTAAAACAGCGGACGACCCGCACGGCGAGGGGGTGATATCGTTTCTCGCGCACTGCCAGTCCGTGGGCCAGTTGATTGCGCCCGCGCTCATTGAGCGGATGTCTGCGCTGGCGTCAACCGATGGATGCAAATAATTTAGGCTCATTCTCAAATAATGTGGGCTGAAACCTGGGTAATCGCAACCCATCTGGGCTCAAATCAGCCGATGATTGCAAGCCGTTACACCTATGACGACAAGCGCCTCCAAAAACTTGATCTTGGATTTCGACAGTACACGCGCTTTATTCACGCACCCGGAAATGAACCGAACGCCGATACGCTGCAGGAACAAGCGTTGATCCTGAACCGTAATCGATGGTTCGGATCACGCCATTCTCCTTTGATCTGCACACGCTGTCCAACATCACAGTACACAGCCATTTGTCGATCCATTTGAGCCAACTGCGTCTATAGTGGTCTGCAAAGACGAAAGACATCAAATTGCAGAAGTGACACCACACTTGACCATGTAGAAGATGGAACCACGCAAAAAGTTTAGTCCATTGCTCAACTCTGCGGGTTCAGCACAAATGACAACGAGGATGTTTCGATGTAATCAACCGCGGATGATGTATCAACCACGCCGTCGCCGTCTTCCCCGTTCTTCACGGCGTTGACGTCCGCCGGTCTCTTTCCGGTTATCCTTGTTGGACTTGATCCATTCACCTCCATGTGGATCGTTGTTCATCAAGAAATTAGCCGCTCGAATTGATTCCATCTCCGTTCCAGATCGATGATGAGTGCTGCCCATTCCAAATAAGTTTACAAAGGTTTCATCATCAATAGCGTACTTAAGTACGATCCCTGCGTTCGTAATTTCAGCCTTCTTTTCATCAATTCTCTTCTTACTGACAGGAAGAGCAACAGGATTCATTATGGCCGACGTCATACCGGCAGCAATGGCCATTGGAAGAAACGCATTGTTTATCCCATGACGATTCGGCAGTCCAAAAGATATATTCGATGCTCCGCAGGTCGTGTTGACCTTAAGTTCTTCCCGCAATCGTTGAACAAGTTTGAAGACTTGCAAACCCGCGGTTGCCATTGCTCCGATGGGCATAACAAGAGGATCAACGACGATATCGCTGGACGGTATGCCAAAATCTGACGCCCGTTCCACGATTTTCCTGGCAACCGCAAACCGCACATCGGGATTTTCGGAAATTCCTGTATCGTCATTCGAAATCGCGACAACGGGAACATTGTACTTTTTCACAAGCGGCAGGATTTGCTCCAGTCTTTCCTCTTCACCGGTTACGGAATTCAGCAAAGGTCGCCCTTCACAGATCTCCAACCCAGCCTTCAATGCGTCAGGAACGGAACTGTCAATGCACAAAGGAACATCCACTAAACCCTGTACCAATTCCACCATTTTTCGCATAAGAGGAGGTTCCGTTTGGTTTGGATCAGGATTAGAGTTATAGACGACCCCTGCGTTGATATCCAAAACCGCAGCACCCGCTGCAACTTGCGTTACAGCGTCGGTCTCCACCATCGAGAAATCACCCGCTTCAAGGGCCGCCGCCAATATCTTGCGGCCAGTCGGGTTTATCCGTTCACCGATGACACAGAATGGTCGATCAAAACCGATAACCTCGGTTTTTGACTTACTCTCCAAGATTGTACGCACCATGACAAAAACCTCACGCGATACTCAAAGGTTCTTGATCGGCAAAATCTCCATTTTTCATCGCCCAACGCGCACTGGCCTCAATGCCACCTAAAGGAAAAAAATGTACCTGTTTAATATTGGAATCGGGATGGTCAGCCTTGTGCTGTGCCAATCGGTTGACAACATCAGAGGGTTCAAACGGCAAAAGCAACTTAGAAACGTCCCGAGCCCGTTTCTGAAGAACGGAAATCGATGGCCCCACGCCACATGCAACAGCGAATTTAATCAAGGTTTGTAATTTCGCCGGACCGGCAACGCCAATGTGAATCGGAAGTGTGATCCCTGCCCGCTTTAAACCATTCGCCCATTCAATAACGGGTTCGGCGTTAAAAATAAACTGAGTGACGATCGCCATGTCGGCTTGAGTGCGTTCGGAAAATTTCTGTTTCCATTGGAGAGCGTCTTCAATGACGGCCGTACCGCCACCAGGGTCGATATCCCGGTTTCCCTCCGGATGCCCCGCAACATGAACACACCCGAATCCTGCCTTGTCAAACAGCCCCGTTTCCAACATCTGCATGGAATTATCAAATTCCCCGACCGGCATTGCACGACTGCCGGCCAACAGCAAGGCCTGCGTCACCCCGGCCTCACTTTGATAAATCTTGATCCATTCCTCGAGCTCACGGGAATCTCGAATCATCCGCGCCGGAAAATGAGGCATGACCGCAAATCCATCAAGCGCAAGACGTCGAGCGGTGACCACCATATCCGCAATTGATGTCCCTTCAATATGCGCAATATAAACGCGTGTCCCGCTTGGTAGCAATGTGCGAAAATTATCAATTTTGCTTGCTGTACGCGGCATCACTTCAAGTGAGTAGTTCTTCAGAAAAGCCGCCGTTTGCCTGTTAACGGGAGCGTATTCTGAGTCATCATGTCGCTTGAATTTCAATAGTGCCATCTGTTTCTCCAAGACATCGTGAATATTTTAGATAAACCTTCATCATGTCCTACTTTGTTATGTTCCATCCATTATTTGCAATAAGGTCCTTGACCCGATCCTCGCTATACTCGATTTCAAGGCGTCGTACTTCGGCTTCTGCAATCACGTCTGGTCGTCCATCCTTTGCACAAAGATACTGCTTCCGCCAATCTGCAAGATAGGATTCAGTATCGTGAGCGCCCGATCGCATCGCTGCCCGATCAATAGCTTGTTCAAACCTCTCGGCCAATTGTCGCTTCGCACCACGACGTCCCTTTCCAACGATAACTTGTGCCGGAAGATCCCTCCAATACACAACGACGATATCAGGCATAAGTCCACTCTTTCCCTTCTCCCGGGTCGTTACAACTCATGTCTTAACGCATTACGCCGATTTTCGACGAAAATAGCCTAATCTGCGACTTGACTAAAAATAGTGGGTAACCCTCCACGATCAGCAATTTTTGTATCAGAGTTAAGATATTGATCACACGGAATTGAATTGGTTGAAAGGAAGATTGAAAATATGTTCGGGAAAAGTTTTTGTTGGAGGACCGGTACGTGCTGCGTAACGTACAGTCGATCGATGAGACGCCGAAAAGTCAGTCAACGATCGATCGAATACACTCTCATACAACCTATGCGGCCTTGGACTTGGGAACCAACAGTTGCCGCATGCTCATTGCACAGCCGATGGGGAGCGGATTTCAAGTCATCGACAGTTTTTCCCGAACCGTAAGTTTGGGAGCGGGACTCGAGTTCACAGGACGCCTGTCCGAAGCATCGATGAAACGAACGATCCGGGCATTGAAAGTTTGCAACAAGAAACTTGAGCGCAATAATGTAACATCATTACGTTTCGTGGCAACAGAAGCCTGTCGTAGAGCACGTAACGCTGGCGAATTTGTTGAGAAAATACGCGCAGAAACGGGATTATCGTTGAATATTATCGGGCCAGAAGAAGAAGCCCGATTGGCCGTGATGTCGTGTGCACCTCTCGTCTCTGAAGATACTGAACAACTGTTGGTTGTTGACATTGGAGGCGGATCAACAGAACTCGTATGGATTGACCTGCAGTCTGTTCCGAAGGGTTCACGACAGGAGTCATTGATGAGCCTCCATGTTGATGTTGAAACGCATGTTGCGTCAGAAGGCAGACCCACGGTTGTCGATTGGATTTCTGTACCTTCCGGTGTCGCGACACTGCGAGATCAGTTCCAAGATGTTGATGATGATAAAGCTCAGTATGCCTTGATGAGCTGTTTTTTCGAGGAAAATCTTGAAAATTTTGTTCCTTATACGTACGCTCCCGAACGCGCAAAGTTTCAAATTGTCGGAACATCCGGTACCATTACAACCTTAGCAGCCAGTTACCTGAATCTCGAACGATATGATCGTAATCAAGTTGATGGCCTCAATATAAGCTCGGAAATCGTTGACAACATCATATCGACTTATCTTGAAATGGGTCCAAAGGGCCGCAGATTAGACCCAAGAATTGGAGAGGAGCGTCATACGCTTATTATGCCTGGCTGTGCAATATTGCACACACTCATGCGACTCTGGCCGACCGATATTCTCTCGGTCGCTGATCGGGGTTTGCGCGAAAGTTTACTGTATTCACAAATGTTGGGCGAAGGCGAACTGCACATCGCCCAAGCCTCCTAACATTCGGCACACGGCATCTCATTCATCTTCGCTCAAATGGGTTTTCTGACGTTGTGCGGGTTGATCAATATGCAATGAAACGGTTGCATAATATCTGTCTTGATGGGCTGGTTTTACGGCACGCACTGGTCGATACTATCGTGAATGCGCTTAAAATCTTAATCTGTAACGAACAGAAGACATCATGAAGACTGTCCGTTTCCTTAACCGATCATAAGACTATGTCGCAATCAAAAATCAAAAAAAACATGTTCAATCGAGGTCGTCGCGATCTCAAGATTCACGTCAAGACCTCAAAGGGTCGGACGGTATCATCAACGCGCTGGCTTAATCGCCAACTCAATGATGAATATGTGAAGCGTGCGAAAATCGACGGTTTTCGGGGACGTGCTGCCTACAAGTTGATCGAATTAAACGAGAAGTTTGATCTTTTCTTTGCCGGTGCAACAGTCATCGATCTTGGATGTGCTCCGGGTGCCTGGTGTCAAGTGGCAGCAAACTCCGTTAACTCAAACAGGATCTTAAATCAGACAGTCATGGGTCGTGTCATCGGAGTCGATGTACAAGACACCAGACCGATTAAAGGCGTGGAATTCATTCAGGGTGATTTCTTGAACGAGGACACTCAAGCACAGATAAAGAATATGCTCGGTGGATCAGTTGATCTCATCATATCTGATATGGCTGCAAATTCAACGGGACACAAATCTCTTGATCACTTGCGAGTCATTGCGCTATGCGAAGCGGCCGCGTTCTTCTCTTTCGATACCTTAAAGGAAGGCGGAGGATTTGTTGCTAAGGTGCTTGCCGGAGGTGCAGAAGGGAATATGCAGAAGATATTGAAACAGCACTTTCGGTATGTCGCAAACGTTAAGCCGGCCGCTTCGCGTGCAGACAGTTCTGAGAAATATGTTGTTGCCCGTGGGTTTCGTAACTCAACGATCATATCGAACTTTTAGGGCGCACCATTTCCAGATTATTTCAGGTCACGTTAACTTTCATGTGTATTGCAGGTAACAATATTGGACGCGTCGTGTACGTCGATTCTCCTGAGGCCGATGTATGTTCTTGAGATGCACATTCATGCTATGATTGATAAAGACATCTAGCGGGAACAACTTGCTCCGCCAAGCACACAAAATTGTGCGCAATACGGATGATTTAGGTAAACACCACGCTCGGCGTCGCCAAGTGTTGCACCCAATTCAAATTGCTGTTCATAGGGCAAGAGCGTACAGGCCACGACCGACGGTTTCTCCGAACCTTTGCGTTTTACCACCATTCGTGAAGAGGCACACATCAGCGACTCAGGTGATACATTCAAGATCTTCCAACAGTCGGTACTGATTTCCGGGCAATCTGAGCTCGGGTGCATTTCAGGAAACAAAACCAGCTGCTCTGTATCATCGGCATCAATCTGAAACTTATAGCGCTGAAAGAAATCCGCGTATCCTGATCGTAACTCTTGTTCGTCTTCCGTCCATCTTTTTCGGCCCGCTACCGTCATTCGAATACGATGATCACGCAACCATTTCATGCCATCGAGAGTTTTTGCAAAACTTCCCAGGCCCCGCTCCGAATCATGATGACTCGCCAGGTAGTGATCAACAGATATTCGAAGTGTCAGTTTTGAGCCGAACCGTGCGTTCAAATGCAATAACCCGGTCTGCATCGATGTTCGCATCATTGGGCGCATGGCGTTTGTCAGGATGAGGACCTGATAACCTTTATCAAGAGAACATTCGGCGATACCAATCATATCAGGGTTCACAAATGGCTCACCTCCTGTAAATCCGATTTCATTCACCGTCCCGTTTCGATAGCGCACTTCATCCAAAAATGCGTTTACCTCCGATTTCGAGAGAAAAACCAAAGAGTCATTCGTGGGACTAGACTGAATATAACAGTTGCTGCACGCAATATTACAGAGCGTGCCGGTATTAAACCACAGCGTCTTGAGAGATTTCAGATCAACAAACGCCCGCTGTTTGCCGTCTGCGGTTTTATAGATATCTGTGAATTTTTCGGGAAAATCCGCACCAAGATCTTTCATCTGTCTATTTGTCACCTAAATTGTCTGTATACGCTTCACGCGGAGTTGTCATTCTTATGTTTATCATGTTACGGTAGAGTTCAGGGTACAAACGCCTTGCGCGCATTCGCTATCAATCGTCAATCACTGTGTCCGTACTCTTAAAGTGCGTCGCTTTTCACATCTTACTCTGTTGGGCAGATGGTCCAAGAGGCAGATATCCTAGTCGACTTACTCCTCCAAAAACGAAATGCCTCATGATTTCGTGACTGGACACGGCAACACTGTCGGATGACCGGAATAAAGACATTAATGCCAAAATAGTAGCCTTCGAGAGTATGCATGCATTTTCATCAAAAAAAATTACAATAAATTTAATCAAATATCCAAATCGTGAATCTCTTTATCACGACTTAGCCGATGACATCGTCAAAGACCTTGCAATCCTTCTTGAGCAACAGCGCCGGGTTTCTCTATCCGTTCCGGGCGGCACAACTCCAAAGCCACTCTTTAAAAAGCTGAGATCAGCAGACATCGATTGGTTTCGAGTTCATGTTGTTTGCACCGATGAACGATGGGTGGACGAGGCGGATAAACGATCAAACGCGCGATTGATTCGCGAGAATCTGCTCACGAACAATGCCGGCCGTGCAACATTTTTATCCTACTGTCACAATATCAATGATCTCGAGGAAAATCTCGCAACAATTCGCAAGAGAATAAAAATGATTCTACCCCTATCGATCGCCGTACTGGGAATGGGAACGGATGGGCACGTTGCATCACTCTTTCCGGATGCACCCGAATTGTCTGATGCGCTCGATGAGGACGCACCGGTATTGGTTGTCACGCGTCCACCCAGTCAGCCGGAAACCCGTCTGAGTCTCAGCGCACAGACGATCAACGCCGCCACCATTAAGCATCTGGTGATTACAGGCGGTGATAAGCTCGAAGTGATGTGCCAAGCCATACGGTCTTACAAGCACAATCTCCCGGTACAAAGGATTTTAAATGGTACCGTTGTGCATTGGGCACCATAAAACATGTTCGAACATCTCCATCGTCATTGGCATGACAGACAATTCAGGAACATAACGGACCTCTTTGAGTCCGATCCCAACCGTGCATCGGAATTTTCGGTAACAGCCGCCGATCTCTATCTTGACTATTCCAAGACAGATATTGATCGAACAGCGCGTCATTTGTTGCTTGACTTATGCTCGGTCACCAATCTGTCTGATCAGATTTCGCTAATGTTCTCAGGCGACGCCATCAACTGCACGGAAAATCGGCCCGCATTGCACCCAGCCCTCCGCAACCTCAACGGAACACCATTATATGTAAATGGAACGAACGTTATGCCGGATGTTCTGCGTACCCTCAAGTTCATGGAGCAGTTTACTGCAAAGGTGCGCGAAAACGAGTGGTCCGATTCACGTGAGCCAATCAAGGATGTCGTCAATATCGGTATCGGAGGTTCTGACTTGGGACCTGCAATGGCAACCGCGGCGCTTGCACCCTATCATGATGGTCCAAAATGCCATTTTGTTTCCAACATCGATGGTGCTCATATCTCTGATACGCTGAAAAATCTCGATCCGATATCAACGCTCTTAATTGTGAGCTCAAAAACCTTTTCCACCATCGAGACAATGATCAACGCGCGAACGGCTCGAGATTGGTTGCTACAAGGAGGGGGTAATCCGGCTCGTCAAATGGTTGGAATTACCTCGTCACCTGACCGCGCCGCCGCATTTGGAATTGACGCAAGCCTCATTTTCTATTTCTCCGAATGGGTCGGTGGCCGCTACTCTCTCTGGGGACCAACTGGATTACCGATCATGCTTGCGATCGGACATGATGCATTCCGTACATTCCTGAATGGCGCTCATGATATCGATGTACATATTTCATCGACCTCAGGACATAAAAACCTACCTGTCATGATGGCACTCGTGAGTTTATGGCATAGCCAAATCTGTGGCTATAGTACTCGCGCAATTTTGCCCTACGACCAACGTTTATCGCTCTTGCCAAGTTACCTGCAGCAACTTGAAATGGAATCAAATGGCAAAGGGGTGCAAAAAAACGGTTGTAATCTCACGCACCCCGCCTGCCCCATTGTTTGGGGAGCTGCCGGCACGAACGGCCAACATGCGTTTTACCAGTTGATTCATCAGGGCCTTCAAATTGTTCCTTGTGAATTCATGGTTGCCGCACAAGCACATGAACCCGATCTAACGCACCACCACAACTGGTTGATCGCTCATTGCCTGGCCCAATCTGAAGCTCTGATGCGAGGGCGAGATGTCAACGAAACGCGACAACTCATTGAGCACGATTTTGATGGGGCTGAATTGGAACGACAAACCCGTCATCGCATGTTCAATGGAAATCGCCCGTCCGTTACCCTCCTCTATCCGAAACTGACACCTCGGATATTGGGCCAGATCATTGCGCTCTATGAGTATCGGGTATTCATCGAAGGCGCGATACTCGGAATAAACTCATTTGATCAATGGGGTGTCGAGCTCGGTAAGGTCCTCGCATCGAATCTTTATTCAATCGTCGCCGCTCCGGAATCATCAGAAAGAACAACAGGTTCCACGCGTGCACTCCTTGACATTATTCGTGAGAAAAGAGCAAAGTGACTGTGAACATGTTCTGGAATGATCATAGAGTCACTCTAAAGAGTCGATTGAGCCCGCACACGGTCCGTCCGAGCCATAATCCTCCGAACAGCACCATAGACCGCAACCCACATTCTCCCGGGCCTGTGTGCGAGACGCCGGAACCCGATATCAGGATGCGTGTTCATCAACAGGTCGAAGCACGGCCGTTCCGTCGGCACGAATCGACGAAAGACGGAAAAGACGGCGCCGTGTTGGATGCAATCAGTCTCATGGTATCATATGCCATTCACTTGATGATGGTCTGGAGTCGGGTACCGAAGGTGGACGATGACATACCGTAGAGAGGTGTTGTATGTGCCCTCTTCGTTCATCGTGTCCGTTGTCAAGTGCCGGCTTTGACATATCGCCTTCTATTGCCTTCTACCGTAAGGGGTTGACGATCTGAAGCCCGATGAAATCTCGTTCATTATCCGTGACAATTATGCAGTTGTTTGCTTCTGCGACTGCGGCGCGGATCATGTCGAGGGCGCTGCGTGGTCGGCCCCGAGCTTTGCCTTCCGCCATCAGACGTGCCCAATTAAGCCAGCTCTGCTATCAAACGACAGTATGCGCTCTGCAAAGAGCGCCTGTGGCTCCTCTTTGCCCGTAAACCAAAACGTAAGGCTGTTTCTCTTCCGGCCGCTGGGAAGTCCCAGAATTCCACGTCGGATTTCAGCGAGGGTTAGCGCGGCGATAAATAGGTTTTCGTTTATCTGCTGGGCCATCCAATCGACCAAAAGTGCGAAAGGCTGCGGCTTGACGGCATTGCTTATGATGTTGGTATCAAGCAGATAACGAGTCAAAGATTGATCCTGCGCCCATTAACCCGTTCTCGCGACAGTTTAAGGTTGGCCCCGACCAGCGGCGAGCGCCGCAGCGCCAAGAGAATGCCGCCTGGTTTTGATGACTTATCCGTAACCAGTTCTCTGACTGCTGACCGCGTCCGATCCGCATCTGGCCCGTCTTCGGTGAGGCGACGCGCCAGAGTGCGCAGCAGATCTTGGTCGGCTGCGCGTGCTGTCACCTCAAAACGCTTGAACCCACGCTGCTCCAGACGCGCATGGTAGTTCGCTTTTTACTGCGCAGTGGTGCTCACGGCCTACTCTTTTCTATAATCAGTTATATATACCATACGTGTTTTTTGTGGCAACCTTGGATTTTCAGATAGAAGCGACGATGCTTGTCCACTACTCTTAAGCCGCATCGCAACCAGTCAGGCAACTTTGATCGTCACAACCAATTGGATACTCTCTACATAACAACGTGCCACATCCGAAATCTGCGCCGTACGGTGACTGTATGGATGAACTGCTGTTTTCCATCCAGATTAGATTTTCTGGATCGTAGACCGACTGGCGCCTGTAAGCTGGTCCAGCATTCGCGTGCCTATCAGGGGCCACTCCACCAATCGTTCCCGGAGAATCAGATAGGTCTTCGAATCTTGATGTATCATGCATCGCATAGGACACAGCCAGTGCCGGAAGACCAGAGGAAAACACCTCCGGCGCATTTTTTGTGCAACGCATCCCAGATCAAAAACGTTTAGTGGCCGTAAACGCCGTCCCATCAGGGATAAAATCCCGTGCGCGCAGGCGCGCATGCAACAGACCGACACGTGTTGCCAATAAGAAAGTGGCAAAACCAGCGTGGGATTGTCTTGCTTTCTCGTTGCACCCTATGTACCAAATATGTTAGGCACATTCTACAACATATTGACGAAATCACAAAAAGAGATCTGAGTACTGAACGCCATGTCCGAACCACCAAATTTGCACGAGAACGGCGATGCAACGCGGCAGCACCATGACGGACCTGCGGTATCAATAGAACAAGAAATGCGGTCATCGTATTTGGATTATGCGATGTCCGTCATTGTTGCCCGGGCAATTCCAGATTTACGTGATGGTTTGAAACCGGTGCACCGACGTATTCTTTACGCGATGTATGAAACTGGCAACACGCACGACAAGCCATATCGAAAGTCTGCACGGCCGGTCGGCGATGTAATGGGTAAGTACCATCCACACGGCGATTCCGCAATTTATGACGCACTCGTTCGCATGGCACAAAGTTTCTCCATGTCATTACCGCTGCTGGATGGCCAAGGGAATTTTGGTTCGATGGATGGTGATAATCCGGCTGCAATGCGATACACTGAAGTCAGAATGAACAAGGCGGCAAATTACATGCTGGCCGATATCAATAAGGATACTGTTGACTTTCAAGACAATTACGACGGTAAAGATCAAGAACCCCAGGTCCTGCCAACACGGTTTCCTAATATGCTGGTCAACGGAGCCAACGGCATTGCCGTGGGTATGGCCACCAATATCCCGGCCCACAACCTCGGTGAGGTTATCGATGCGACACTGGCGCTCATTGAGCAACCCGATCTCAGTTCCGAAGAACTCATGGAGTCTATCCCCGGACCTGATTTTCCGACCGGCGGAGAAATTCTCGGGTACTCTGGAATTCGGAAGGCTTATCTGACCGGACGTGGTAACGTCATTATTCGGTCAAAAACTCATGTTGAGGAAGTTAAGAAGGGATATAACGCGATCATTGTCGATGAAGTCCCCTATCAAACGAACAAGGCCGCAATGATTGAACGTATTGCCGAAGCAGTGCGTGACAAACGCATTGAGGGAATTTCCAGTGTTGAAGATCTTTCAGACCGGGATGGTATCCGGGTTGTTATCGAATTAAAACGTGACGTAACGCCGGAAGTCGTTCTCAACCAACTCTATCGGTTCTCTCCGATGCAAACGTCGTTCTCCTGTAATATGCTGGCTCTGAATGGTGGACGACCCCAGCAACTCATGTTACGGGATTTCTTGACGGCGTTTATTGATTTCCGGGAAGACGTCATTACGCGTCGAACCGCTTATGAACTGCGTGAAGCGCGAAAGCGGGCACATTCATTATGTGGACTGGCTGTTGCAGTTACAAATGTCGACGAAATTGTGGCGATTATTCGAGCGGCCGCCGATCCGGCCAGTGCGCGCGCAAAGCTCATGGGATGTCGATGGCCCGCTCAGAAGATAGCCGAGTACATTCGCCTTATTGATGATCCCGGCCATACCTTGAACGACGATTCAACCTACTTTCTGAGTGAATCCCAGGCGCGCGCCATCCTCGAATTGCGATTGCAAAGACTGACTCAACTCGGCGTTAAAGAGATAACCACAGAACTTGAAGAATTAGCCAAAAAGATCAAAGACTATCTCGCAATTCTTGCCTCTCGTGATCGTATTCTGGGTATCATCGTTGAGGAATTGAGAGAGGTAAAAGAACTCTTTTCCATTCCGCGTCGAACAAAGATAATCGATTGGGATGGTGATTTAGAAGATGAAGATCTTATTGAATCGGAAGATATGGTCGTCACCGCGACCTTGGGTGGTTACATCAAACGAACACCACTTGCCGATTTTCGAGCACAAAAACGCGGTGGAAAGGGTGTCGTTGGAATTACAACAAAGGAAGAAGATGTTGTGACAACCTTGTTTGTCGCCAACACCCATACTCAACTTCTATTCTTTACCACAGATGGCATGGTATACAAATTAAAGACATGGCGGCTCCCAAAAAGTGAGCGGAGGACAAAAGGTAAACCCATCGTCAATGTTCTTCCCAAGATCTCAAAGACCGCTTCGATAGCGGCTATTGTACCCATTGACCACAAAGAGACGAATTGGGACGATCTTCAGATCGCTTTTGCAACATCGAAAGGAAGTGTCCGCAGAAATGCCTTAAGTGATTTCGTTAACGTTCAGTCTAATGGCAAAATTGCGATGAAGCTATCGGAGAATACAGAATTGGTCAACGCGCACATTTGCAACGAGGACGACAACATTATGCTTGTCACAAATGCGGGTTGGGCAAATCGGTTTTGCGCAACCGATGTACGGTTGTTCAAGGGACGGAATTCAACGGGCGTACGTGGAATCAAACTCCGAGGCGATCACAAAGTTGTTTCAATGTCGGTCATTCGTCATCACAGGTCAACACCAGATGAAGTTTCAGCCTACATAAAAAGACGTCGTGCCGTTGAGGGTGATGTTGATCGCGATGATGCGAGCAGCCACCCTAAGGAAGGAATCATCAGCCAGGCTCGTTATGCCGAAATGTCAGCCGCCGAAGATTTGATATTAACAATAACATCCAAAGGTTATGGGAAACTGTCATCGTCCCATGATTACCGCATTACCAAACGTGGTGGTCAAGGCATTCGGGCGACAGATAAAGCACTGCGTGGCGGAGAACTCGTAGCGTCTTTTCCCGTTGAAGTTCATGACGATCTCATTCTCGTTACGTCAATGGGGCAGTCCATTCGAGTTTCCGTTCAAGATATTTCTTTTCAATCGCGTATTGGAGGTGGTGTAAAGGCGCTGGATATTCGTGACGGGGAAGAAGTTGTGAGCGTCGCGCGGATTGCCGACCCAAGCGACGAGGAGGATACATATGAGGATCGTCCGTAAAATAGGCCGTCGAGATGTATGACTTCTTCAAGTGCTGGACTGTATCGCATTGGACACCGGATACATTGCAAGAAAGCGTGCACGCAATAGGAGTAACCACAATAAAATGGCACCGAGTTGATGCACGATCGCACTCAACCATATGGCTGAGTATAATACGGTCATAATGCCCAAACCAATCTGAACGACCAAGACCAGCATCATGAGGTTTATGGCGCGGCGTATGCTCGAATGGGCGGATTGGTAACCAATAAACCATGTCACGATTCCAAATATCAACAATATATACCCCAGAACGCGGTGAATAAACTGAACGAAACCTGGGCTTTCAAAAAGATTTCGCCATAGCGGCTCTAAGGCAAATGCATTTGCGGGGAAAAAACGACCGTCCATCAATGGCCAATCGTTGTAGGCTTGGCCGGCGTCAATTCCAGCAACAAGAGATCCAACAATAATTTGCAGGAACGTAACATACAGAAGCCCGGTAACGAAACAATGCGGAAGACGTTCTTTCGACCGCTGTGCCTGAATGAGGTCGCGTTCTTCTCGTCGGAGTGAAAAAATATACCAGGTAAGAATTCCAAGAATCAGAAATGCAAGTCCGAGATGGATAGCAAGTCGGTATGATGCAACGTCAACAGCCCCACTATTCTGAACGAGTCCTGATGCAACCATCCACCATCCGATGATTCCCTGAAAACCACCCAAGAACCCGATCAGCGCCAGTCGGCCTGCCCACCCCGTGGGAATATGACGTCGAATGAGCAACCCTAAGAATCCAATCAGCCAGATGATACCAATGAATTTCGCCAGCTGTCTGTGTCCCCACTCCCACCAATAAATTTCCTTGAAATCACGAAGCTCCATCCATTGGTTTTGTATGCGCCATTCATCTGTTTTCTTGTAGCGATCGAATGCTGATTGCCAATCCGCTTCGTTAAGGGGCGGCACCACACCACGAAAGGGTGCCCACTCCGTAATGGATAGGCCGCTATCCGTTAGTCGCGTCAAACCCCCAATCGCGATCAACAACACGACTAAGACCAGCAAGCTCATTAACCAAATTCGAACGATCTTTCGTGAATAACGGCGACCCTGGTCAATCAATCCAATAGACTGTGCTGAGCGTACCTCGCCCTCACCCACTTCCTCAAAAATGCTTCTTTTGTTCGTCATTTCACTTCCTTGACGCGGAGCGATTTTTGATGCGCTCGCGAAAAATTAGGTGCTATCACGCTTGCGAGTCTTTATTTCTTTCACGCGCCATCTGCCGCAGCACACCATGCAGCATCTGGGTTTCCGCACGTGTAAGCGGAATACGTGACCACAGGTTTCGTAAATTTTGCTTCATTCGATTTGACTTCTCTGGCGGGAAGAAGAAACCCGCAGTCGTTAATTGCTGTTCGTAGTGGGCCGCAAGTGATTCGACTTCCTGATGTGTTGCCCATTCCGACTTGGGCATAGTTTCCAACCTGTCGACTCCAATTATACCATGACGATACCATTCATAGGCGATGAGAAGCACACACTGCGACAAGTTCAGCGAAGGTGATTCCGAGTTGACCGGCACCGAAATGACAGCATTTGCGCGTGCGATACACGCGTTGTCCAGCCCCGACCTTTCCGGGCCGAACAGAATCGCAATATCTTCACCTGCGGACAGGCGTTTCCGAGATTCCAACATCGCGCGCTCTGGGCTATATACAATCTTGGTTAAGGCGCGATGTCTTGCCGTTGTTGCAAAAACGAAGGTGGTATTCGCGATTGCCTGGGCCGTTGTATCCACTACCAGAGCCTCATCCAAGAGGCGTCCGGCACCACTTGCCACGGCCGTGGCGCTCGCATTCGGCCAGCCATCACGCGGTGAAACCAGTCGCAAGCGATCCAAACCAAAGTTCCACATTGCACGGGCCGACGCACCTATATTCTCTCCCATTTGAGGTTGAACCAGAACAAAACATGGCTGCATTCCAAAACTCGGCACTACAATCCCCGTCCATTAACAATCAGAAAGTCTGGATACTCTCTCATTCCATTCTACTAAGGAAAGAATCAAGCATTCTCAAGATAAGGTCCATGTTTCGGACAGTCACAAGATTTTGGAAAAAATGAAATGAGCACTACAGAATTACCAAAAATATATCTCGCCACTCCATCACAATTTGACCGCGATAAGTTTCCGGATATGCTGACTGATGTACTTGCGAAACATAACGTCGCTTGCCTACGGTTAGACTTTAAATCACAGAACGAAGAGGATGTGATTCGCTCGGCTGATATATGCCGCGAAATCGCACATAGGAGGGATATTCCTGTTGTGATCACCAACCATGTCCATTTGGTTGCAAAGTTGGGATTGGACGGTGTTCATCTCGAATCGGGAGCACGTCATGTACGCGCCGTTCGAAAGCAGCTCGGAAACGCAGCAATTGTTGGCTCCTTTTGCCAAGACTCTCGACACGAAGGCATAACCGCAGGTGAAGCCGGAGCCGACTACATCAGTTTCGGACCTGTCACGACAACCTTGCTTAGATCAGGAAAGTCAGCCGATATTGGTTTGTTTGAATGGTGGTCAGAAATGATTGAAATCCCCGTTATCGCGGAAGGAAACATAACGGGACATCACTTGCAAGAATTGACACCGGTTGTCGACTTCATCGGTGTTGGCGAAGAAATATGGCACTGTGATAATCCGGCAGAAAAGTTAGCCGTAATCCTTCAAAACATGCTACGAATCGACGCTGTGTGAACTGCCGTCAGGACATCAAAACGCCAAGACTCAGTTGGGTCAACGAGACGGTCTGGGCCATCGGATAGTGAGACGTCTTTGGACACCTCCCGGAGCAGGAGTCAGTGTGTGTATCCTGAGACCTCATGCCCGGAGTATGACACAACGATATCAGAAATGTCCGGGAGAAAACACCCATCTGTGATATTTTTTGCGTGACGTCCCTCAGATCAAAAAAAGCACTTTTTGCTTTGCAAACATACCTTTAACGGTTTATCAAAATTCGGCCAATGATGTGCGCAGGTCCAGAATTTTGCGTATCAGACAAATGGACCCAGCCTAACGTTTGCCACCCTAACAATGTAAAGCTTGAGATCATGAATGACTTCTCCATTTGACGATAATCGACGGGCCCACCGTGGCGGAATCTTCGGCGGTTTGCGCGCCTCCTTTCTGACAGGGCTGATTATCATTCTGCCGATCGGTTTAACCTTATGGCTCATCTGGACCGTTGTGGGTTGGGTAGACGGCTTTGTCTTACCGCTTATTCCCGATACGTTTAATCCGGAAAAATATGTTGGCGTCAATCTTCGGGGACTTGGTCTTCTGATTTTTTTGACGTTCACAGTGATTGTCGGCTGGATTGGGAAGGGATTGATTGGGCGGTCGCTGATACGATGGGGTGAGAGTTTGGTAAAGCGCACACCCGTCGTTCGTTCAATTTATGTTGGTATCAAGCAGATTGCCGAGACCGTTTTTTCCCAAGTGGATCGATCCTTTGAAAAAGCCTGTCTGATCGAATACCCACGCCGAGGGATCTGGGCGATTGGATTTATCTCCACATCCACCCGTGGTGAAGTCGCGAGCAAAGCGGGTTGCGAAGATCCAATGGTATCAGTTTTTGTACCAACTACGCCAAACCCCACGTCCGGTTTCTTACTTTTTTTTCCAAAAGCAGACATACGTGAGTTAGATATGTCGATCGAAGATGCGGCGAAACTCGTTATTTCCGCGGGTCTCGTCTATCCAGACGAATTTGAACCAATGAAAATCAACGATTAAGGCTATAACAAGAGCACAGTTTACAAATTCGGAAACGATCTTCGGACCGTTGAACCTCATCTTGCCGATGTGATTGGCTACCAAACCAGCCAGAATCCCACCTTTCATAATGATCAAAATAAACGGAACAACAGATCCTGTCGATTAACTTGCGACACGCATCTTCAGCCCATCTTTAACAAAATTTCGCGGAGAATGGCCATATTCGAGGATTTTCGCGATCGGATGGAATTTTTAATGTTTTAAAATCAGTATATTAGATGTTTACGGGTGTGTGATTCTTCAATGTAGAGACATAAAGTGATGTCTGCCTCTTGCACCACGCCCCGCCCTGCGGTAGGCTGGGCGCATGTTTATTCGCAAGA
>JAPORU010000005.1 GCA_026710045.1 Aestuariivita sp. | reverse complement strand
ATCCGAAAAATACCAAAATCCGACGGTGTTTAAAGAAATTTTGTTAAAGATGGGTGCAAGGGATTTTGTTCCTGATTTGATGACGTTCGTGACTGTTGATGCAATCTGGCTCCAAATGGTCACAGCATTGCAAAATATTACTTTTCCTTGCGTGGGATCCGCCTGCGCACACGGAACTGCGGCTTGGCATTGCCAGTTTATTTCGATATGGTTTGTATGATCAGGGAATTTGCACGGTTGATGAGACCCTTTGGTGTTTCGGTTCTTTTGTGAACAAGAACCTCCCACGCAATGTAGGACTCTCTTGAACATGTCTCAAGATGTTCTTTCTTTGCTTCTTCTCAAACCAATTAAGCACGTACACTCTTGATGCACTCTACAATCATTCCAACAAACAAGCTGTTGTCCGTTCACACCGTTCAAGATTATAGCCTTACCGAATTCCTTTCAAATTTGATGGCCGCGAAACGTCATGTCCAAATTTAGACGCTCGGAACTGCAAAATTTTGTTGATGACGGGGCTAAGGAGAGTCCACCCGTCTTTGTTGGTCGTAAGGATATTTTTCGTGAGATTTCGGTAAAGATACGACGAACCGGCGAGAGGAAGGTGGGAATACCTGGCAATACCACCGTTATCCAAGGTGCTCCGGGCGCGGGTAAGAGTTCGATTTTGAGTTATCTTGAAGCGCAGAATACCGATTACAGGGCACCAAAGACCTTCTCTGTCTCGAGTATTGAACTGGATCAACGTTTTCCCGATGTCTTGATGGCGATTGGGGCCCTTGGTTCCACACGTAAGAGCAAACTGAAGACTCTGGCTGTGAAGACAGCGAAGACTGTCAGTGGTCTCGCACTCTTGGATATCATTGGACAGATCAGCATGAGTTTGCAGGATCTGAAAGGTCTCTTTAAATCCTGTGAGATTGAAAATGTGATGTCTCTTCATGATGCTTTTCCTGCTGAAGAATGGGACACGCCGGTTATCGTCGCGGTTGATGAGATCCAAAACCTTCCAGAGGGGAAAGAGTCAAAGCAGGCAAAGTTTCTACAGGCCCTTCATGAGGCCACTACGAAATTGCCGTTAGCACTGGTTGTGGCAGGATTGGGGGATACGCATTCCGTGATCCGATCCATGGGTCTTACCCATGGTATTCTCCCTCATTCGCTTGGATGCTTTACGGCGGATGATATTAGTGATCTTACGCATCGTTGGTGTGATCATTTCGGGATCGCAATTGGATCATGTCGTGGAGAGATCGACGTTCTGATCGCAAAAACTGACGGATGGCCTCGCCATGTCCATTGGGCGCAGCAAGCGTTGGCGGAGGCACTTCTTGTTGAGGGTGTGGATGGCTTAGCAGATCGGATCACGGATTGGGCACTGGTGTATGAACGAAGTCATCAGCTCCGACAAGGATATTATAAGACACAGTTCAGCGCTGCCATGGTATCGTCCCGTAAGCTTGTCGGGCGTGTGATGCTGGAGGTGGCCAAAGCCGGACATGATGGAGCGTTTTTTAAGCATGATCAAATCGTCGGACTGGTGGAGAAATTCGCGGAGGAGGGGGATGAACCCGGTTGGAGAATTCCAAAGCCCCATGATTCCTTTTCCTACGTGACCCATCTTGTCCATTGTGGTGTGTTGCAACAGGATACCGATACCTTCTCCATGACCTGTCCGATCCCAAGTTTTCAGCGTTATATTGTCGAAATGGGTGGTTTTGAGGTTCCTCTGGAACTGGAACTGAAAAGTGGCTCTTGAGGATACCGTTGATGGCGGCGGCGAGACAGCGATGTTCTCATTCTAATTCGAGCATCCTCGGTTTCATTATTGGTTGTTTTCAGCTTCCCCGTCAGGGTCGTGCCTGTTTATTCCGAAGGATCGTGGATGTCTTTGAAAACGTTGAATCGGAATATCGATGATCTGATGGAGGAATTCATGTTCCATGATTCTCAAGCCATGGCGATTGGCAATAGGGGTGAGACATCAACATTCGGAATGTCGGCTTGGTATTGTGACACACATGACGAGCTTACCCGATAAATTGGGTGTGAACATGTCGGATGGTGCGTTGATCAAGTTGAAAGCAAAGGTTCGAGGGCGTCTTGCACTAAGGCGGTGCGACGCATCCGCAAGTGTTTGATACGGATAGAGTTGGAGCGTGACAATGCGGGTGGTAGTGCAGCGACACTTAACGTGTCGTCAGAAATGTCGAGACGATTCTAAGGTTCGATTGATACTGTTGTGAGTGGTGCAATCGATGATCGTGAGCGATGGGACATCCTGTTGAGTATGTCGGCGCCTAAGACAGATATCGTGATACATAGACATCGAGCATCCGTCACGGCGATATTCCAAGTTAATTGTGCTACGTATTTCGCTTGTCATTTCAATTGACTATGAAGCGGCATGTGATGGCTCAGCTCATCTCCAGTGAAGTGTCTGGACGTCGTTGGTTACTTTTGCATGAATCGTGTATACTGTAATCTGGATACAAGGATCATGAATCGTGTTTGGAAGTGCAAATCTGAATCTGATGATCAAGTCGGCGCGTGGCGCAGCACGATCTTTAGTGAGAGACTTTGGCGAAGTAGAGAATCTTCAAGTGTCCATGAAGGGATTTGGGGATTTTGTCTCAAAGGCTGATCTGGCGGCTGAAGAGAGCTTGAAGGCTGATTTGCTTGGAGGACGCCCAACGTATGGATGGTTTGCAGAAGAGGGCGCTGAAATTTCGGGGGAAGATCCGACGCGCCGTTGGATTGTCGACCCTCTTGATGGGACAACCAACTTTCTGCATGGAATGCCACATTGGGCGATCTCAATTGCGCTGGAACATAAAGGGCATATTGTCGCGGGTGTTATTCTGGATCCGGTGAAGGACGAAATCTTTGTCGCGGAAAAGGGTGAGGGAGCCTGGTTAAATGATACACGGCTGCGTGTATCAAGCCGGTCGCGACTGGTTGAGAGTGTTTTTGCGACCGGTTTGCCGTTCGGAGATCGTTCCAATATTGACGATAGTCTGAGGGACTTGGCGCGGCTCTTGCCACGATGTGCCGGTGTGAGGCGCTGGGGGGCAGCGGCATTGGATCTCGCTTATGTCGCGGCGGGTCGTTACGATGGTTTTTGGGAGAGGGGCCTTAGAGCTTGGGATCTCGCGGCCGGGCTGGTTATTTTGCGGGAAGCGGGTGGTCTGGCCGAGTCCATTGATGTAGACGGGGATATTTTTCATGACGGTGAGATTATCGCTGCCAATTCCGTCATCTTTGAGCAATTTGCCAACATTATTCGAAATTAGACGCTTATCTTCGAACCTTGGGAATCCGACTCGTAACATAACGATACGTGGCCTCAGCATGTGGTGGATGACCGTCGTTGCGTGTCCAAAAACTCTTGGCCCCGAGGCGCAACCAAAGCGGGATGGTCAAAAACAGGCCTGCGACAAATCCTCCCGCATGGGCCCAATATGCAATCCCGCCACTTCCGGATGGTACGCCTAATCCACCGATAAATTGGAAAATCAGCCAAAGGCCCAGAACGACCCAGGCTTGAATCGATATAATGCGGAAAAAGATTATGATAATCAAAAAGATATCGATACGTGCTTTGGGATAGAGAAGTAAATAGCTGCCCATAACTCCGGCAACAGCGCCAGAGGCTCCCAGTGTCGGTATGGTAGAATTCGGAGCACTCAGCACTTGAGTAAGTCCGGCGATGATGCCCGTTGCGAGGTAGAAGAGAAGAAACGGCAGGTGACCCATTTCGTCTTCGATGTTGTCCCCGAAAATGAACAAGAATAGCATGTTTCCGATAAGATGACTATAGCCGCCATGGATAAACATTGAGGTTACGAGCTTTATGTAACCTGTACCTTCTGAAATATCTCTCGGAATAAAACCCCATGTGGCATAAATTCGCCAGAGAGCTTCCTCGTCTGAGGCAATGGGTTGGTACAGCAGGAAGATAAGGATGTTGAGCGCGATCAAAGCATAGGTAACGTACGGTGTTCGTCCGGAAGGATTGTGATCGCGAAATGGAATCATGAGTGTCTAAACCACGTTATTTCTGTGTGGTTACAGAGTCTGAGTGCGACGGGCAATAAGCCATCCTTGATCGCTGACAAATCTGCAATCATGTTTACGGGTAGGGTGTTCTTCCGTAATCTTGGGTCGCATTCACCGACATATGCGACTGCTAAATTTGCCAGCATATTATTATCAGGTCGCAACGTGGTCGTTGATGGAGATTTCAAAAGAAATTCTTGGGACATTGGGTCGCATTTGAAACGATCTTGCAAAGACGTTACTCTCAGGACGGTTCGTCAGTCTGTTGCGGCATCGAAGCGATAGAATGCTATCGCGGTTTTACGGAATATTTGTTCCTGAAGCTGAACCGGAATAAGCGTTTGGTAGGCCTTCATGAGAGTTTTGTAATCGGACGTCAATTTATCCACCGGAAAATTCGAGCCAAACATAACGCGATCTGCGGTAAACTGATCAACGCATGTGTCAACAAAAGGGCGGATGCTTTCGACGGTCCAGCTATGATCAAACATTCCAAGGCCGGAAATTTTGCAGACAACATTGGGAAGTTCCGATATGAACTTCAAGTTTTCCGTCCAATGTTGGATGCCCTCGACCGTTCGGTCGTGAGGAGACCCGGCATGACAGAGAGCAACAGGTGTGTCGGGAGCGTCTGTCAGAATACGAGCGGTTTCGCGCATGAGCTCGGGAATGAGTTGCAGATCAAAACTTAATCCGCGTTCTCCAAGCTTCTGCAAGCCCGCTAAAAACATTGGATCAGAGAGAAGTTGGTTGGTTTCGGTTGTCGAATCCTCTTGTGGTGCACGGCCGATGATTTGACGAACGCCACGAACGGTCGAGAGTGATTGCATGATGTCCAAAGTCGTTTCAAGATCGTCTGTGGTGAGATCGCAATACACAACTTGAACAATGGGCCAGGTTGGATTTTTGTTCGCAATGTCTTGAACCCAACGTGCCTCGGCAATCGGATCGTCCGCTCCCACTTGGATGTGCACTGATCCGGACAGACCTTCCGCTTCCGCTTCGGTTCGAAATTCATCAAGTTCATAATTTCGCTGGATCGGTGTTGGATCACCAAAGAAACGCATGACCCCCGTTGCTCGGAGCCATTCATAATGAACGACATCAAGATTCCAAAGATGATGATGTGCATCGATCCAATGTCGCGAGGGGTGCTGTGCCATTGAAACTATCCTTCCCTTTGGGAGTTGAGGAGATCAATCCCTTGCTGTTTCCAAAAGTATAGCAAATCAATGAAGACCCAATTTTCGGCCAACTTTTGTCCAGAGCGGCGATAGATATCGACAACCCGAAATTCCGCAGGTTTTCCAGTTGCAGGACGGCCCATAAAGCCGCTTGTAAGTGTTGCGGTAAAGTTTGGCCAACCAAAGAAACCACCATAGTGGCCCTCCGCGAGTCGACAGATATGTTGGGTTGGACTTCGTTCTGTGAAGGCTTTTCGGAAGGGTCCTGCGTGTTGTTTTGCGTAACGCTCGATTGTGTAGGTTGCTCCGATTCCTGCGGGCCCCCACCAGATCATGTCCCTATTCCATGTGCGCTTGAGTTCGTCGTGTAATGGTAGATCACGTTGCCATGTTCCAAGATCGTTTATCATCGCGTTGATGCTTGCGAGGGTCTTTTCCCCGTCATCTTTCGGTTGCGGATCAAACAGCAATCCATCGTTATTTCGTGGACCGGGTTGAACAAGATGAGCCGCTGTCTGCTCGGGAAAGGGATTTTCACCCGCTTGAATCATCAAGTGCGGAATATCAAACGCCATTAGGGTTTCGACAATTCGATTTTTCTCAATTTTATGGAATTCACAATATCGAAGGCATGCAATTTTTTGGGTCGGTGAGATTCCGAGCCATGGAAAGTCAAACAATCCCATCAAATGGCCCATTGAGACGACCCAAATGGACGGGGACTCGTCGATTTCATTGTCACCGGCCATGAAGATATCCTGGCGGCGTTGGAGAGATGTCAGACTTCGCATGATCGGTTTCCAAAATCTCCTGGCCACGTCTTGGACCCCGTTGAGTTCATTGAACGGAAAGTAGCCACGCCACGTGTAGTCCTCCGCGCAATATCGATGGAGTGTGTCTTTGATATCGTCCAGAGTGGCGGTCTCGAGATCGTCAAAGAAATTACGAACCAGTTTCTTTTGATTATGAACATCGTACATCGCACTTCTCTCGTTTTGCATACGTATGCAAAATATCTTGCATCAATAGCCATCTTTCGTCTAGCGTGCAAGAATCATCGCGAATCGGCTTAAAAAATGGGGGAGTTTTATGGCCGAAATTCAACTCAACAGGCTAACAAAGAAATGGGGCAGCTTTGTGGGTGTGGATTGTGTTGATCTGACAATCACAGACAAGGAATTTATGGTTTTGCTCGGACCGTCGGGCTGTGGCAAGACGACAACGATGCGTATGATCGCAGGTTTGGAGGAGGCCACGGAAGGTGACATCGTGATCGATGGGCGGAGGGTAAACGATGTCGAGCCCAAAGATCGGGATGTTGCCATGGTGTTTCAGAGCTATGCTTTGTATCCCAACATGAACGTTTATGAGAATATTCGGTTTCCGCTTAAGGTTCGCAAGGTCGCGGCGCAACTTCATGAGCAAAAAGTGCGTCGGGTGAGCAAAATGGTTGAATTGGACGATTTTTTGCATCGTAAACCGGCCGAATTGTCGGGCGGCCAGCGCCAAAGGGTTGCGCTTGCCCGGGCAATTGTCCGTGAGCCGAATGTTTTCTTGATGGACGAACCGCTTTCAAATCTTGATGCCAAGCTGCGGGTGTCGACGCGTGCTCAAATCAAGAATTTGAGCCATGAACTCGCGGTGACAACGGTTTACGTCACTCATGATCAGGTAGAAGCGATGACGTTGGCTGATCGTGTGGTGGTTATGAATCGGGGAGTTGTGCAGCAGGTGGGAACACCGACCGAAATTTATAATCATCCTGCAAATGCCTTTGTCGCAAGTTTCATCGGTAACCCGGCGATGAACTTGATGGATGGGGAGATCATGGATGGCACGTTTCATGCGCCAAATGTGAGCATCCCGAATATGGAGGTCAGGGCCGGCAGATGTCGTCTTGGGTTTCGAGCGGAAGATGCTCAGGTCGTTGAGAGCGGAGGTCAGATTAATGCGCCGATCTATACGATGGAGCTTCTTGGAGATGCGACCATGGTCACGGTGCGCATTGGTGGGGCCTTGGTAAGCGTGAGAGCGGACAAGGGTTATCGCGCGGAGATTGGAGAGCCGGTATCAGTGTCCGTGCCGAGTGCCATTTGCCATCTGTTTGATGGTGGTACAGGGCAACGCGTGGAAACGACAAGCGAACACAAAAATAGATGATCCACGGCGTGTGGATATCTCGCAGAGGAAGCGACACACAATTCAACACGTGCATAAGGAGAGATTTCATGCATTCAGTACTTACCTTTTTGACTACTATTGTGATGGTAGCAGTCGGAACATCTGTTCTTGCGGATGGTCATGGGGATTGCGGTCCCGCAGGGCAATCTATTCGTATTCTGGCGAGTGATTTTCCAGCTATTCATGCTGTTGTCGATGAGGCGGAACTCCGTTGTGGGAAAGCGGCGGCGGAGTTTGTGCGTAATCATACAACGGAAGCCCGAACGATTATGAATGCAGCGCTTAAGCCCAATCCGTCTGAATACTCCAGTGTCATCGTGGCCAATAGTACCTTGACGCAATTGATGAATGACGGTTTGGTGCGACCGCTTGATTCCCTGGTCGAAAAATACAGTGACCAGATTAAACCAAACACCCTCATCTCCATTGGCGGTAATGTCATGGCGGTCGCATTCATGGCCAACTCTCAGCATTTGTTTGTCCGGCAAGACATACTCGCAAAAGTGGGAATTGGCAGTATTCCATCGACTTATGATGAGCTCTTGATTGCCGCCGAGGCGATTCGACGTGCTGGAATTATGGAACATCCGTTGGTGATGAATATGCAGGTTGGCTGGAATATCGGAGAGAGCTTCAATCTTGTCTATCTTGCCCATGGTGGCGAGTTTTTTCAACCGGGTACCGCCGAGCCGGCGATTAACAGCGAAGCAGGCCTTGCGGCTCTCGGAACCTTAAAAGCTCTTGTGGAATATGCGCACCCAGATTATCTGACACATGCCTCAAACGAGACTCAAGGACTTTGGGAAGCTGGTAAGGCAGCTCTCGGAATTATGTGGGGATCACGGGGGGCTGTTATTCTCGATGACGAAGGATCTTCCGAGGCGGTAACAGCAAACACTGTTCTTGCCGCCGCTCCGTCTGTCGAGCCGGATGGAATTCCGGGTGCTACCCTGTGGTGGGATGGCATTACCATCGCCAAGAATGTCCCTGACGAGCAAGCAGAGGCGACTTTTGCGGCCCTTATCAGTGGCATGAGTCCCGAGATGGTAATGAAAAACAACGATGATGCCGTTTGGTTGCTCGATGGTTTTGAGCCGGGAGCGGCGGCGGCCGGGGTTTCTGCAACGGCTGCAGGCGGTGCCCAGCCTTATCCCATGATTCCGCAAATCGGTTTGATGCACAATGCCCTGGGTAACGAATTGGTTGACTTCCTAAAGGGTGACGAAAGTGCGGAACAAGCGTTGGCCGATGCGGAAGCGGCCTATGTTACGGCGGCGAAAGAAGCCGGATTTCTCAAGTAAGGTGGTTGAACATGGGGTCCAGTATTCTGGACCTCTTCTGTTTCTCATGGTTTTGAGACTGTACGCGTGACCCATCGCAGTTTTTTTTGGTTCGTGTTTCCGACATTGTCGGCGATGATGTTGTTTATTGCGTTACCGATTGTATCTGTGTTGATTCAATCGCTTCATGTCGAGCATGAACAGGTTTTGGTTGTCGTTGAAAGCTGCGGACCCTTTGGCTGTACCCAAACGATGGACATCGATCATGAAGCCACCCAGGCCTTACGTGACGAACAACCTCTGGGACGCTTCAACGGATTAAATACCTACATAAATCGTTCCCATCTCGCTTTTGCGGATATTTCTGAGGCGTGGCAAACGAAGGCTACGCTGACGGAATTCGTGCAGTCTATTATGAACTTACCATTTTACCGTGCGCTGGCGTTCACATTAACGTATACATTTGGAGTTACCCCGTTTGTACTGGTCTTCGGGTTGGCGATTGCTGTTGGCGTCAACAATTTACCGAAGCTTTTTAAAGGACCCACAATCTTTTGCTCGCTCCTGCCGATGATGGTTACGCCACTGGTGGGTGCCTTGACGCTCTTCTGGATGGTCGACGGTGATGGAGTCATCGGAGCGACGCTTCAATATCTGTTTGATGATCCGGCGTTGAGTTTGAAGGCATCCGCTTCGCTAACGTGGATCATGCTGATTGTCTATGGGATTTGGAGTTCGATCCCCTTTAGTTTCATTGTGTTCTATGCTGGATTGCAAACTGTTCCAAAAGATATACTGGAAGCAGCCATGATCGATGGGGCGACAAAGTGGCAGCGTATGTGGCATGTCGTGGTTCCGCATCTCATGCCATTGTTGATTTTCATTACGCTGATCCAACTTATGGACAACTTTCGGGTGCTCGAACCGATTATTGGGTTCTCTGCGCAGGCCCATGCGACTTCATTGAGTTTCATTATCTTCAATGATCTGAACGAAAGTGGCTACCCCTTGTTTGCATCGGCGGCGGCGACATCGATTTTGACAATTCTCGGTGTTGCCGTATTGCTGACACCCGTTTTGATTCGCACATGGCGTGACTTTCATCGGAAGAGTCATTGATGAGAAGTTTCATGGCGTTAACGGTTCTGTCAGGTTTCCGTCCTCTGGTTATGGTCTCGACCGGATGTGTGATTCTGTGGTTACTTGTCGCAGCTTTTCCGTTCCTGTGGACGCTTTGGGGGTCTTTCAAGGTGCAGGCGGATTTTTTTTCCAAGGCCGATTGGACGAATGCTCTTTTCGGTGTGAACACACTGCGTGAGACGGGCGGTTCCTTTACCGGTGAAGGATATTCTGGCGCTTGGGTGGATGAAGGGTTCTGGAAGGCGGCGATCAATACCATGATTGTGGTGTTCTTTACCACGATCATCTCCCTCACGTTTGGCACTCTCGGTGGCTATGCTTTGGCGCGCTCCGGATTTCGCTATGCGTTTTGGATATTGATGGCGGCACTGGTGTTTCGTGCGATGCCCCATATTACCCTTGTGTCGGGTTACTTGCTGCCGTTTTTTGAGTGGAATATCTGGGGCATATTGCCGACGACAATCATTGTGCTGGTCGCCATCAATCAGCCCTTTACGCTCTGGATGTTGCACAGTTTTTTCCTCAATATCCCGAAGGATATAGACGAGAGTGCAATGGTGGACGGATGTACCCGTTTTCAAGCGTTTCGATATGTCATTATTCCAGTGATGTGGCCGGGTGTGATTACCACGGGATTGTTCAGTTTTTTGCTCGCTTATAACGATTTTGCTGTGACTGCGATGTTGTTAAGTTCTGAAAATCAGACAATGATTCCGGCAATCCGGAGTTTTCTCGGAACCACGCAGCAGGAGGGAAATGTGATGTTTGCGGTCGCCGCGGTGGTGTCGGCGACGGTCCCTTTGTTTCTGCTGGTATTGTTTTTCCAGAGACAGATTGTGTCCGGTTTGACAGCAGGGGCGGTGAAAGGTTGATGGATGGGCCGGAAAGTTCGGAACCGTCATATTCTTGCTCTGTGGAAGGCATGTTCCAAGATGTATAATTATCTTCGTCCGTGGGCTCATCATCGTCGTTGGAATGTGGACTCATGAGCCGAAAAAGACCTCAACAGGCAATTTTGAGTTGCTCGACGGATATGTCAAAGACCAATGAGACACGGAAGGTTATTGAATCGATGGTCGACGGTCTGAATGATCATCGTATCGACGACATTGGAGAGTTTTTTTCCGTGACTTTTCGTTGGATCGGCAACTTTGGATGCGGCATCAAGAATGGCCTCAAAGAGTTCCAGGACAATTGGCAACGTCCATTTCAAGAAGCCTTTTCCGATAAGGTGTGTATTGATGAAGCGCGTCTCTTCATGGGGGAATGGGCGGCTGCCTTTGGACGACAAGAAGCGATTCATTCCGGCACCTTTATGGGGATTCCACCAACACGGAGAAAAGTAGAAATCCGTTATATGGATTTTTGGAAAGTCGAAGACGGAAAAATTGTCGATAACTGGGTTATGGTGGATTTTCCTTATGTTCTGTCACAACTTGGCGTCGATGTGTTCAAAGGTGAAGGGTGGGAGTCTTTTGATCAAAGAGAACAGACGCGGTAGATGCGAAGTGGAGGGATAGATCATGGCCATTGAATACCTCAAGCGTTCGAGACCGGACAGCGAGAAAACCGAAGAAGACGCACGAGTGCGGTCTGTTGTCGAGACGACTTTGGCCGATATCGAATTGCGTGGTGATGAGGCTGTTCGGGCTCTTGCACAACAATTTGACAATTACGCGTGTGAGAGTTTTTGCCTCTCAGAGAGTGACATTCATGCGATCATTCAAAATGTGACACCGCGCGACAAGGAAGACATTCTGTTCGCACAAACTCAAATTCGGAATTTTGCGCAAGAGCAACGAAAGGCTCTGACCGACATCGAGGTTGAAACTTTTCCGGGTGTTTTCTTGGGTCATCGCAACATTCCTGTGCAGAGTGTTGGTTGCTATGTGCCAGGAGGAAAGTTCCCAATGGTGGCGAGTGCCCATATGTCGGTTGTTACCGCGTCTGTGGCGGGTGTTCCGCGCATTGTTGCCTCGGCTCCACCTGTTGATGGTGATCCGCATCCGGCGATTGTGGCTGCGATGCACTGGGGCGGTGCGCATGAGATTTTAGTGTTAGGTGGCATTCAGGCTGTTGGAGCGATGGCATTCGGGACGCAGAGCATTCAACCGGTTGATATGCTTGTTGGACCGGGTAATGCCTATGTGGCCGAAGCGAAGCGACAGCTTTTCGGCCGCGTTGGTATTGACTTGTTTGCGGGTCCAACCGAGACCATGGTCATTGCGGACAATACCGTGGATGCAGAGTTGTGCGCAACAGACTTGCTCGGACAGGCCGAACATGGTTACAACTCTCCCGCCTGTCTGATCACAAATTGTAAAATGCTTGCCGAAGCGACCATTGCGGAATGCGATCGTCTTCTGGCGAGTCTCCCAACAGCCGATACGGCCGGTGAAAGTTGGCGTGATTATGGCGATGTTGTTTTGTGTGACAGCTACGCTGAAATGCTGCATGTTGCGAATAACATGGCCTATGAACATGTTCAGGTTATGACGGACCGTGACGATTGGTTTCTCGAGAACTTGCACAGTTATGGGGCCCTGTTCCTTGGGCCAAGGACCAATGTAGCGAATGGTGATAAGGTCATTGGTACAAATCACACGCTGCCAACAAAAGGTGCGGGGCGTTATACGGGCGGACTTTGGGTCGGAAAGTTTCTGAAGACTCATTCGTATCAAAAAATCACAACAGACGAGGCGGCCGCAAAAATTGGTGCATTTGGCTCTCGGCTGAGCATTTTGGAGGGTTTTGTGGGTCATGCCGAACAATGCAACATCCGTGTTCGCCGCTATGGGGGGCGAAACATTCCTTATGGTCAAGCGGCTGAGTAAAACCGTTACGGATGTCACAAATGGATGCATTCGGTAATCATTGACAACGTTAGGGGTGATCGATTGGTTGATATTCATTCGCGGCACAAGCAATTGGTCTCTGCTGCCCACGCCCATCTCTATGATTTTGATGAAGTGGCGTTGCGGCGGTCATTTGCTGCGTTATTTTTGGACAGGGCCCACATCCGCATGTGCTCTCCATTTGGGGATTTAGACGGCTCGGAATCGTTTATTGATACCTGTTATATGCCGCTTGTGAAGGCGATGCCGGATCTTGAGCGACGCACTTGGATCTTGGTGGCTGGATTGACCGAGCATGGCGGATATTGGGTTGGCAGTGCCGGACATTATTTCGGGACCTTTGTTTCGTCATGGCTTGATATTCCACCGACCGGCCATCTCGCACATCTGCGGTTTCACGAGTTCTTTCGGTTTGAGGACGAAAAGGTTATTGAATTTCAAGCGATCTGGGACATTCCGGAGATTATGATGCAGGCGCGTGCGTGGCCGCTGGCACCATCGCTCGGCCGGGAGTTTTGTATCCCGTCACCGGCGTCTATGGATGGATTGGTTTCCGAGCCGTGGAACGAAGCCGAGTCGCGAGCAACGCGTGATCTTATCATTGAGATGCTTACGTACATGAAGCGTCATCCATCTCACGGCGGCGCGGACGTCATGGAGATGGAGCGGTTTTGGCATCCAAAGATGAATTGGTACGGTCCAGCCGGGATCGGCACGGGACGTGGTATAGCCGGGTTTCGTAACTGGCATCAAATTCCATTTCTTCGGGCGATGCCGGATCGCGGTCAATATTTGGATGAAATCATCTATCATTTTTTCGGAGATGCCAATTATGCCGCAGTCACAGGTTGGCCGAATATGATTCAAACCGTGACACAGGATGGTTGGTTAGGGATTGCGCCATCCGGTCGACGTGTGACCATGCGCAGCCTTGATTTCTGGCGGGTCGAGAACGGCCTCATTCGTGAGAATTGGGTGATGGTTGATCTCTTGGACGTGTATCGGCAACTTAATGTTGATGTCTTTGGTCGTATGAGGGAATTCAATAAGGCCCGGGTGTTTGGAGACATCCCTTTTCCAATTCAGGAGGTGTAATGCAACTGCCCCGAACCCCACCTATGCGTTTGGATGGAAAACGGGCGCTTGTGACGGGCGCATCGTCTGGAATTGGCATGGCTTGTGCAGTAGCCTTGGCTGAGTATGGGGCGGATGTTGTCCTGGCAGCACGGCGGATTAATCGTCTTAATGAACTTGCGCAGGCGATGCGTAAAGAAAAATGGAATGCGTGTCCGGTTGAATTGGATGTGGCGGATGTCCGTGCAGTAGAGCGGGTTGTTAATCAGCAGGGCCCTTTCGACATTTTGGTAAATTCTGCGGGTCTGGCGCGACATGGCAAGGCTCTCGAGACGCGCCTGGAGGATTTTGATACGGTAATGGCTGTCAATTTGCGGGGCGCTTATTTTTTAACCCAGATCGTTGCGCGTAATCTTATCGCGGCGGGGCGCGCAGGCAGTCTGATTACTATTTCGAGTCAAATGGGACATGTAGGCGGGATTGACCGTGCTGTTTATTGTGCGTCAAAATTTGCCGTTGAAGGTTTCACCAAAGCCATGGCACTTGAGTTTGGTCCGTTCAAGATTCGTGTAAACACCATCTGCCCGACATTCATTCTCACAGATTTGACGCAGAACACATTTGAAGATCCTGCCAAGCGTGTCTGGATACTTGACAAGATCAAGCTTGGGAGACCGGGTGAAGTTGAAGATGTCATGGGCGGAGTGGTGTATTTGGCATCGGACGCATCGGCGCTCGTAACTGGTGCATCTCTGATGATTGACGGCGGTTGGACGGCTGATTGATGCGTTCCACCAAAGTGACATCGTCGGAAGTCGCACGTTTGGCCGGTGTCAGCCAGTCTGCGGTGAGTCGGGTGTTTACTCCGGGTGCGTCCGTTTCCGAAAATACCGTCAAGAAGGTTCGAATGGCTGCCGACGAGCTTGGTTACCGCCCTAATGTGCTTGCTCGCGCTATGGTATCTGGCAAGAGTCGTATGATCGGGCTGGTTGTCGCTTATTTGAATAATCAATTCTATCCGGAGGCTTTAGAGCGGTTGTCGAATGTTCTTCAACAACGCGGTTATCATGTGTTGGTTTTCATGACTTCAACAACCGCAGGCAATGTTGATCGTGTGATTGAAGATCTTCTTGATTATCAGGTTGATGGTATCATTGCGGCGTCTGTCGCTTTGTCATCCGAGTTGTCTGAGAGTTGTCTGTCCGCAAAAGTTCCACTGGTTATGTTTAATCGGGCACAAGACAATCCGCACTTGTCCGCGATCACTTCGGCGAATGCATCGGGTGGTCGAAAAGTTGCCAGATTTTTCTTGGCCGGTGGTTATCGGAAGGTCGGGTATATTGCTGGTTGGGAAGGCGCGTCTACGCAAAGAGATCGTGAAGCGGGGTTTGTTGATGAGCTCGAGCGGGCGGGAGTGGGATTGTACTCTCGAGAGGTTGGCAACTTTGTGACCGAAGAGGCGCAAGCCGCCGCGCGGCGTATGTTTCGGAGTGATCCTCCTGATGCGATTTTTGTTGCCAATGATCATATGGCCTTTGCCGTCATGGATACGCTTCGATATGAATTGGGAATGGACTTACCAGGAGACGTTTCGATTATTGGTTATGACGACGTCCCGGCCGCGGCGTGGCCATCCTACAATCTTACAACGGTTCGACAGCCCGTTAATCGACTTGTTGCGCACACCGTCGATATATTGCTCGATAACATCGAGAATCCAGATGTGAAACCTCAGCGCATTGAAATTGATGGACCCCTTGTCATTCGAAATACTGCACGAGTTCCAAGAGAGGAAACGATACATGAATTTCGGTGAAACAGAGTATGAGAATGTCCCAGACTATATTCTTGGGATCACGTGGCAAATCTGGGAGGACCGTGATATCGCCGCATTGAGGCGACATTACGCGCCGAATATCATTGTACGTTCCCCGGCGTCCGTGGTTATCGGGAATGAGCATGTTATTTCGGCGACAATGGCGACGTTGGCCGAGTTTCCTGATCGTACCTTGCTGGGAGAGGATGTGATTTGGTGTGATGCGCCCAACAACGGCATCTTGTCTTCGCATCGTTTGATCTCGACTGCGACAAAGTCACATCCGGGTCTGTATGGTCCAGCATCCAATCAAACCTTGAAATATCGCATTATCGCGGACTGTCATGTCGCCAATGGCGTTATTGATGATGAATGGATTATTCGTGATCAAGGTGCGATTGTTCGTCAGCTGGAGCAGACTCCTCAGGAATATGCTCGAAAGTTACTCACGCATGAAGCGGATATTGATCATTGGGTTGAGCCTTATTCATATGCGAATGATGTGGTTGGGCCGTATACGGGCTTTGGCAACGAGAGTGAGTGGGCACAGGCTTATGCGGACATTGTTCAACGTATTATGAATGCCGAGTTTAACGTTGTTCCCAAGACCTATGATCGAGCGGTGCAACTTGAATATCCGGGTGGGGTTACGGCACATTCCCATTCCGGAGTGGATCAGTTCTGGATGGGGCTGCGCTCTTCTTTCCCGTCTGCCGTATTCAAGGTATGCCATCAGATGGGTCGAAATGACAAAAATATGTCTCCACGTGCTGCGCTGCGCTGGACTCTCTCCGGCAAACACGATGGTTGGGGGGCGTTTGGTACTCCAACTGCGGCCGAGGTCTTTGTGATGGGAGCGAGTCATGTCGAGTTTGGTCCACGGGGCGTTCGACGTGAGTGGGTATTGATTGATGAAGTATCTATCTGGAAGCAAATTCTAAATTTCTCGGAAATTATTTAGAGACAACGTGATGTTTTGCTGTGATCTTTCATTGATGCGTCGCGATTGTGAGTTTTAGGAGGTAAGGAGGATGAGTTCGATGCCGGCTGAGGACATAGAGGATCGTATTGTTCGGTACGCTGACTTGAAACCCTGTAAGGCAGCCTTCATTGATGCACACACGCCGGGAAGTGATCAAAAGGAGAATTTCGCGATAATCGGTGGGGGTGTGTCTGAAAACCCGGAGCAGTATGTGCATATCCCAGAGCCGCATGGTTTCAATATCGGAGCCGCTGGTCAGCCTTCAAAATGTCGTAATTCTTTGCACGATCATTTTACGGCGGAGGTATTTTTTGTTCTGTCAAGCCGTTGGAGATTTTTCTGGGGTCGTTGGGGAGATGCCGGTGAAGTGGTGCTGGAGCCAGGTGATATTTTCAACATTCCAACGGGGATGTTCCGCGGGTTCGAGAATATTGGTTCTGATTACGGAATGATTATGGCGATCTTAGGTGGAGATGATGCGGGTGGAGGCGTGGTATGGGCTCCTCAGGTGATCGAGGACGCGGCCGCGCATGGGTTGATGCTGGCAGAGAACGGTCGCCTCTATGATTCGCGTAAGGGTGAAGCTTTACCGGATGGGGTGGACCTCATGCCGTTGATGTCGGATCGTGAGCTTGCAAAACGTTTGGAACCGACAACGTTCGATGTTCTTCCAAACTGTGTTGCACGATATTGGGATATGGTCGCGCTTGCTGATCGCAGTCCCATTCGCGTGATTGGTGATAAGGCTCTGTTACACGATCGTCCTGGCTTCGAGGTTGAGTTTCTTGCGGGTACGACGGATTCTTCCTGTTGCTCCATCACGTCACGTCCATCGGTCTTAATGCCTGTAAAGGGGCATTGGGATATTCGTGGTGATTGGGGCAGTGTCACATTGGCGGCGGGTGATACGATGTCCATGCCTCTGGCGCATCAGTATGAGATGAGTCCTGCAACGCGCGGTGAAGCCGCGCTTTATCGGGTCGTTGCAACGGATGATCCTGCGGGTTCCACATCCCGGCATTGTAGCGACCAAGCCTGGCATATGCGTTGCGGTGACATTATGGTTACGGAATGACTTATTGGGGCAAAAGAGATCTCGGGGTGAATAATGGCGCGAATCTTAACCACACATGTTGGTAGCTTGCCACGGACCCAAGCGGTTACTGATTTCATTTTTGCTCGGGAGAACGAGCAAGAGTTTAATCCACAGGCATTTGATCACTGTATGGCTTCGGCGGTTGCTGAGACGGTGCGGCGACAAGTTGACGTTGGGATCGATATCGTCAGTGATGGCGAAACCTCCAAGATATCGTATGCAACCTATGTGAAGGATCGTTATGAGGGGTTTGGCGGTGATAGTCCGCGCAATCCCCCGGCTGATTTAAAACTGTTTCCCACGTTTCTCAGGCGATTGGCGGATGACGGTGGAACGCCTCAGTATGCGCGTCCGATGTGTATCGGAGATGTGAAATCCAAGGGGCAGGAGGAGCTGCAGAAGGACATTTCAAATTTAAGGTCCGCGATGACGCAGCATGGCGTTGAACGTGGCTTTATGAACGCTGCGTCCCCGGGGGTCATCTCTTTGTTCTTGCAAAACAACTATTATGCGACCCGTGACGCGTATTTGGAGGCCTTGGCGGACGCGATGCAAGAGGAGTATGAAACGATCGTGGACGCGGGTTTGGATTTGCAGCTGGACTGCCCTGATTTGGCGCTCTCGCGTCATATGCTTTTTTCAGATGTATCTGATCAGGAGTTCATCAAAATAGCGGACGGGCATGTCAGGGCGCTTAATCATGCCTTGAGGAATGTGTCGAAGGATCGGATTCGGGTGCATATTTGTTGGGGCAATTACGAGGGTCCTCATATTTGTGATATTCCGATGTCCCGGATGTTCAACACGTTAATGTCCGTGAAAGCGCGTTATGTTTTGTTTGAGACGTCAAATCCGCGCCATGGTCATGAATGGAAGGTATTTCGAGACCGCACAGCGGAAATACCAGAGGACAAAGTATTGGTTCCGGGGGTGGTTGATAGTACGACAAATTTTGTTGAGCATCCTGAACTTGTCGCGGAGCGGTTGACGCGCTTTATCGATATGGTCGGTGTTGCGCGCGTTATTGCGGGTTCCGATTGTGGATTTGGAACCTTTGCCGGCTTTGGTGCTGTCGATTCCGACATTGCTTACGCCAAACTAAGGGCATTGGTTGATGGGGCGCGGATCGCCAGTAACTCGGGGTAGGGATGTAATCTCAGTTGCGCCAATTTGTTTCAGAGTGACCTGGCATGTTAGCGATTCTGATCGGTTGTCATCACGAGGTATAAATCTGTATGCCAGATGAAACGATGCCCGTAACCCGTTACGGAAAGACTACCGGCTCGACCCGGATATCCAGCAGGTTACGCGTGTCGCGTCCGCAGGCGATTGCGATCCAGTGGATAGGCTCCTTCCGGTCACGATACTTTTCGGCATAGCCCCGGTCCCGGATCTGCGCGAAGGCTGCGTCCAAAGCGGCCTCTGTTCCATCCGC
>JAPORU010000042.1 GCA_026710045.1 Aestuariivita sp. | reverse complement strand
CCTTTATCCAAAACGCGCCGGCAATACGCCAAAAGGCCATCACGAAATTTGAACATTGTCAATCAAATGCACGATCGACATTCTTTTGTTGATCAGATATGCATGGGCGTCAACGACCGTACAAAAGCTCGAAGCCCAGATCGCGCAGCTCCGCAACGCTGATTGTCAGCGCATTTACCAGGAAAAACACACCGGATATGATCGCAAGCGCACCCAGCTGGAGATCATGCTGAGGGATATTTCGGACGCAGACACGCTCATTGTCACCAGTCTGGACCGCCTGGCCCACTCCACGCATAATCTTTTTGAAATCACCCGTACACTGGAGAATCAGGGTGTCAATTTCAAATCCCTCCGGGAGCCTTGGGTGGATACAACCCGTCCGATGGGCAAGTTCCTACTTACTGGTTTTGCAGGACATTCCGAGTTTGAACGCAACCTCATCAAGGATCGAACCGAGGAGGGACGGCAAGTGGCTCGAAAGCGCGGAGTCCGGTTCGGCGGGAAACCCAAACTCATACGACATCAGCAATCCGAAGCGGCCAAGATAATCCGGGACGGCCAGTCCATCCGTGCGATTGCCTGCCACTTCAGTGTCGAGGTTGCAACAATCGATCGCATCAAAAACGCTTCAAGGGTGCAACTCTAAAATCTTGCCATTTTACCCCTTCGTGCGTAAAGGGCCTACACAAGCTGATTCAGCGGAACACTTTGGCGATTCAAGAGGATGTGATCGTCGTAATCACTCGCAAACGCGTGCGCATACGGCCAACGAGTAAAAGATCTTTCCCAAAATGGACGCAACAAAAGGATTGCGACTTTGTTCAGCTATCAAGGTTTTGTTACATCGCGCTAACATTATCGGACACGAAGACAATCAAATAGGAAATTTAAGATGAATCGATAAGAGAATGTCGAAAAATCTGGATTTTTCACACACGTGCTTCCCGAATTTCCAATCAGTTTATCATCTGCCTAGCTTCCTTCATGGCGATGCGGATTTTATTTTCAAGCACGCTTTCGGTGATTGGTCCCGCAAACCGCAGAACCACGGTACCGTTGCCGGCGATTACAAACGTCTCCGGCACCCCATATAATCCCCAATCAAGTGCCATGCGACCCTTCTCGTCAGATCCAACCGCACGGTAAGGATCCCCCAAATTATCCAGAAACGACAGCGCTTTTGTCGGCTGATCCTTGTAATTTACACCAAGAATCGTCACACCTTCCTCAGCTAATTTCTCCAGTTGTGGGTGCTCTGCACGGCAAGGAGCACACCAACTTGCCCAGAAATTCACCAACGAAACATCTCCGGACCTCAAACTCGCATCATCAAAAGCCGTTTTTCCGGGAAGTGTCGATAAAACAACCGGTGGCGCGAGCTGACCAATACGCGATGATGGCAACGCATCAGGGTCGTCACGATACATTCCGATGTAAAATAACGAAATCAATGCAATGAATGCCACTGGCGGAATGATCATCAGTGGAGGCAATTTAAGTTTCGTCATTGCGCTTACTTTCCATCCGATGCATGTCCGCTCTGATCTTTCTGCCTCGCAATACAGACACAACAACAATCATTGTCAATAAAACCACCGAAGCACCGTACGCCGACAATACAACATCTGTGTATTTTCCTAAATCAGGCATTATGACCTCTACCCTCTCGCGCCATCAATGACTGAATCCGACGTGCCCGGATTTCCGTCCCGGTCCGATACAGCACGAGTGCTACAAATAAGAACATAAAACCTGCAATACAAACCAGAAGCGGAAAGAAAAAAACATCAGAAATGTTCTCCTCTTTATCCAGACTCAATGTCGCTCCCTGGTGCAAACCTTGACTCCAGAACAATACGGCATAACGGCTGAGCAAGGCAAAGATCGATCCCACCAAGCACAGCATGGATGTGAGATCCGCAGCGACATCCGGGTTTTCGATCGCTTCCCAGAGTGCGACATAACCCAGGTAAAACAAGAATAAAACAAGAAAGGACGTCAATCTCGGTTCCCAAGCCCACCACGTTCCCCACATTGGCTGTCCCCAAAGTGCGCCCGTCACCAATGCAATAAGGGTCATAAAGATACCGACGGGTGCGGCGGCACGCGCAACCAATGCGCTCACGTGATGACGACGGATGAACCAGACGGCGGATGCAACAAACATCATCAACCAGCAATTGATCGCCATGAGAGCAGCGGGGACATGCAAGTAAATGATCTTGACGGTTGAACCTTGTCGATAGTCGTCCGGTGTAAAGAAAAACCCCCAAATAAGACCGACCAACAAACTGAGTGCTGCCACAATCCAAAGGTAAGGTAATACACGTTCTGTCCACTTCAGAAACTTTACCGGATTGGCAAATTCCCATACTGAATTCAGCTGTCTAAGATTCACTTTCATGGGCATCACATCAGAATCCTGTAAAGGTCGGACATTATCCATAGCCGTAATCGGGTAGCCAGTGACCGCATTTTGCTATCACTTCTAACCACATTCTTTATTGTAAACTAAAACATGCGCCATAACATCGTCTACGGAAGTGGCCTTTATGAATTTTGCAGGATTCTTGTCTGCCCCGCAAAGAGCTTCAAAGTGCCTTGCACCACATTCGATTTTTGCGTCTTCTAGGTGGCGCAGATCATCCCACCAACCACTACTTTTCGTCTCAACGACAAAGTAGATCTGTTCTGATCCGTTTTCCTCGATCAATATAGCCCAGTCCGGATTATATGTTCCAAGAGGCGTTGGAATCTGAAACCAGGAAGGTAATTTGGCATAAACTTTGACGGCCTCATTCTTTTCCAAGTCTTCTGCGAAGATGCGCTCTGTCCCAACGGAGTCATAAACCACATATTCATGAACCGATTTTTGCACTTCAAGTATGTTTTTCAGGTAACCCGTGAGCTCCTTCGAAGTGAATAGTTCTTGTGCATAATAATCGGCATTGCCGAGGCGCTTGTAACGAATACCATCAACAAGCGCCAAGTGCTTGATGCGATTGATTGCTTCCGCAGACTGGTGAATGAATTGCTGCGGATTGCGCTTAAAGTCCTCAATTCTGCGACTATCCCGCAAAATCTGAACAATACTGCCACGCGTGAGCTGCGTCTTGTCTTGCAGATCCGTGATAATATCCGGCAACTCAATATCGTTCTCAGAAATTGTTGTGAACGCCGATACTGCAGTCTCGGTTCCTTCCACACCACCTTGACCAATTGCAATCTCTGCCTTGCGGAATTGAGCCCGGGTCTTTGTAATCGGAGCGCTTTCTTCGATAGCTTGTGCGCAATCGTTGATCAGCTTATTATTATCAAAAGCAACGCGATAGGTCGTCTTATGTTTGATACGATCCCATAGAGCCTTGAAATCATCCCCATCCAAGATAGCCTCTCGTGTCGTGATTGTACGGCGCTCGTCCGCATTTTTGATATCCAGTTTCCCCGCCAGCTTTTTCAAAATATTGATTACATCTGCTCGGTAAGCTGAAAACTCTTCCGGTAATTCAAGACTGTCATCCTCCAAGACGGCACGCAGCGTATCCTGAATCCGGCCCTCATGATCGATATAGTTTTGTTCTTTAAGAAAATTCCACATTACCTTGGATGCCTCAACACCAAGAGCTTTCTCCTCACCATTCTTACTTTTAATTCGAATTGCGGCAAACGTCTCTTCGTCCACAACACCGAAACAAATGCCAGTGTCATCCTCAATTTCTTTTTGCAGCTTGTCCGCAAAGTCCTCGTAACTTTCGTTCGCAATCACAGTGAGGACGTTGACATTCTTATCACGGATACGCTGGCCATCTTGATCGACGCTTAGACGCAAGCCGCGGCCGATGATCTGACGACGTTCACGTTCTGTGCCAATATCACGTAACGTGCAGATCTGGAAAACGTTTGGATTGTCCCAACCTTCTTTCAAGGCTGAATGAGAGAAGATGAACTTAAGCTTTGTGTCAAAGCTCAAAAGCTTCTCTTTGTCTTTCATAATGAGATTATAAGCGCGTTCGGCATTGTCGCGATCTGCTTGTCTGGTTTCAGCCGTGTCCTGCCATGTGTTCTTTTTGTCAATTGAAAAATAACCCTCATGCACGTCTTCGACATTAACGCTGAGACCGACGTTATAAAACAAAGTTTGATAGTCCGATGACTTAACAAGCTTGATATATTCCTCTTCAAACATCTGGGCATATTTGCCCTTGGTCGGATTTCCATCCTCGTCATAGGCGCGGTAATGCTCAACTTTATCAATAAAGAAGAGGCTCAACACCTTCACCTTAATACCCGCAGCCTGAAAACGCATTTCTTTGTCGAGGTGCTCTTTAATTGTGCGCTGGATCATCAGCCTCTTGAGCGCATCCCCACTCACACTTCCAATAGCCTCACCAATGTGTAACACCTGATCCAACTGTGGGCCTTTAACCTGAAGGGTCTCATTGCGCACATTAATTTCGCCAATCGACATATTTTCATAGATGGCGCGCTTCGTGAGCTCTGCGAGATCATCACCATCTTCAACCGTGAGCACTTCACGCTTGATATTGTTGCCATATTGCACATCCAATTCGACTTTGGCTACGATACTATTCTTGCGGTTTGATGTGTCAATGAGCTGTATGTACGGCTTGTTGTGGTCACCTTCAACATACAGCGAAGCCACTTCAATCTGCTTCACCAGATCACGCTCATACGCATCCACTGCGTCCAGACGGTAAACCATATGATGCTTAGCGACATGAGTAGCGGAATAACGTAAGGTGCAAAGAGGCTGCATCGCATCCAACGCCTCACGACCTTTCCCCTTCCCCAGCGCTCCGTCCACGGATTGCGGTTCATCCACGATGATAATGGGATTGGTCGCCTTGATCAGATCAATCGGCTTTTCACCACCCGTGTTTTCATTTTCCTTATAGAGATTGTTCACATCTCTTTTGTTGATTGCTCCAACGGTCGTGACCATAATCTGAATATTCGAACTGGTCGCAAAGTTTCGCACTTGACCCAGCTTGGATGAATCATACAGGAAATACTCATAGCCCTTAGCCTTGGGATACAGTACCTCAAAATGCTCACGAGTGATTTCAAGTGTTTTATAAGTTCCTTCCTTGATGGCAACCGATGGCACAACGATCACGAATTTTGTAAAACCGTATTCACGGTGCAACTCAAACATGGTGCGCAGATAGACATAGGTTTTGCCCGTCCCGGTTTCCATCTCGACCGTGAAATCACCAGACTCCAAGGTATTTGACGGCACAAGCCCGTTATCCAACTGCATAGACTTCAGATTGTCATAAATATCGTCATCGATCAGATGCAACCTGTTCCCAACGCCATGCTGATTTTCTATCAAGCCAAGTGAGCGCCGTGGATCGCTTTCAGGCTGGTAGGTGACAGTAAATTCAGATCGTGACACTTCCTGGCCTTTAAAAAGTCCGACCACGGACTGAATGGCGCGAAGTTGATAATCAAGATTGTCTTCAAAATGGAGTTTCATTCTGGTGTATTGATTAACTACAAACTACGTACATGGGTGATGCCGTTCTGTTCCAGAATGGCGGCCATGTTTGTCTTGGCGACATTATCGTTGTTAAATGCACTATCGCGGAAGAACACATGCGTATCGGCTTCAGGATCAAGCTCTTTCCGCCAAGCTAAAATACCTTCCGCCAAAGGCTCAACGTTATCAATATCCATTGCGGGGCAAAGGCAGGCAAAGAGAACGCCGGCTCCAATAGAGTAGACCGTCTTGCCAACTATTTGACGGGTTTCAATTGGTACCGTCAGATCAACACCACGTTTGAGCAAAAGTTCATACAGCAAATCCTGTTCGGTACGCCCTTCAAGCACATGCTCCTGATGGCTAAGCAAGGTTTCTTCTAGATTGTCCCGACCCGGGTTCCAGACACGAATGCTGGATTGTGCGAGTTTGAAGACTTTGAAGCCTAGATCACCGTTATATTCGGGATTTTCTTCTTGAATTTTCTTTGCAGCGCGTCGGATGCGTTCTTTGGAAATCTCGGCAATGGTCGAATACCCAGCCTTGAATGCCTCTGATTTTTCATCCGTAATTTCAGGAAGTTGGACTGATATATAGCTTCGGTTACTGCCATCTATGGCATTCAATTTCATTACGGCATGTGCAGTAGTTGATGATCCAGCAAAGAAATCCATTACAATACAATGATCTGAGTTAAGGAGTTTAATCAACTCGACAACAAGATCAACACTCTTTGGGTTCTCAAATGGAAGATCAAAGTCTTTCCTAATCTGAGAAACCTCTATATCAGTCCAATTTGAAGTCCTCAGTGCAGTTTCTGAAGGAGGAATCCAATATTGAACGCCTCCATTTTTTCCTGTCCCATTTTTTATGCGACGGATAAACTTCAATTCTTCTCCGGTTCTTCGCCAGTAGTCATTAAGACTCATTGAATTGGAGAAGTCCCTCCGATATTTTTTATAATTTGCGACGGCCACCAAAGCTTTCTCCTGCGACCAACGCCATTGTCCAGTCTGTGGTCTAAAGTCTAAAAGTGGATAACGCATCGTGGGTCTATCTGCCCCACTCCAAAATACGTTCCAACTTCCTTTAGTCGGCACATTTTGCTTCTGCATTCGTAGCGCATTCATCAAAAATTGCCGACTCTTTGCATATACTAAAACATACTCAAAACCCACGTTTAGACTGTACAAACCGTCAGCCGCGAACTGGGCGTTCAGACTTTTTACTCTCCGCCGAGTAAGTATAGTATTCCTATAATTTTCTTCACCGAAAATTTCATCGCAAATTTTCTTTAGATTGACGTATTCATTGTCATCTATTGATATAAGGATAACTCCTTTATTAGACAGCATCTGCTGAGCCAACTTCAATCGCGGATACATCATATTGAGCCAGTTGGTGTGCTTGCGTCCACCTGTCTCGGTATTTGATGTGAGCTTGAGACCTTCTGCGCCCTTTTGCCCTGTGTATTTGAGATAGGTATCAAGATTATCCCGATAGTTGTCAGGATAGACGAATTCCTTACCTGTATTATACGGCGGATCAATATAGATCAGCTTAACTTTATTGGCATAGCTTTTTTGCAACAACTTTAAGACTTCGAGATTATCACCTTCGATGAAGAGGTTCTGGGTTGTGTCCCAATCCACGCTCTCTTCTGGGCAAGGCAATAAAGTTCCCATGCTCGGAGTCAGGGCAATCTGACGTGCTTTCTTTTTACCGTGCCAATTCAGGCCATATTTTTCTTCGCCTTCATCCAGCACGCTCTCATCGCCCAAAAGCTGACGCAACACATCGAAATCAACACCGTTCTCATTAAATGCTTCAGGAAACAGCTGTTTCATGTGTTCAACATTGTCACCGATGAGATCAGCACTCTCACCATCTTTTTGGGTTACTCGTTGCATGGTTTGTCTTTTATTTTGGATAAGTTATGTTTTAAATATTGATACTTAGATTTACATCTTCAACTTTAACTTGATTATAGCATCTTTGTGCTTTTTTATCTCGGTATTAAGAGTAATTTGCACGGCTATTTGCCGTGTCCTTTTTAGCTTGGTTTTGAGCTTGGCAATCATGCGGGTGTGTTCTTCAATCTGATGCAAATGCTCAATACGGTTTTCGGTCGCCTCTGAGGTCGCCAATTTGTAACGACCGGTGTGCTCGGCTGCAATCAAAGCGATCACCCGATCCCGCAATGCACCGTAGAACGCAAGAAAGGTGCTAAAGGGTAACCGTGAGCTATAGGAGTCCGCGACAAACGCATGGGTTGGTCCGTGTTTAACTTGCGGATCAAACCACGGCGTCAACCAGCTGTTCTCAACCACCCACTTCGATTTATCGGCCTGGTTGATGCGCTTATCCGCCACACTAACTGCCACCTGATCGGCATATCCAAAAACCAAAAAAGTCGCATATGGAATGGCTTTATGGATGAATGTGGCAATGCGTCGGACACGTTCAGGTTTTACGATCACAATACTAAGTATAGCGATCTCGGCATATTCATGAATCTGATCGATGTAAGGTGCAATATTGATTGTGGATGGCTTAAGCGTATGCGTCCACCTTATTTTTGCTATATCGTCTTTCAGTGCCTTCTTGTCGGTCACATTCAAATCCACATTCTCCGACAACATCCTTTTGGAAACCGTACGATCTAGTTCACACGATTGAGGCAGACCAAGACGATCGAGAAAAGCGGTGATCATGACGTATCCTTAATGATGATGAAGCTCACCACTTCCAAGTCACCTACACCTTGAACATGATCCAGCCCAGTTACGGTTCCGCCACGGCTGAACAAGCTTTCAATACCCTTTTCTTCCGATTTGCCGACAATGCTTTCAATCGCCCTATCCAAGAGGTCGCGATACTGGCTCATATCGCGTCCGTTCTTGGTTTCCGCATTAACAATGGCCACCGCCTGCGCATCGGACACAATTTTCGTTGCCCCCAATTTTTTCATAATATCAAGGCTTCGTTTGACTTGCAGATGGTTGAAGACAACCTCGCCAGCCTCGCTGATATAGACAATAAAATATGGCGCAAGCGCGTCGTTTTCGTGCGTATCCATCTTGCCATGGATATCACGCAGACAAAAGATAACTCCGGTCACAGCCTCGGATATTTCAGGCCGTACTGATGCGTAGTAGCCCGTTGGGGCTGTTTCGAGCGTATGCAGACTGTCTTTCATAAACGACGACAAATCCATGCGAAAGTCATTAAGCGTCATGTCGGTGATGGATACACTTCCCTCCATATCCTCAAGATCAATGACGCTGTCCTGAAGCTGCTGCATCTGCTTGCGACGATATTCCAGATCATTCATATGCTTCCGTTCATCCTGCTCAATGACATTTTCTTCACCCGTCGCAGAGATATCCAACAGCACCATGCGTCCGCTTACCCGTGCTTCAAGATTGATATATTCGTCGAGTTCCATGTTTGGCCAGAAGTTGGCAAGTTGGATCTTGTCGTTGGTTGAGTTCAGTCGATCAATACGACCAAAACGCTGGATGATCCGAACGGGATTCCAGTGAATGTCGTAATTGATGAGCATGTCACAATCCTGCAAATTTTGACCCTCGGAAATACAGTCGGTTGCAATGAGAATATCAATTTCATGACGGGCATTCGGATCAACTTTTGTACGCTCTTTTGAAATTGGTGAGAAATTGGTCAGGATTGAATTGAGATCTTTGCGAACACCTTGAAGCGTCGATTTGCTCCCCGATGATCCCGTAACCAAGGCAGAATGGAGGCCAATATCCGTACCCCATTGGTTCAGATTCTCGTAGAGATAGTTTGCCGTATCGGCAAAGGCCGTAAAGACGATGAGCTTTTTGTTGCCCGCATTAATCGGTGTTTGGACTTTGGTTTCAATCACACACTTCAGCTCGGCCAACTTGGCATCTTCACGCACTGAGACCTTCTTGGCTTGTCCCAAGAGTTCGGTCAGTTGATTACGGTCCTCTGAAAGATCTTGCCTCCAACGGACCAGATCCATGTCCTTAATAAGGACCTTGATCTTACTCCCGATGAGGAAGTCCTCAAATTCGGGCGCATCCGTCTCAATCTCTTCGATGTTTAGCTCTTCAAATTCACCCTCTTCATGGGCTTCAATTTTGGTCAATAGGCTGTCGATCTGGTCATGAATTTTCTCAACCGTCAGAGCGAAAGAATGGATTGAGCTTTCCATCCGTTTGAGCATGTTGACGCGCATCAGATGAATCAGATTTCGCTCTCGGTCCGTCTGTTTCAAGATCGACTGACCACCGCTCACTTCCTGGTCGTATTTGCGACTGTATTCTGCTTTTTTGTCGCTACGGACATATTCCAAAGGAGCATAGGCTGCGAGATTCAAACGTTTAATAGAACGATTGACATCTTTAAGGGCTGGGAAGGTGCCAGAAATATCGATATCGGGCTTGAAGTTGATCGGCTTGAGACGCTCAGGAAATTTCCCGATTTCCGATGTGTCGTAATATTTCTCGATGTGTTTCCGGGATCGCGCAATCGTGAGTAAGTCAAGCAATTTGAAATATTCAAAGTTAAGACTCTCGAGCAAGGATTCTGTCTTACGCTCTTCCGCTGGCAGTTTCAGCCACTTGTTAAAATGTGTTTGAGCGAGACGTAACGTGTTGTCGAGACTATTGATTCCACTATCACCGAGCGCTCCATCATTTCCTTCTGTGATAAATGCCACCTGAGTTTTGAGATCATTCATCCGATTGTTTACGGGTGTTGCCGAAAGCATCAACACTTTCGTTTTGACCCCCGCTCGGATGATTTGATCCATTAGGCGTTGGTATCGCGTGATCTTATCGCGTTTGATCTCGTTGTTCCTGAAATTATGTGACTCATCAATGACAACCAGATCATAATTGCCCCAATTAAGCGTTGCGAGATTGATCTCACCCGAAGTCCCTATGGTTCGATTCAAATCCGTGTGATTGAGGACATCATAGTTGAAACGATCGCCTTCCAACAGGTTGCGCCTATCGTTGACGGTATAGACCGTCCAGTTTTCACGAAGGCGTTTGGGCACCAGTACGAGAACACGATCATTGCGCAACTCATAATATTTTATGACGGCCAAGGCTTCGAAGGTTTTACCAAGACCAACACTGTCGGCAATAATGCACCCATTGTGACGCTCAAGCTTGTCGATGGCGCCGAGCACACCATCTTTTTGAAACTTATGGAGCGTGTTCCAAATCATGGTGTCTTTGAAACCCGTTTTTGAGCGGATGATATTCTCTTCATCAATGTGTTCGATTATGTCTTTGAAAATGTTGAAGAGCGTTATGAAATAAATGAGCTGGGCCGGTTTTTCACTGGCGATAAACTCAAGAGATTGCAGTACCTCTGCCTTTATATCCCGCAGGGCCTGTCGATCATTCCACACGGTATCGAACCATGAAACAATTTGCCTGGTCGCATCATGCTCATTCACGAGGGTGTTCATCTCATAGTTGGGTGATTTGATGGCTCCAAGGCCAGATGCGGTTAACGTCGAGCTTCCATGGATCGCAATCGGCTCTCCGCTTTCAACGCAGTAGAGATTTTGCATTGCGGTTGTGACGGAGTTCGCGGTACCGATTTCAGTTTTGGATTTGATCCATTCCGCGCATTTTGCGGCCAACCATTTCTGATTCAACGAGGCCTTTGCACGCTGCTCGGTATCACCACCAATCAAATCAATGGATGAACCCTCCGTCCAATTTGACAAGATGATACGGCTTTTATCCGCTTGCGAAAGTTCACGTCTCAAGGCTTCAAATCCAAATACAGACAGAGAACATGTCAAAATTGAGAGCGTGCAGCCAGAATCAATGGACTTCTTTAATTCCGATAGGACATTGCCCTGACTCTTATTGTCGAGAAGCATGTTTAATGCGCAATGGTATTTAAATTGAAAAAATCACCAAGATGATTCACATCGTCTGCCATCTTTCAAGACTATAGACAGCAGTTAAAAAGAACGACGGGTGCATATTATCGAGAAATGATCTCACGGACAGGTAATATATGCCGCCTTCCGATTTCATCATGCAATCATAACACATATGTACTTCATCAAGACATCCTTAGATTCGATTAAACAACATTCCGAAGAAAGCCATTCAACGCAAATTCATGCGCAGAACCGCCGCGCTCGCGAAAGGCATCAGAGCAATCACGCCGGCACTCACTCCCCCAAGCATCAGTAAAGGTCCACTCACATCCGTTCCCAACAGACCACGTCGCACAACATCGGCTCCAAAAATCAATGTCGGAATATAAAGCGGCAATACCAAGAGTGACAACAGCAATCCGCCGCGTTTCAATCCCACAGTCAGTGCAGCGCCGAATGCACCAATCATCGACAACGCCGGCGTGCCAACAAACAAAGAAACCAGAATCCAACCAAAACCCGATGTCGGGAGATTCAAGAGCAACCCGAAAAGTGGGGCAGCAATCACAAGAGGCAAGGCCGTCGTGATCCAGTGTGCAAGCGCCTTTACCACTATAACAGCCTCAAGGGGCAACGGAGCGACGACGAGTAACTCCAGAGTGCCATCATCCCAGTCCAAAGAGAACAAACGATCAAGAGACAACAGACAGGCCAGTAAAGCGCCAAGCCAAAGAATCCCGGGTGCAATCGTCGCCAAAAGTACAGGCTCTGGTCCAACACTAAACGGAATCAGAACGGTTACGATCAAAAAGAACGCGAGACCCAAGCCCAGGCTACTCCCCGCTCGAATGGCGAGCCGAAGATCACGCGCCAACAGGGGAATCAAGAAAAAGCTTCCTCGAACGAATCGACGGCCGATTCGATTACGCGATAGGGTTCAAGTTCCAGAGTGTCCGCTACGAAATTCAAATCAACATGAGACGCCGCGAGCACGATACCACCACGACTCAAATGGCGTCGCACCACTTTACAAAACAGTTCAACCGCGCAATCATCAAGCGAGACTGTCGGTTCATCAAGAAGCCAGATGGAACGCTCGGTCACGACAAGTCGTGCCAATGCCAGCCGTCGCCTTTGACCGGTTGAAAGAACTCCGGCTCTTAGGTCACTCAAGTCGGTTAGCAGGAAAGAATCAAGACCTGTATCAATTCCGTCCTGCCCATAGATTTGCGACCAAAATTGAAGGTTTTCGGCAACAGTGAGCGTCGGTTTAATGCCATCGTAATGACCCGAATAAACAAGTCTCTCATCAATACCTTCAATGTCTCCCGAAGCCGGCGGTTGCAATCCAGCAATTGTCCGCAGCAGCGTCGTTTTACCAACGCCATTCGGTCCACGAACAATTAATGCGTCGCCATCATCAAGAGAAAAATCTAACCCACCTAACAGCGGGATACGGCCGCGCGAAACACAAAGATTAGAAACGCAAAAGCGCATATGAAACAGTACGGTTTCTGTTCTTGGTCATGATACGGCTAACGTACAGTCAGGTGGGCAGCAGAGCCGCAGCAACACGGCGTCCCTCCGCGAGCAGGACATTGTAACTCCGTGATGCCGTCGGGGTATTCATAATCTCAATCCCAGTTCCGGCGTCCTCAATCGACAAGCGGAATGCTTCCGGGATTTGGCTTATCTCCTCGCCTGTACCGACGATAAGTACATCAATATGATCCAGCAGCTTCAATACAACCTGCTCATCACAAAAGCCATCCCACCGCGTTGTGCCCAACGGACCGGTTACAATTGCTCCCGCAATAGTCTCGCGACCAATACGGAAATAACCAAGACCGTAAGCCTCAATCGGCATCTGATTAGCAAAATTGGTTTCATTCATCTGAATCACTTTGATGTCCTCACGACGCTTAACCTCCACTTCGGATACACAATCCAGAAACCTGTCTTCCACAGCAGACGCAGCTTGTTTTCTTGAGCATGACATCACAAGATTCCAGTGGATCACACAAGTCTGCCCCTCAAGACGATCAACATGCCCACACTGCCCTACCGTCTCATGGCGCCAACAGTCAAACTTCAAACCTTAAACGTGCGCCGCGAACACTGCACACCCGACACGATGAAAGTGACAGAAAGAGGGTACATGGTCAATTGCCGAACGGAATAGCCGTCAATGCTCTCCCTTAGATATCCTCATCATCGGGCTTTGCATATTCGTATGACGGTACCTCCGCCGATTTTGTCCAGTCACGCTTGACCCCAAGGTAAAGCAAAATCGATGACGCAATGAAAACCGACGAATACGTTCCAACAACGACCCCCCAAATCATCGCAAAAACAAATCCACGAATAACATCACCCCCCAGGACAAACAAGGAAATCAATGCAAGCAACGTCGTTACCGAGGTCATAACCGTGCGACTTAGGGTTTCGTTAATGGAGATATTCAGAACCTCTGCCAATGGTTTCTTCTTATATTTGCGGAGATTTTCGCGTACGCGATCGAACACCACTACCGTATCGTTGAGTGAGTAGCCGACAATGGTCAACAAGGCTGCAATAATGGCGAGATCAAATTTGATCTGGAGTTCAGAGAAAATTCCAATCGTCAGAACAACATCATGAATCAACGCCGCCACGGCACCAAGGGCAAATTGCCATTCAAATCGCAACCAAATATAAATGAGAACCGCTGCAATGGCGAGAACAACAGCAATAATTGCCGTCTGAATGAGCTCTCCGGAAACTTTTGGCCCGACACTTTCAACCGCAATGAACGCGATATCTGGAACGACCCGAACAAGTTCCGAACGAACACGTTCGATAATATCGGCCGAAACACTTTCCTGACCCGACTGCGCTTGAATCCGGATCAGAGCAACATTCTGATTGGCCTCAAAAGTTGGATCAAAAACTTCGGTAATCGTAACGTCCCCCAAGTTTAGGACACTGATAGCCGTGCGATACACTCCAACATCAATCGGCTGTGTACTGTCCGTTCGGATGGTTGTGCCACCGCGAAAGTCAATTCCGAAATTCAGCCCCTGCAACAGAAACGATACGAGAGCCACGACCATCAGAGCTCCAGATAGACCGAGCCACAACTTCCAGCGGTTGAAGAAATCAAACGAGGTATTTTTCTTTACGAGCCGAAGGCGCATTCATCAGACCTCGAGTGTCTTGGGACGACGACGCTCAAACCAGATCACGATCATGAGACGTGTAACAAAAATCGCAGTAAACACCGAAGTCAAGATGCCAAGCCCGAGTGTGATGGCAAATCCGCGGACCGGACCGGACCCCATCGCATACAGAATCACAGCCGTGATCAAAGTTGTAATGTTGGCATCCAAAATTGCGGAGAGAGCCTTTTCGTATCCAAGTTCGATCGCTTTGGCAGGACCTTTCACAGACCCTATTTCTTCTCGGATACGCTCAAATACAAGCACATTCGCATCGACAGCCATCCCGACGGTCAATACGATGCCGGCAATTCCGGGCAACGTCAGTGTCGCTCCGATTAGGCTCAGCAAACCGAAGATGAGGGCAATGTTCAGGATCAGCGCCACATTCGCAAACACCCCAAAGAGCCCATAGCTTATTCCCATAAATACCAATACCGCAAGAAAGGCCACAACGGTCGCAACCTTACCGGCGTCAATCGAGTCTTGTCCAAGTTCAGGACCAATTGTGCGTTCTTCAAGAAACACAAGCCCCGCAGGCAAAGCGCCCGCCCGGAGAAGAACCGCAAGATTGGTGGATTCCTCAATCGAAAAACGTCCGGTAATGATACCGGTGCCGCCCGGAATATGGGATTGGATCACAGGTGCCGAAATCACCTCGTCATCCAAAACAATGGCAAATGGATTACCAATATTTGCGGCGGTATAATCCCCGAATTTTCGTGCTCCAGACGGATTAAAACGAAAATTCACCGCCGGACGACCATTTTGATCAAAGGACGGCTGCGCATCGACCAGTTCTTCACCTGTAACCACGGCAGCCGATTCCAAAACATAGAACGTTCCCGGTTCATCCATGGACGGAACCAATCGATTTCCCAGACCCGGATTTTCGCTAGCGTCTGACCCTCGCCTCACCACAGGATGAAACGTAAGCAACGCCGTCGTTCCAATAATTTCCTTCAATTCAGAAGCACTGCCGATACCGGGAACCTGAATGAGTATTCGTTTTTGACCTTGTCGTTGAATCGTGGGCTCGCGTGTTCCCACTTCGTCAATACGTCGTCGGATAATCTCAAGTGCCTGGCGTACCGTTCGATCATCGGACGCATGGCGCTCTTCTTCAGACATGATAATGACCAGTTGATCACCTTCTCCACGAACCTCTAAATCTGTCGCACCCGCACCCGTCAGACTTTGAATTGGCCGTGCCAAGCCTCGCACAACCTCAAGTGCACGCGGCATACCCTCTCGGTTGCCAATACGAATCCGAAGTTCATCGGATGCAGACGGAAGGAGCCGAATCGTTCCAATCGTGGGCCTCTCCGGTCGAAGTGTCGTCCGCACCTCTGGCCACAATCCTTGCATCCGGGTTTCATACACATCTTCAACCATCACCTCGGCCAGGAGATGTGCACCACCACGCAAATCGAGTCCCAGGTTGACAAGTAATGATGGCATCCATGCAGGCCATGACTCCAATGCGTTTTGGACCTCAGCCGTCTCATCTTGACTTTCAAGCGCAACCTTTGCATCATTATGACGTTCAACACGCGAATAAAACCCGTTGGGTAACGCCAACACGAGACCTGCGAGACATATGAGCCAGACGAATAAACGTTTCCAAAGAGCAAATTGCAGCATGGTTCGGAGCAGTATCTGACGGAAAAACAGGTTAAAATCGGTATCCGGATTACCGGAGTTAATTGGAAGCAGGTTCGGTTTTGCTGACGACTTGCGCAATCGTGTTTCGAACCACACGGACTTTGACTCCGTCTGCCAGTTCAACCTCGATTTCGGCATCATCCTTCACTTTTGTCACTTTACCGATAAGGCCCCCCTGAGTAACGACTTGATCACCCCGTCGCAAAGCCGCGACCATCGCTTTATGTTCCTTCACCTTCTTCTGCTGTGGGCGAATCAACAGGAAGTACATGATCACGAAGATGAGGATGAGGGGAAGAAACTGGGCTAACGCACTGCCACCGTCCATTACGGAATCCTTATATTCCAGGAACACGGATGAAACCGCCAAATTACCAGCTTCATAAGAGGTTGAACATCAAGACGCAAGAGATGTTACGGAGCTTGCGCAAAATTGGATGCGTTTGGAACATAGCCGGAGAGACGGAACAAATATCGGTCTCTGATTGATCTCCCTTAGATTTTCATCCGAAACCTTGCATTATCCTCGAAAATCTTCAAACTGTCACGCGGCCCGAGCAAGCACATTTTCTCCTGAACGACTCACTATTGATTGAGGAACATGAACCCATGCATGACATTCGCGCGATTCGAAAAGATCCGGCAGAATTCGATAAACATCTTCAGCGCCGCGGCGAAAACGCAATGTCACACATAATTTTAGCCACTGACGAAGTGCGTCGCGCAAAAATTTTATCGGCAGAGACCGCACAAGCCGAGCAAAATAAAGCTGCTGCGGAAATTGGAAAGGCAAAAGCGCACGGCGATCACGCACGATTCGAAGAACTCAGAAGTGTCGTTGCGAATAAGAAGGAAGAAACCGCACGAGAACAAAGAGAAGCCAAGAAACTCGATCAAGAATTAACACATATGTTGGCTTGTATCCCAAATCTTCCCGCGAACGATGTTCCGGATGGAAGAGACGAAACCGATAATGTTGAGATCCGGCGTTGGGGAACACCACCGGAGTTCGACTTTGAACCTTTAGAACATTATCAGATCGCTGGTGTGGCGAATTTTATGGATTTTGAAACAGCTGCAAAAATCTCGGGATCCCGTTTCGTTATGCTCACCGGTGCCATTGCCCGCATTCACCGAGCACTGGCTCAATTTATGCTGGATACACACATCAACAAAAACAAACTTCTGGAGGTTAACCCTCCTGTGTTGGTTCGAGACGAAGCTATGTACGGGACAGATAAACTGCCTAAATTTGGGGATGACAGTTACACAACAACCAATGGTTGGTGGCTGGTGCCAACAGCGGAAGTTCCGCTCACATACATTCCCGCAGATAGTATTTTGGATGAAGAGGACCTGCCACTTCGATTTACCGCGCATACCAACTGTTTTCGCTCTGAAGCGGGCGCGGCCGGTAAGGACACCACCGGAATGCTCAGACAGCATCAATTTGAAAAGGTCGAAATGGTCTCGGTCACATCGGTCGCTGAAAGCGAAGCCGAACAGCAACGCATGCTCCGTTGCGCCGAAGATTTGATGGAGCAACTGCGCCTGCCCTACCGTACAGTGATTTTATGTACCGCCGATCTGGGTTTTGGTGCCCGCCGCACATATGATATTGAAGCATGGTTGCCGGGGCAGAATGCCTATCGGGAAATCTCGAGCATTTCGACAACAGGAGACTTTCAGGCCCGAAGAATGAACGCACGGTATCGACCTGAGAAAGGCGGAAAACCCCAATTTGTACACACACTCAATGGTTCAGGATTGGCAGTCGGGCGGAGTCTCATTGCTGTATTGGAAATTGGACAAAAAAGCGATGGATCCGTTCGTCTACCAGACGTCCTGCAGCCTTATCTTGGAGGAATGAATACACTCAACAGCGACGGAAAATTGATATTCATCTGATATCGAAAAACCAATTTTTATCACAAAACATGCTCTGTGCTCTGAGAAAACGTTACCGTTCTTCTGGCACATCATATGGGCCAATTCTTTGGGACTTAAGTAGTTAACTTAGCGAGAGAGAAGTTTGGTGTCAATGAATAAAAATGGGCATGGACTTTTACAAGAAATTGATATCAAATTTTGGTTAGTTAAGTGGCTGTTTCTTCTATTCCTTGGTATATTGAAGCCGTTTCAAAAATATCCGAATTACCAGGTTTCATTACTACATTATGGAGTTTTATCGAGACGACTCTAGGTTGGATCGCAGGGTCTGTTCTTACCGCTTCTGTTATTCTTACCTGGCAAAGTGAATGGGGACTTAAACAAAGACGTCGTATTTTTGGACTGAGTAAGAACGAACGAACTATCGAAGAAATGACTTATTTGCTACGGACCAAGATAAATCCGTCTAACGAAATCAATTCTAGGACCCGTTGACATCTACTCTTGAACGTTTCTGGATTTCTGTTACATTCACTCTCAGAGTTGCCCGGAAAAGAGGCGACGGACAGTATTGAGAGAGCAGAATCATGAATAAAGATCGAACCGTTTTGACGGATGCGATGTGGGAGCGGATTGAACCGCTTCTATCGGGAAAAGCAACAGACCCCGGCCGGACGGCGGATAACCGCCTGTTTCTGGAGGCGGTGCTGTGGCGGTTCCGCACGGGATCGCCCTGGCGGGATCTTCCCGCGTATTTTGGTAACTGGAACCGTGTCTTCCGGCGCTTTCGACGGTGGGTGCAGAAAGGACTTTTTGATCGTATTTTCAACGTGTTATCCGACGAATTCGATCTGTCAGTCGTATCGGTGGACGGGACGATCCTGCAGGCGCACGCCAAGGCCTCCGGGTCGGAAAAAGGGGCTCATAGAGAGGCATCGGACGCTC
>JAPORU010000197.1:828-19115 GCA_026710045.1 Aestuariivita sp. | reverse complement strand
AAACCGTCCTCTACCATCCAGCTCCTCCTCACCCCCTCAGCAAGACACCGGGGTCTGGAGAGAAGCTCGGTGGTGCACTTCAGAGTTGAAACGGTGTTTTAAAGCCAGCAACTCCTCTGTTGGAAAAACGCTTTGCGTCATCTCACCGTCAGTATTAATCATCTGAGGGCAAAATAAGAGTCGTGCGACCTGTTCGCTGTCATTTACTTGGGTCAAACTGACCCCTGATTTCTTGCTGAAGATTCTCCATGGCTATGGAAAGATCTTTTGGTAGAGAAACGAGATCCCATTCACAGTCATCAAATGCCGTTTTTTCAGGATTAATGTCATTACGGACATGATAAGAAAGTTCTCTTTCTCCCCGAACACCGATATCAACATATCCTGCCCGAGATTTGTGACTAAATGTAAATTCTCCATAGCAGTCAATACAGATTTCAGGATCAATTTCCTCGCTAAACAATTGACTGAGTGTTAACGCAATTGCTTCATAAAGAGCCTGTTTCGTTTGTTCTTCATCTACCTCATTAAGGAAGTTTTGGGCAGAATCCCATGCTCGTTTTATTTTAAAAAGTTGATTATAGATAAGCTCAAATTCTTTTTTTATATCTCTTAAGCTTTGAAAGGTGTGATAAGGTATTGCCCATGTACTATTTTGAGATAATTTATAAGATGAAGTTTTTTTGAAACGTTTCTGATAGGGCTGGCAAGATGGTTCAACCCATACGTTCAAGAAATCATTTTGGGAAAATGAGTTATCAAACATTTAAATTCATACGCTCCCCAAGATCAGATGTTAAAAGTTTTCTAAGCAATTTTTTGCTTTTGTCGTGAAAATTATCAAAGATCTGGTCAGCCTTTGACGTACCATCTGATTGCTTAAATAATGCATTCACTTTACTTCTCTGACGATAGGAATGATAAATCCCAATATTTGCAATAACTTGATCGTTTTCCAATCTGCCGTTGCCATCTATACGTACTAAGATTTCAGGAAAAGATTTTTCGGTTTCATCAAACCATCCTTGATTAAAATCCCATCGAGGATCCGTACGTTGCAGAATTTGAGGTGCAATAAAATCATTGGAGGTTTTGAAAAGGGTACATGGATTAAGGACATTATCCTTCTTCTTGGCATTGAAAGAATTGACTATAAGATAATCGATAGAAAAACTCGGTTTTTCTGAATTAATGCAGCTCAACAGTATATCGAGACGCTCCTTGGCCTTTGGCCAAGTTTCTTTCCATCCCTTATAGTTATGACAAGAAACTTGAATAACATTTTCCCTATATAAACCTGACCACTCCGGTTTTCCATTAGCTAAATAAGAAGTGAGTTCTTTGGCCGGAATGGGAGGAGGTGGAAGATCTTGCCCTGGAGAAGTGACCCCAAATTGAATTACATCGGGAGTTTTGATTAAGGGATATACCTTTTCGATTGTTTTGATTTTACCTTCAAATTTGCGAAGATCAACATAATCTATAGGAGGATCAAGGATGACGCTAAAAGTCATAGACTCTACAGCGTGAGAATCAGCAAAAAGACAGATGTTCTGGATGTCTGAGGGCATGTTTAAGGATTAATCTTAAGCAATAACATTCTAGATTGATAGAAAAATCTACCGCTTTGTTTTGTTCCCATTTCATAAAACATGAAAACAACACGCTGCGTCTCAACTCTTTAAAGATATATACCCAAACAGTAGCTTAAGAAACCATAAAATTTCATATAGTCATACAATACTAAAGGCAAGTGGGAATTTGTCTTTCAAGATCGTGACAACCCTACAGCCGGTGGAGGTGTTACTCACCTTTTGACCGCAACGTGGCTCGATCTGCATTGTCCTTCAGGATAAAAAGTGGCTCGATCTGCAATTTTTTTGAAATCGTCGTATTGACAGATCGCGTTTCCCTTCCTATCTGCCGCCTGTTAGCACTCATATGTAAAGAGTGGTAACAGTTTCGAGCTATGGCTCGTCTATTATTTTGAGACTCTTGAAGATCAAGGAGAACAAAACATGGAATTTAAACCACTTCATGATCGGGTGCTGGTGCGTCGCGTTGAAGGCGATGATAAAACCGCCGGCGGCTTGATCATCCCTGATAGCGCCAAGGAAAAGCCGGCTGAAGGGATCGTCGTAGCCTGTGGCGAAGGAGCACGCAAGGACAGCGGAGAACTCATTGAAATGGCCGTATCGAAAGATGACAAGATTCTTTTCGGTAAGTGGTCAGGTACCGAGGTCACGATTGATGGCGAAGAACTGTTGATCATGAAAGAAAGCGATATCCTCGGAATTATCGCCTAAGTGTTGCCGCGAAGAATTCGCTGCACAGCGACTGAGTTTTAAAAACACACGTTATCTAACGGGAGTAATGATTATGTCTGCGAAAGACGTCAGATTTGAAAATGATGCTCGGGATCGCATGATCCGAGGCATCAATACTTTGGCTAACGCGGTCAAAGTAACATTGGGTCCGAAGGGCCGTAATGTCGTGCTTGATAAGTCATTCGGAGCGCCGCGCATCACGAAAGATGGTGTAACCGTCGCGAAGGAAATTGAACTGGAAGACAAGTTCGAGAATATGGGTGCTCAAATGGTGAGAGAGGTTGCATCTCGCACCAATGATGAGGCGGGTGATGGTACGACGACGGCCACTCTCCTGGCACAGTCTATTGTCACTGAAGGTATGAAAGCCGTGGCCGCCGGGATGAACCCGATGGACTTGAAGCGTGGAATTGACCTTGCGAGTTCAAAGGTGGTCGAGGAAATCGTCTCCTCGGCACGGGAAGTAAAGGACAGTGAAGAAGTCGCCCAGGTTGGAACGATTTCAGCGAATGGCGAGGAAGAAATTGGTCGCCAAATCGCTGACGCCATGCAAAAAGTCGGGAATGAAGGTGTTATTACCGTCGAGGAAAACAAGGGTCTCGAAACAGAGACCGATGTTGTTGAGGGAATGCAATTCGATCGGGGCTATCTCTCACCCTATTTTGTGACAAATGCGGACAAGATGACCTCGGAGCTGGAAGATTGCATGATCCTGCTGCATGAGAAAAAACTTTCTTCCCTGCAGCCAATGGTCCCGCTTCTTGAATCGGTGATCCAGTCGCAGAAGCCGCTATTAATTGTTGCAGAAGATGTTGAAGGGGAAGCGCTTGCGACCCTTGTTGTCAATAAACTGCGGGGTGGACTCAAGATCGCAGCGGTAAAGGCCCCCGGTTTTGGTGACCGTCGGAAGGCAATGTTGCAGGATATTGCGATCCTGACCGGTGGTCAGGTGATTTCCGAGGATCTCGGCATGAAGCTTGAGAATGTCACGGTTGATATGCTTGGTTCCGCCAAGAAAATCCAGATCACCAAGGACGAGACCACAATCGTTGACGGTGCTGGGGAAAAAGCGGAGATTGAGGCTCGCGTGTCACAGATTCGTCAGCAAATTGAAGAAACTACGTCCGACTATGATCGTGAGAAGCTGCAAGAACGTGTGGCGAAACTGGCCGGTGGTGTTGCTGTTATCCGTGTTGGTGGTATGACTGAAGTGGAGGTGAAGGAACGTAAGGACCGTGTCGACGACGCGCTCAATGCAACACGTGCCGCTGTTCAGGAAGGTATCGTGGTCGGCGGAGGGGTTTCTCTTGTACAGTCGGCCAAAAAGGCTCTTGACGGTCTTGAAGGCGCCAATGATGATCAAAACGCAGGTATTTCGATCGTGCGACGTGCGATCGAAGCGCCGTTACGTCAAATCGCGGAGAATTCCGGCGTTGATGGCGCGGTGGTTGCCGGAAAAATACGTGAATCCTCGGATCCAAAATATGGCTTTAATGCTCAAACCGAGGAATATGGTGATTTGTTCTCGTTTGGTGTTATTGATCCTGCAAAAGTGGTGCGGACCGCGCTTGAGGATGCGTCGTCGGTAGCGGGTCTCTTGATCACTACGGAGGCTATGGTCGCTGACAAGCCACAGAAAGATACACCAGCCCCAGGCGGTGGTATGCCCGACATGGGTGGAATGGGTGGGATGATGTAATCCCGCTTCGTTCACTCGAAGCAAGATCAGGGGTTGCCGTTGGTAACCCCTTTTTTTGGGAGAAAATTCATGTTCGTGTGTTGCGGATGATGAATGCCCTCGGCCGAGAGGAGATTCTCAATAGGCAATAGGTTCCAGAGGGTCATAGCCAAATTCCGAGTTCCATGCGAGCATTGGGAGGGACGACGGCTTTATGTTGATCTTTTGCGTTTCCATTCTTGAAAACCAGCGTCTCTTCGATACGACCCCTTCGGGGTCCTGCCAGTCGTCATGAAGCTCACCGTGCAGGAGCTCGCAACGAAAAAAAATCTCGACTTGGTGAAATCCATTTTTGGGGTTATGGAATTCATTCACAAGACACGGTTGCCTGACCGTAATTCGCAGTCCGGTTTCCTCGTAGACTTCCCGGCTCAGGTTATCCGGTAGAGAGTGACCCGCGTTCACACCGCCGCCGGGCGCGCACCACAATCTGCTGCTCTTGTTGGCCCATGCATTGACCAAGAGGAGTTTGCCGTGATGAACAAGAACCGAACGGACTGCAAGTCGCGGTTTCATGTCGGAATGTTCTCCATTACCTTTACTTCCGTCTGTCAATTACGGGTTTGTAAGTCCAGCGGACCGCGACTGTGACCAGCCGGTGTATGAACGGTCTGGGTCTGTATCCGAACGGTCCAATTTGATTCCAAAACTCTGATCGCTTGCGATATATCCTGCAATCAGATTCAACACACTTGATCTGTATTCTATGTTCTTGCTTTCGTTCATTTCGTCAAGTCATGTTGTCTTGTCTGCGAAAGCGTGTTTTCAAATAAGCGTTGGAAATCACGAGTGATCCGTGAGTTTGCGATGTTAAACCTGACATTTTCTGGGGCACGTATCTTGTGGCCCGAGGGGTTTCGCACCGGTTCTTTGTCGATATCCGGTGGTCGCATTGCGCAGAATACTGATGGTCGTTGTATTGACCTGAGTGGCTTTATGATTTTGCCAGGTATTGTGGATGTCCATGGCGATGGATTCGAACGGCATCTTGCTCCCCGACGTGGTGTCCAAAGGGATCTGTTGAATGGGTTACTCGCCACGGAAGCCGAACTCGCTGCAAACGGGATCACAACCGGTGTACTGGCCCAGTTTTGGAGTTGGGAAGGTGGGATGCGTGGCCCCGAATTTGCAGCCAGGGTCTTCCGAGCCCTCTTTGATCTCCGGCATCAGGTCAGTACGCAACTTCTGGGGCAGTTGCGGCTGGAAATCCATATGACCGACGATTTTGACCGTTTGCCGAATTTGCTTGCAGATTGGGATGTGTCGTATGTCGTATTCAATGATCATCTCCCCTATGATGATTTGGTGAAGGGGAGGAAGCCGGCACGATTGATATCGCAAGCTCTTCGGGCCGGTCGTGATCCGCAACGGCATTATCAATTGATGATGGATCTGCTGGAGAGTCTCCCGAACGTTTCGACGGCGTTGGACACACTCACGGCACAACTCGTGGCACAATCTCTTTTGCTTGGGAGTCATGACGAGGAAACATTGGCTGATCGTTCAAGATGGCGAAAGCGGGGCGTTTATATTACGGAATTTCCAACGTCACATGCAGCTGCTGAGTATGCAGGAACGCATGGCGATAGGATTGTTCTCGGAGCACCCAATATTGCTCGCGGTGGATCGCACAAAGGGAACGTGAGCGCCTGTGAGCTCGTGCGTCTGGGACTGTGTGATGCTTTGGCGTCGGATTATCATTATCCGAGTTTACGACAGGCAGTGTTTACGCTTGTTGACGAGGAGATAATGGACTTTGCCGAAGCGTGGAGACTTGTGTCGGATAAACCGGCGCATGTATTGGGTCTCGCGGATCGAGGACGGTTTCAGGTCGGCTTGAGGGCAGATATTGTGTTTCTTGACATCGGGTCACGGCGCATTGCTGCAACGATGGCCGGGGGAAAACTGACTTATATGTCGGGAAATATTGCACAACGGTTTTTTGGTGTACTGACATAAAATTTAATTTTTCGGCGAGATCCAGTTGATGTGACCCATTTTTCGACCGAGTTTGGCCTCGACTTTCCCGTATAGATGAAGCGCCGAAAGTGTGTCTGTTGCCGATCTGGAAACGACATCGGTCGTATCGCCGATGATGTTTTCCATAACAACATCATTGTGTCGATGACCATCGCTTAACGGCCAATTGGCAATGGCACGGATGTGTTGCTCAAACTGATCGACTGCGCAGCCGTTCTGTGTCCAGTGGCCCGAATTATGAACCCTGGGAGCAAATTCATTAATGATCAAGTTGTTGGGGGTTACGAAGAACTCGACACCGATGACGCCAACATAATTGAGGGCATTCAGAATTTTGGCCGTGTGCAAAACAGCCTCGGTCTTTTGATGTACCGTGATCCGCGCGGGCACGGTTGTCGTACGCAAGATACCGTCCTGGTGAATGTTTTCGCCTGGATCAAATGATGCAATGGAGCCGTCGAATCCGCGTGCAGCAATAACCGATATTTCGCGTTCAAAGTGCACGACTTGCTCGAGAATCGACGGCCTATCGAGCAACGAATTGACGTCAGGTGGAATGTCGTCAGGATCCGACAACCGAATTTGCCCCTTTCCATCATAGCCAAATTGCCGTGTTTTCAGGATGGCGGGTGTACCGAGAGAGCGAAGAGCTGTTTGTAATGTGGTCGGGCCGGTGATATCGACAAAATTTGCCGTATTCAGGCCAAGCGACTGCAGGAACAGTTTTTCAGTCAATCGATCTTGACTGACGCGCAGGGCTTCGCGTCCCGGTCGGATCGTGCAATGGGCCTCAAGAAAATCGAGTGTCTTGGTGGGAATATTCTCAAATTCGTAGGTAACGATATGGACCTGGTTGGCAAAGGCCTTCAGCGCCTCCGTGTCGGAGAATTTTGCTGTCGTGACTGAATGCGCAACGTGACCGGCCGGTGGATCGGTACTGGGGTCAAAAATATGGGTCTTGAGGCCGAGACGGCTTGCGGCAACAGAGAGCATACGGCCCAACTGTCCTCCACCTAAGATTCCGATGGTTGCGTTGGGCTCCAGGGGCTTATGAATCAATTGGGTGCTCTGGAATTGAGTTTGAGAGCTCTGTTCGCCAGGCAGACAATGTCTCCGCGACCGTCGTATCAAAGGTCGCGAGTATCGATGCGGCCATTAAGGCGGCGTTTACGGCGCCCGTCTCGCCAATCGCCATGGTTGCGACCGGGTAACCGCGAGGCATCTGCACAATGGAGTAGAGGCTATCAATTCCGGATAATGTTTGAGTTTGAATGGGTACACCAATAATCGGCAGACGTGTTTTTGATGCGAGCATACCGGGCAAATGCGCCGCACCACCGGCGCCGGCAATGATCACCTTAAATCCCTGTGTCTCTGCGGAGGTTCCAAAGTTCCACAGACGATCAGGTGTACGATGTGCAGAAATGATCTTGGATTGATAGGCAATCCCTAACTCTTTCAGGATATCCGCCGATCTCTTGAGTGTGGACCAGTCGGATTGACTTCCCATGACAAGGGCGACGGGCGGGGTGGGCATCGATGCCACTCCTATCTTTCGTGAGAAAACACCATATCTTGGATACCAAAAGCCTTAGGCAATGATATCGGGAGTCAGCAGGTTTTCGATTCGCATGATCTTGTCTTTTGTTATCAGTTTTTTCTTCTTGAGTCTCTGAATAGTTAACTGATTGGCCGAGGCCTTGTCTTCGAGCGCCGTGATCGCCGCGTCAAGATCGCGATGTTCCTGTCGAAAGACTTCGAGTTCAACCCGAAGTACGTCCTCGGCTTCCATTTCAAAATCACTGGGCTGGGTCATGAACGCGTTCAATTGCTGGCCTTTGCGACAAAATAATCACGCGGGCGTTAATTTTTTTTAAATATATCCTTGTTTTGGCTTGTTTTCTACCCATATCTTTATGCTGGACGCCATGTTTTGGGTCAACTTCTCGTCGCTTTTTCACTAAGGACGAACGATATGGCAAAACTCACTCTTGGTTCATATCCCCATGTATTGGGATTTGAGCAGTTGGAGCGTCTTCTCGAGCGGACATCCAAGTCTGGAAACGATGGTTATCCTCCGTTTAATATCGAACAGACATCTGAAAATTCGTATCGTATTACGGTCGCTGTTGCCGGATTTGCCGAACAAGACCTGTCCATTACCCTCGAAAATGGCCAGCTTGTGATCGCCGGCCAGCAATTGGATGAAAACGGTGACCGGGTGTATTTGCACAGAGGGATTGCAGCCCGAAAATTTCAGCGTACCTTTGTGTTGGCTGAAGGTATGGAAGTGCATGAGGCAACGTTGGAAAATGGATTATTGCATGTTGATTTGGTGCGTACCGTACCGGACGTTGTGGTGCAAAATATAAAAATCAGGAAAGGACATTCATAATGGTTCGCCCTATTGTTATTGAGAACAACGAGAGCAACGTCGTCTATGTTAAGGCGGTACCGATTACAGAACTCTCAGAAGAGGTGCGGGCTGATGTGGGAGATCTCGATACAATGTACGCGGTTCACGACTCTCAAGGGCAACAATTGGCTTTGGTCTCTGATCGTCGTATGGCGTTTGTTCTGGCACGTCAAAACAATCTCATGCCGTTTACTGTTCATTAATTGTGTGTGATTAATTGTGTGTGGCAGGCTATGGCAAGCATGTGCTTTGCTTCAATGAATAACCGGGATCATCGACCCGATTGTTGTGTGGGAGCTTGTTCATTCAGTGCTCGGACAAGAATCGCTCGGCATCCAATGCGGCCATACATCCCATACCCGCGCTCGTGACGGCTTGACGATAGATGTGGTCGGAGATGTCTCCGGCGGCAAATATTCCCGGCACCGATGTTTCTGTGCTGTGAGGTTTGGTCACGACATATCCTCCTGAATGGGTTTCAAGAGTGTCCACAATTAACTCATTTGCTGGATCATGACCAATGGCAATGAAGACTCCTTTCGCCGCAATTGTGCGAAGTTCACCGGTCTTGACGTTACGCGCCTTGACGCCCTCGACGCCAAGTGGGTTTTCGCTCCCAACGATCTCCTCGACAGTATGGAACCACACCGGTTCAATTTTTTCGTTCCTGAAGAGTCGGTCCTGCAGTATTTTTTCGGCCCGCAACGCATCCCGCCGATGAATAAGGGTTACCTTGGATGCGAATTTGGTCAGGAAGAGAGCTTCCTCGACAGCGGTATTTCCACCGCCGACAACAATAATGTCTTGACCTCTGAAGAAAAATCCGTCGCATGTGGCACAAGCTGATACTCCGAAGCCTTTGAATTTATCTTCTGATGGCAGTCCCAACCACTTTGCGCGGGCTCCGGTTGCCAAGATGATTGCGCGTGCAATATAATGTGTTCCGCTGTCGCCGATTGCGGTGAAGGGTCTCTCATCGAGAGCTAAACGAATGATCTGATCGGTGACAAGTTCACACCCGACGGCGCGTGCATGGGTCTCCATGCGCCGCATAAGTTCCGGTCCTTGTACTTCTGTATCGCCGGGCCAGTTTTCGACCTCGGTCGTTGTTGTCAATTGCCCTCCCGGCTCAATTCCTTGAACAAGCACGGGGTTTAACATTGCGCGACTGGCATAAATCCCGGCGGAGTATCCTGCTGGACCAGAGCCGATAATGAGGAGATCAACGTGGCGTGTCTGTGTCATAGGTTGTCCTGATCATGAATGCCGAAAGTGATCGTGGGTACGGCTTTTCCTTCCTTTGTAAGGTGCAGAGTTCCGACGCGATCATTCCAGAATTCATAGGTCGAGCCTTCAGTCAATCACCGAGGGTTGTGAATTCTCAAACATCGGACCACCCCGCCAACGAGGAAAGCCGTAGCCGTTCACCATGACGACATCAATATCGCTTGCTTGGATGGCAATCTTCTCTTTTAGGACTTGAGCGGCTTCGTGGCGCATTCGCCGCAGAATACGCTCCATGATCTCTGCACTTGAGAGCGACCGAGGGGTAATGTTCTTTCGCTGTCGTTCGTGTTCGATAATGCGAATCGTTTCCTCGGACGGCAAGGCCTGCCCGTCCTGATACACATACCAGCCACGGTCGGTTTTTTGCCCAAACCAACCTTTTTTGCAGAGCTCATCCGCAATGTGTGTTTCGGCTAATTTTGTCGGATGTTCCCGGGCGCGTCTCTTGCGCATCGCCCATGCAATGTCGAGTCCAGCCATATCTTGCATTTCGAACACACCCATCGGGAAACCATACTGTCGCATTGCCTGGTCCACGTCCCATGGGAGTGCACCGTCGTCGAGCAAGATGTCCGCTTCATGACGATAGGACGACATAATTCGATTGCCGATAAAGCCTTCACAAACACCGGCCAAGACACCAATTTTCCCCAATCGTTTTGAGAACTTCGTACAGGTCGCGATGACATCATCGCTGACCTTATGTGGCGTTATAATTTCGAGCAGTTTCATGATGTGTGCAGGTGAGAAGAAATGCAAGCCGATGACGCGAGATGGATCGGCAACGTTTTCTCCGATGTCATTTATGTTGAGATAAGATGTATTTGTCGCAAGGATTGCCTCTGGTCGACTGATTTGGTCGAGAGATGTAAAAATATTTTTTTTCTGATCCAAGTCTTCGAAGACCGCCTCAATAATTAAGTCAGCGCCCTTGAGAGTATTGAGCGTGTCGGATGTTGAGAGATCATCGGCGCGTGCCTTATGATCAGTCGACGACAAAACCCCTCTTTTCCGAGCTTGATCAAGTATCGTGTAAACTCGTTCTCTTGCCTTCATTGCGGCTTCCTCGTTGCGTTCGACGATGGATACCGGATAGTGTGCGAGGAGGCAGGTGGCCGCAATTCCTGCGCCCATTGTGCCTCCTCCAACGATACCGACGGTCTCGATGTCGCGTGTTTGTCCCTTGCAACGTGGATCAGACAGAGTGCGTCTCTCCGCAAAGAAAATGTGGCGCAGTGCGACGGACTGATCGGACTGTTTTAAAGCCATGAACGTTTTTCGTTCGCATTCAAGTGCCGCCTGTGCGGACATTGAAAGCGATCTTTCAACGGCCTGAATCGCGGAGGTAATGGATTGCTGCCCTCTGGATTTTCGTTCGAGTCTTTGTTTGGTCGCGTTGAAGGCGTGTGGATCATATGGACGAAGCGATCGTTCGATTGTGGGAATCACGTCAATGTCGTGTGCCATATTGCTGGCCGTTACGGTCAGATCCTCGTCCACGACTTGATCAATCAATCCGTATTCAAGTGCGTTAAGCGCAGATATTGGTTTACCGCTCGCGATTATAGTGAGTGCGATTGTCGGATCAATTAATCTTGGAAGACGCACTGTACCTCCCGCACCCGGAATGAGGCCAAGATTGACTTCCGGGAGACCGAGGCGCGTCCGGGAATCGGCAACGCGGGCGTGGCACGCCATGGCAAGTTCCAACCCACCTCCCAATACGGTTCCATGCAGTGCGGCTATCCAGGCTTTCGAACCCGATTCAATGGCAGCCAAGAGATCGGGGAGATGTGGTTCAGCGGGTGTTTGATCGAACTCCTTGATATCGGCTCCGGCGACGAAAGTGCGCCCCGCACAGGTGAGGACAACGGCGCGAATGTCCGGATCGTTCTCTATCTGTACAAGAGCCGCCTGAAGCGCCTTTCGGACAGGCTGTGATAGAGCGTTGACCGGCGGGTTATCGATTTGAACGATGGCTGTCGTTTTGCGTACATTTACCGCGATAACCATCAGACAAACGCTTGAAGTCCGGTTTGGCTTCGGCCCAGGATCAACGCATGAATATCATGGGTGCCTTCATAGGTGTTGACCGCTTCAAGATTCATCACATGGCGGATGACATTGTATTCGTCGCTGATTCCATTTCCTCCGTGGATGTCGCGTGCTTCACGCGCGATGTGAAGCGCCTTGCCACAATTGTTTCGTTTCATGAGCGAGATTAAATCGGTGGAGGCGGTATGCGCGTCCATCATTCTGCCCAGTTGAAGGGCTCCGAGGAGTCCGAGCGATATTTCTGTCTGCATATCGGCCAATTTTTTTTGGACTAATTGTGTCTGTGCGAGCGGTTTTCCAAATTGTTTGCGATCAAGCGTGTAGTTGCGCGCCGCGTGCCAGCAGGCCTCGGCTGCGCCCATGCTGCCCCACGAAATCCCGTATCGCGCCCGGTTCAGGCATCCGAAGGGCCCCGCCAGACCGCTGGCATGGGGCAGGATGTTCTCTTCCGGCACGTAGACCTCATCCATTTGGATTATGCCTGTGGTCGATGCACGGAGGCTAAATTTTCCCTCGATTTTCGGAGCACTCAATCCGGTCATCTCCCTTTCAAGGATGAACCCCTTGATCGTTTCGTCATGGGCGTCGGATTTCGCCCAAATCACAAAGACATCAGCAATTGGGCTGTTCGTGATCCAGTTCTTTGCTCCTGAGAGAACATAGCCGCCGTCCGTCGGTCTGGCGCGTGTTATCATTCCACCTGGATCCGATCCATGATCCGGTTCGGTTAGGCCAAAACAACCGATCCAGTCTCCGCTCGCAAGTTTTGGAAGGTATTTTTGCCGTTGTGAATCCGTTCCGTAGGCGAAGATGGGATGCATCACGAGAGACGATTGTACCGACATTGCGGAACGATAGCCGCTGTCGACGCGTTCGATTTCACGGGCGATCAGTCCGTAGCTGACATAGTTTGCACCGACTCCACCGACATCCTCGGGCAGGGTCGCTCCTAGCAGTCCAAGACGGCCCATCTCGGTCATGATGTCCCGATCAAATCGTTCTTGTCGGTTGGCTTCGACGACCCGTCCCATTAACTTGTCTTGTGCATAGGCTCGTGCGGTGTCGCGGATCATACGTTCTTCTTCGCTGAGATGTGCATCAATCAAGAACGGGTCTTGCCAGTCGACTGGGGTGAACGGGGCGCGTGCGATCTCGGGCGTCATCTCAATCGGGTGATAGTCATCGGGCATGTGATGTCTCCCTAATGGTTCGATGGTTCGGAATTGCCGGTCAAGTGTGCATGGTACCGGTATTGCGAACGGTCGAGGGAATGATGGAGTTGTAGACGATCGCTGTGAATCGTACAAGAGCCCGATGCCTGATATCAATGGAGGATATACGTCTTTTCTGTCGGTTGTGCGCAAGTTTCGTCTATGGTGAAAATCGATTTTGGGTTGTCATGGAGTGTTTCGACCGTTCAGTCAGCACCGCGGAGTGGGAACGGTACATTTGGATTTGGGGAAAATACTTTCTGAACGATGATGATTACCAGGGCGAATCCGACACCAAGGAGGTCGGTCATGATGCGGCCTTCAATCATAAACAGCGCCGCTACGATGAGGCCGAGTCGTAAGAACCAGACGATCCGTCCGCTCATGAACCAGCCCTGAACGCCGCTTGACAAGAGGAACACACCGATTATTGCGGAAATCGTTGAGCGGAGGATCTCGAGCCAACCATCGTCCATTAAAAGAGCGGAATTGTAGAAAAACATGAAGGGAACAATGAACGCTGCGATGCCGATCTTGAAACTTGTGACGCTGGTTTGCATCGGATTTGCACCCGATATCCCAGCTGCAGCATAACTTGCCAAGGCGACGGGCGGTGTGATGGCTGACAAAACGGCGAAGTAGAAGACGAAAAAATGTGCGGTAAGTTGTGGTATCCCGAGCTGTACGAGACCAGGTGCGACGACGGACGCGGCAACAGCGTAAGCCGCTGTTGTCGGCATACCCATCCCCAAGAGAATAGCGATGCACATTGCGAAGAAGAGAGCCAAGAGTTGCGATGTCGAGGCAAGATCCAGCAGAACCGCTGAAAATCGTGCGCCGACTCCCGTCAGGCTAATAACACCAACAATAATGCCGGCACAGGCGCAGACGGCAATGATCTGAATGGACATCACACCCGCTAATTCAAAGGCCTTGAGGATGGACCGGAGGTTCATACGATTCGGCGTTAGCCAACTGACGACGGCAGCGGCAACGGTCGCCAGGGTACCGGCTCGAATGACGGAGTAACCGAGAAAGAGTGCGTAGATCAAGATAATGATTGGGATAAATAGATAAACTTGTCGGAGCATGCGATTCAACTTCGGGAGTTCATCCTCGTTCATGCCGCGCATGCCAAGTTTGGCGGCTTCAAAGTCAACCATGAAGTATATGGAGACAAAATATAGGATCGCGGGAATGATGGCTGCAATGGCAATGTCTTGATACGGAATTCCGGTTATCTCTGCCATGATGAAGGCCCCTGCACCCATAATGGGCGGCATGATCTGTCCACCTGTTGAGGCTGCGGCTTCAATCGCACCGGCTGTCTTGTTGTGATAGCCGACTCGTTTCATTAACGGAATTGTGAGTGATCCTGTTGCAACAACATTGCCAGCGGATGTGCCGTTAATCATCCCCATTAACCCACTGGCAAAAATTGCGACCTTTGCTGGTCCACCACGTGCGCGGCCGGCGGCGGCAAACGCGAAATTTACGAAGAAGTCACCAACCTTTGATGCTTGCAAAAAGGCGGCAAAAATAATGAAGAGAATGATGTAGGTTGAGGAAACGGCCGTTGTCGGGCCTAGAATTCCCGCATCTGAGTATACATGTCCGAAGAAGCGCTGCCAGCTGTAGGCACTTTGAACGGCGAGGATGCCCGGGAGCAGATGCGCGGCAAATGTATAGGCCAGAAAAACACCGGTGATGATCACCAGTGCGAGGCCGGCTACCCTTCGTGTCAACTCAAGAATCATCGCGGTTCCGGCGGTGGCGGCAAATGCGACACCGATGGGTACGAACGGGGTGCCGACAGCGTTTCGGGCCGCAGTAGAATAAATGGAAATCAGATAGATGGCCACGCTGAGGCCACAGATCGCCAGGACGATATCCGAGCAAGCGATTTGAGATCTCCCACGCCGTTCGAACCATCCAAGGAATATGGCACCAAAGGTTGCAATTAAGAGAGGAATGCCGAACCACTGGAGTTCAGATGTATAAATCTCGGTACCCGGAAATGCTGCCCAAGTTGTCAGTCCACCCATCTGCGGCAGATTGCCATAGGTTATGGCAATGGCAAAGCTGATGCCGGAAAAGCTTGAAATAAGGGCTGGAATTGTGAGCAAAGCGGCGACAGCCGAGATCATGACGTGCTTGCGTTGTGATATCCCGGTATTTGTGAAATTCTGAGCGGAAAATAGAAGAAAACCAAGCCCGAGGGCCCCGGCAATATGAACGATTCGAAAGTTCCACGTCTCAAGAGGAAACTGTGGTAGAAACGGGATGTCGATACCGGTTAAACTCGATATTGATACGCCGTTTAGGGCGGCCATATGAAAGGCTGCGTACAGTGTTGCAAAGGCCGTAATGGATACATAGGTCCGGCCTGCTAGAATGCGTCGATTACTTTCTGTTGCTTCTTCATCGACCCCTTGAGCAATCTGTGGATTTTTCTCGTCTTTGTATTGCTGTTGATGTGATGAATCCGTCATTGTGTCGTGTAAATTTCCTTTCGGTGCCTTGTTTGGCGCCGGCTGCTCATTGACGTTCCAGGTGCCGTCTTCGCAACTGCTGTGAGATTTGTCAATATGGGTGTTCAAGTGAAACAGCAACGCCTATGAGTTGGCTTTGGGTCTGCTTTGCGTGTGATGTTTATTGTCCGAAAGTTCTTGATGGATCGTCTCAAAAATCATTGGTGATTATATGGCGTACTATTTTGATGCCCGCTCGCGGCGGTTGTCTTACGGACGGATAATTGTTTCTCTCGTCGAAGTGTTGATTCCAGTGTGGACGTTGTATGATATCATGCGGAGTGGTCTTCGGGCGCTCGTTAATCGCATTTTCTCCCTTTAACTTATACCCACCGACAGTGATCATGGTGTGTTGACGGATGTCCCTATGCGTATCGCATACCGCATCTCCTTGTGTTCGAACGCGGGGCTATAGGCGGATATCGATGCGGTGGTTACGCCCTGTTGACGAAACATATGTTTCCAATGCCGTGTCCAGTGCGCATAGGGCAGGCGTTTTCGGCAAAGAACATGTCCTGTGATATCGTACCGTTGCAGCAGATCCCGGGTGGCCGCGATCTCACCCCCTTCATCGTGGGAATTCAGTATGGCGAACGGCGCGCGTTCGTCCTTATGAACTGGTCGCGCTTACTCTTTTTTCGTAAAGATACCGACTATGGATCTGACCGACGATATGCGTGCACTCTTATACGAAGCGAAGGATCGTATATTCATCAAAGGCCTGATCTGCGGGAAGACGGGAAAGACCGACCGGCAGGCGGTTATCGAACATCTGGCGAATCTGGGATTACTGTATTATGTCTAAGGACACTGAATACCGACTATCGGTCCACTGCCGTGATGTCCTTCACGCATTGGAATTCTGAAATCCTTAATTCGGTAGTCCGATCAGGACGGCGAGGCATACATAACCCGCACCGGAGACCGCGATGGTGATTACAATCTCTGCGCGACGCCGACAAGTGCGATAATCCAACGTTGGTTATTTGTATCGTGTTTGACGGATGTCCGATGTGGGATGGCGTGTTGGTTTCATAGCCTTTGCGCAAAATGCAATTGTAAAGGGAATGATTATGGAATTTGATCATATATCAACAACCCTATGATACCGCCTAGAATTCCAGCTATTCTTCTCGTTATGCAGGAATTCAATCTACTCTTTTTCATTTTCTGATATGCTCTTACAGCTAAGTGCATAATTCTAGCCGTATGAAAATTATCTTTTGCCATAAGAAAATGATAAAGATGTTCATCTGCACATTTTTGATTTTCAAGAGTATCTGGCAAATAAGTATTTCTTGCCTTAGAATTATTAGAATCTATTTCTCTAATAGCGTGACATAAAGCATCATGTATCAAAGTTGCCTCTTGAGTATTTGGCACATTAAGTACTCTATCGAACAAATAATCTACATGATCTGCGCCATTCCAAACGTAACCTTTAGAAATGATGAGTTTTCCATTTTTTACTTCAATACAAGAATTGCATATTCCTTCTCCACAAGGATCGACTATAGAATTAATTTGAAATTGCCAATTTTTTGCGCAATCCAATAAGTCAACTTTATAATCTTCCATAACTCTATATTTGCATGGTTGTAGATAAGGTTTTCCTTGAAATGTTATCTTGTATTTACATTTTTTCTTGATTCTTTCAAATTCTAACATCATCTTCCCTTATCTATAATAGCAAAGAAGAAATTTCTTTATTAAATCTTTTTTCTTTGAAAATCTATCTTTCGCACTCGGACACGGTTCGGTCGCAAAATATCCCGATTATCCTTATCTGATCTGGAGCTTTGAAACAGAAGATGCCGCGGTTGACGGAGTACATTCCGTTAGAGACAACCCTTCGACATATCTAGAAGCGTGTAATACACTATATGAAATGTTCAGGTCTGTCAAGAGAACGGCGTCGCCATCGTGCGCGGCGTGATCGCGTCGGATCATGTGCACATGTTCGTCTCGGTGCCCCCGAAGCGGGCGATCAGCGATCGGGTGCGCATGATGAAGGGCCGTTCGTCGTTCAAGATCCAGCGGGAGTTTCCCCAGATCCGCAAACGGTACTGGGGCTGTCGCTTCTGGGGACGGGGATATTTCTCCGCCACCGCCGGTGCTATTACCGAGGATGTCGTACTTCAGTACCTTGCGAACCACACCAATCCCACCGGCGCCAGCCGGTGTGTGGTTTAGTTCTAACGACCAGCGTGATTTCGAAGACATAGAAATGAACTTATCTAAGATTCTTTCTAAGCAAGCCGATAAAATGACTAGATGCGAAGAATGGAAAATATATGCGCCTAGAAATATTTTCGGCACTAAGGATGAATTAATACCTGATTATGAAGGAGAAATTTGGAATCAGAAATGGGAAAATCTAGATAAACAAGAAAATTCTAACGTTGCACTTAAAGAAGATGTATGGCGTTTTTATCAAGCCGCATCGTTACATAGAGCATACGTCTTGCGCGATCTTTTGCCCAAATACGGATTAATTGCGAATTAACTACGAAGACTATTTTCCAAAGATTTTATCTAACTGCTTCTTTGCTTTACGTTTATGTTTCTTCTTGATATGAAACGCAACATAGGCAAGAGCCGCTGCCAGAACTCCTACGTCGTCTGTATATCCTATAACTGGGGTTAAATCTGGTATAGCGTCGAGTGGGCTAACGTCTGTTCAACTTTGAAGTGCACCATGGCGGATGGTGTGGTTTGAGGATTCCGGTTCATGGATGTTGT
>JAPORU010000197.1:0-732 GCA_026710045.1 Aestuariivita sp. | reverse complement strand
GAGGCGGTAAGAATCTCTGAATAACGAAAAAAGGAGATTCCGATGCCAAGCGGCACCCACCCTCTGACCTATCCTGAAAGATGCCATATTTACGCGTTGAAGAAAAGTGGATACTCGATCCGGGCCATTGCGAAAGAATTGGGGCGGAGTCATACGACCCTCTCCCGTGAACTGCGCCGTAACAGCGGTGATCGGGCGTCTCGTATCACGACCTCGGAAACGCATAGAGAAGCGGACAGCGGCGTTCTGGGTGATGATTGAGGGGCGGTTGTGCATGGCGCGTGGAGTTCGGAGAGTCCCGAGCCGATTGCCGGTCGTCTGCGGCGTGAGGGCGTTGTGTCGGTCAGTTCTGAGTGGATCGACTAGCCCATTCGCGATGACCGGAGAGCGGGGGGGGGCAATGGCATTAACTTTAAATTTTAGTTTCATTGGATCGGTAATTATGCGAGTAATATTATTTTAACCGGTTGATAATGTTTGATTTTTAAATTTTATTCCATGACTTAGATTCGGCGCTTGACTCGGCTTAAATGATCCTGTACGCATCTCCTTATTGACGTTCTGGAGATACCGTGATGTCCTTTGACCCCAAGACCTTCAAGGCGCTGACGTTTTTCGGCAAGCGGTTTACCGCTTGAGGTTTTTGACTGTGGATTGACCCGATCCAGCCGATCCTTGATACCCATGCCGGCATCAGCCGCACCCGACTGGCGACGCGGGTCGCTGAAGCGC
>JAPORU010000163.1 GCA_026710045.1 Aestuariivita sp. | reverse complement strand
TTCGCGCCGGCCCGGACAATCCAGAGAGGCCAAGCGGATCGCGGATCGCTTCGCGATTCATTATACGCCGAAACACGGCTCCTGGCTCAATATCGCCGAAATCGAGATCAATGTCCTGTCCCGGCAATGCCTCGCGCGACGCATTCCCGACCGGGAGACATTGACGCGGGAGGTGCGTGCATGGCAGGATCAGCGCAACGCCGACACAAAACCCGTCGACTGGCGGTTCACAACCGACGACGCCCGCATCAAACTGAAATCCCTTTATCCATCAATACAATAATGTTGGTATACTAGGGCATGTGCGCTTATGCAGATCAAGGGTAATCGGCACAAAGATACGCAACGGCCTTCGTTCGATGAATTCCAACGCAGGCCCATTGTCAAGAACACCCGAGCCGGCTTGCGGGACGCCAACAAGCGTGGGCGATGATGAGAGAGCAAGAGCCCTGACAGACGCGACGACAAAGCATGCCGAGGCTATGCTAAATCACCGAATTTTTCTGTATAACGGAAATCCTGCAAGAGAATCTACCGAATTTTAAACGGACCGGCGACGTCGGACCCGGGCGGTTTGGGTTCGGGCGGATGATACTCCCCCTTGACCGTTATCCCGCCATTCCCATGACGATAATGCGTCCGTCCGCTGAGAATACCCTCGGCCCGGACGGAAGCGGCATCCGACCGCTGGGTCGCTATATTCCCAAAATAATTCACAAGATCGCAAAACCCTCCTTCATCGGCTACTTCCAAAGCATCTATATAGGAGGGCTTATTTTCCGCGGGAATGACGGGTGGAAACTCTCCCGCCTTTGCATAAGCGAATGCCATCAAGAGACGCGAAATCCGCCCGTTGCCGTCCTGGAAGGGATGAATCCGTACAAACTCATGATGTAGCCATGCGGCTTCCACCTCGGGTGTAAGATTAAGGTCTTTGTGTCCTTCATGAAACGCGAGAAACCGCTCCATCTCCGATTCAACCTGCTCGGGCGGGCAATATTCATGCACCCATCCATCCATCCGGCGCGGATTGTTCGGACGGATTTTCCATTCGCCTTTCCGGAGGGGAACCGCGACCCGTTTTCCAAACGGTGTGATCCCAACCGCGCTGTCCTGATGCCGTGTGAGCAAGGCATGCCATTCCTTGATCGCCGATGTTGTCAGAGGACGGTCGTCCTTCACATGGGCAAAGAGCATCTCCAAGGCCGCTTCCTGGTCCTGAAGAAGCCCTTTTAACGTGTCGTCTCCGATATCCGTGACCGAATGCGCGCCGCGGACCCCGTCAAATCCCTCGGCCATCAGTGTTTCGGTCACACCGCGTCGGAGCTGGTACAACCCTTCAATCTGCCCGGTCTCAATCGCAAAGGCCCGGCGTTGCTCGCGCAGCCAGATGTCCATCGACCGCCGGTCAATCGCGGGGTCCTCAAGTTGTTGGCGGACCGCCTTCCACCGCGCAGCCGCCTGCCGGGCTCCGGCATGCTGGACAGCATGATATTCTGGGGCGAGATCCCGAACACGGCGCCACTGCGCACCGATCGGTTTCCGGGGGTGGGAGTCATTCATGGGTATCGTTCCTTTCCGCTGAAGAGGCGGGTTGCTTCCCGCACCTTGCGGGGCAATATCCGTCCAACCACGCATCGATCTTGAAGGCGCACGGAAATGATTGGCGACCCAGATGGATCCCGATTGAAGAACGTATCCTCCCGGATGTGGATGCAGTTCGACGGACGCAGGTGCAAAATATCACTCCCCTCTCTCTCACTCCGTGTGCCGGGTGCCGGATTGATATTGCCTCCCATCCCAGCGCAGGGTGAAGGTCGATCCAGCGATCCCGCCAAGCTATGACGTGCGGTATGCATGTGCCCATCACCGGTTTCTTCGCTGGGCACACGCACTGTTGAGCGCAGCAAAAACAGAAATGGATCGTTCGGGTGTTTGAATCAATGGAATACGTCTAGGTTCGCCTTGGAACGGGTTGCCCCGCGATCAGGTCAGGGTGCTGGAGTGCCGGGATCGGGAGTACACCCCGAAAATCGACGCATTATAAGATTCAGGCGGCTTGTATGGCTCCCGCAAAACACCCTCATGAGGAGCACAGCCTCGCCCGTTACAAATTTCATAACACCGCAATGGCGCCGATGATGATCGTCGTTGCCGCGACAAATAATCCCGTGATTGCCATCAATAGGTTTTTATCCCGCTTCGCGGCCTCTGCATCTCGTTTTGCGGCTTCTACGTCCCGCTTTGCAGCGTCTTCAGACAGACGTGCAGACAGACGTGCCAAGCTAACATCTATTCGTGACTGCATCGCTTCGTTCTCCGCACGCATAGCTTTCAGATCGCCCTTCAATTCTGCGATCGCCAGAGCATTCGTTTTTTCATCACTCATTTCTTTAATTTACGCATCCCGGCGAAAATGTCAAATCCATAGAGGCCTTTTTGATCGCTTTATTGGAGGAACGTATGAATAGACATTCTGCGGAAAACGAAACGGCTCTCGAACAGATGAACAAATCCCTTACGTCTCGATTTGATGGACTGCAAATCGAGATCGCAAACCGCGGCAAGGCGACCATCCAGTGGATGGCGGGACTGGTGCTGGGCGCCGCTATGCTGATCATCGCCGTTCTCGGAATCCTCATCCGCTGGCCTACTCCCCCGTCTGAGCCGGGATGGCCTTGAGCGCTGATTACAGAATCCAGCTTAGGAATTCCATCCCAGATCCGCGTCAATCGCACGGAATGACAGGAAAAGGGGCCGTCTACGGACGGCCCCATGCGAAGAATTCAGGCGCGATTATCGAGTACAGAGGTTTCTCTGAAGCAGAGACTCGGGACATCCTTGCATAAAGATCGCGCCGATAGCGTGAGGGCTGGCGATTTCCACCGTGTGGCCGCCGTGGTCGTCCAACGGCTGAAAGGCCAGACCGATGTGAAACTGTTCGGGCGGTTCATGGGGGTCTCCATCAATGAGGATCGGGATGGAGAACGTTTTTTCACCATCGTCCGCAGCGAAGACCAGTGATCCTCGACTTGGGGTGAAGTCGACATTCGGCGTCGCGTATCTGCTATCACCGCCATGGATCACCAGGGTGCCGCCGCGCGGGACGTCGGCCGCCCACAAGACTTCGACGGCGGCGGGGCCGGTCTTGGTGACCGTGACCACCAAGGGTTCGCCTTCTGTGAATGCATGATTCACAGTTTTTTTAAACTTGATGATCGTCACATCATCCCCTTGAGCCGTCGCCAGTGCGGGGAGGAGCGGGAGGGCGCCGGCCAGTGTCAATGCGGCGATCTTGAGCATCTTCATGAATTGTCTCTCCTCGGTTGGATATCTGACAGCCCATATCGGGCTGATGGAATGTGTCTTTCGGACACGATTGACCTTTTACCCCCCCCCTTGAATGCCTAAATCAACCAAAAAATAACATCTTCGTGAAAAAATTTACCGGTCTGTGATCATAGCGTGACCAAACCAGGGTCGGGCGTGACGATTATTACGCAGGCCTTGATGTCCGTTCTTCGGAGATCGAATAGGCTTCGGTTTGTCCCGGTCTCGTCATCTTTCAAAGATGCACTGCCGCCGCATCGACAAGCTGCGCAAGACACTGGAGAAGGGCGCCACGCCCGCCGCACTCAGCACTGCGGGCGCCGCCCGCTTCCTGGATTTTCCCGACAGGCATGGGGCGATCAACGAAGACAAGATTGTCAAGGCCGCCGCTAGGATGGCTTGCGGGGTATTATCGCACAGGATTGTCTAAGAGGGGCTGCGATGCGGCCGATCCCCACGACCTGATCGACCAATACCGGCGCCTAGCGGAAATCGAGGCCTGCTTCCGCACCAACAAGCATGACCGGCGCATCCGACCGGTGTTCCACTGGAAAGACCGGCGCATCCGGGCGCACATTGCCCTCTGCTATAGGACCTTCTGCTGCGTGCAGAGCATCTCCGCTACCGTCTGGCCGCCTGTGGCACGCCTCTCAGTCCCGCCCGCATCCAGGAGGCGCTCAACGCCCTGCAGATCAGCCTGCTCTACGAAACCAACGGCCCGCGCACGTTCGGCCTGCCCAGCCGCGCCACCCAGGACGCCCGCACCATCTACCGCACGCTCGGTCTGACCTGGAACACCGCACCCTTCCCCTACACACCGCCCCGGAAACCACACCGCATCACACACATGCCACGAAGACAGACACAAACCACAACCTGATACCCGGATATGGCGCCATCCGCCTTCAGCACACACACGCTCATGACACCGCCATAGGCGAACATGTAGTGCCCTTTAGAAACGACACAGTCAACAAAATCAGTCTGTTACGTGAAAATATGTCTGAACTTAAGACCGTTCTCTATACGCCAAAAACGGCCGGTTCGCCTGTAGAACCACGCGCGCGGTCTTATAGTGCGCATTCTTGTCTTTTGTGACTTGAGTTCAAACATCCGCGAACAACGCTCAGTCGGCGTCTGAGTAGGTGCAAAATTTGGATTTGAATTTCCGTTATTGGTCTATATATGAATAAGATTGGTCAGAAAATTTGACCAGATCAATGCAACTATGCCTTTTGACCCGGTACAACCCCAAAAACTCTCAACCCTCGTGGTCAAGCAAATTGAAAGCTTGATTCTGCGCGGTACGCTGCGTCCCGGTGATCGCTTGCCGCCTGAGCGTGAGCTATCAGAGCGTCTTGGCGTGTCACGACCAAGTCTGCGAATGGCTCTGTCGGAATTGCAGGAACAGGGACTTCTGGAGACACGAGCCGGATCCGGAATCTTTGTCGCAGAAGTGTTAGGATCCGCATTCTCACCAGCCCTCATTCAGCTTTTTGCAACACATGATGAAGCCGTATTCGATTACTTGTCCTTTCGTAGAGACATGGAGGGACTCGCGGCCGAACGCGCCGCACGAATGGGCTCGGATAGCGATCTGAAGGTTGTGCAAGTGATCTTCGAAAAAATGGTGAACGCCCACTCCAAGCGTAATCCTCGGAAAGAGGCTGCATTAGATGCCAAGTTTCACTCAGCCATAATTGAAGCAAGCCATAACGTTGTGATGCTTCACATGATGCGCGCCATGTTTGACCTGTTAAGCGAAGGTGTGTTTTTTAATCGTCAAGTGATGTTCAAGCAACGGACAACACGACTCGCGTTGCTGGATCAACATCGAGCGATCAATGACGCACTTCAACTGCGCGATCCATTCCGGGCGCGCAGTGCCATTGAGCAACACCTTGATTATGTGAAACAAGCTTATATGGAAAATCAACGAACAAAAAAGAATGAAAACATTGCCCGGAAAAGGCTCGTTCAAGAACTCGGATAAGAGATTCTGGAAGATATCTTGTGTCTGGATATCAGCGGTGTCTTAAAGGATCGAAAAAGTCTCAGGTTCGATGACGCGGCAAGGTATCCGACCTATGTGAGGCTCGCGAAGAAACAATCTAATTGAGTCTGACTTCCACTTCTGAAAGAGCCTCTTCGATCAGTTCTCCAGCTTCAACATCCGTTATTTGCTCGATCATGATATCTCTTGCCGTCGCCACAGCCACTCCAATGGCGTTATTCCGAATTTCTCGAATGACCGCATTTTTGGCGGAAACCATGTGATCTTCGGCTGCAGCCAAGCGTCTTGAAACAACGGCGTCAATATCCTTCTCGGCTCTGGACATCGCTAAATCCGCCTCTTGCCTGGCCGCATCGATCATCCGATCATTCTGTTCCTTCAGGTCTCGCGTATGCTTGTCATAACGTGACAATACAGCCTGTGCATCTTCTCTAAGCTTATGTGCTTGTGCGAGCTCATCTTCAATGCTTGCTGCGCGCTGATCGAGCATACCCGTTAGCAATCTCGGTACCTTGAAGTAAATTAAGACGGCTATGAACAATATGAAAGCGATGGCAACGACAAAATCTGTATTGCCAAGAGAGAAAAAAGGACCCTTTGCAGCAACCGCCGGAGTTGCCATAGAAGCGAACAAAAACGTGAACACCAATCCGCGCATCTGATTAACTCCTCATGCGCGCTTCGACAGCGGCTGCAATTTTTTGTGAATCCGCAGATCCAAGTAGCGTGGTGATCAATTGCACAGCAACATCCGTCGCAACATCTCTTGTGCTGGCTTTTGCGGCGGCACGAATGTCATCAATCTGTTGCGCCGACTCCGACATCCGGTCAGCGATTTCTTCATCAGCCTTTTCAAGTGCAAAACGCATTTTGGCTTCAATATCGGCCCGCGTGTCGCTGGCAATGGCCTGCGCCTCGGCCTTGGTCCTCGCTAGAGCGTCCTGATAATCCTGCTCTGCTTTCTCCGCCAATCCCTTTAATTTTTCTGCCTCAGCAATATCTGTCGAGATACGTGATTGACGATCAGTGAGTATGGATTCAATTCTGGGAAGTGCAACTCTCGACAGAATGAGATAAATCGAGACCAGCGCAATGGCCAACCAGAAAATTTGGTTCGGAAAGGTTACGAAATCGAGTTGGGGCATCCCGGCAGGTTCCGTTGCCGCGTCAATACCACTCTGTGTATTCGCTGCCATTTATTTCCTCACTTACAAACAGACACGCATAACGCGCGATCGCATTCGTCGTCATGACTCACGGAAGAAAGACCCTTTATTTGCTTATACCGCAAACATCAGGAGCAGTGCGACAAGAAAGGAGAAAATGCCAAGAGCTTCGGCAAATGCGATACCAATGAACAATGTCGCGGTCTGAGACGCCGCGGCTGAGGGATTTCTAAGGGCGCCTGCGAGAAAATTCCCCGCGACGTGACCCACACCAATTGCGGCGGCTCCGGAGCCAATTGCGGCGAGCCCAGCCCCGATAAACTGGCCCAATTCTGCGATATTTCCTTCCATGTGTGATCTCCTGAATTTATGGAAAATGAGACATAATTTAATAAAGCGTTTCTGGCTGCGCGTGACACTAATGATGGGGATGGAGCGCATCCTTCAAATACACGCAGGTCAAGATAGTAAAAACGTAAGCCTGAATCGCGGACACCAGTATCTCAAGGCCATAGACAGCCATGACACCAAGAATGGCAACCGGTGCAATAAAGATAACTTGGGCGAATCCGGCAAATACCTTTAAAACGGCATGTCCAGCCATCATGTTTCCCGCAAGACGGATCGAATGACTGACAGGCCTTACAAAATAGGAAATCAATTCAATGATCGCAAGTATCGGTCGCAATGGCAGGGGAGCTGCCGTAACCCAGAACAATCCCAGAAAAGCCGATCCATTCTTTACGAAGCCCAAAATGGTAACAGTAAAGAACACACCAAATCCCAGAACGGCCGTAACCGCAATATGACTCGTGGTCGTGAACGACATTGGAATCAGCCCGAGGAAATTCGCACACAAAATGAACAGGAACAATGTCATGATATAGGGAAAGTACCGGATCCCATCCTTTCCAGTAACATCTTCCACCATTTTGTAGATGAAGCCATACGCCAGTTCCGCAATCGACTGGCCGCGGCTCGGTATCACAGATCTCTTCGACGTCGTAAGAACCATGAGACCGACAACTGCCAAAACTGAAAAAAGAAGCCAAAGCGTGACATTTGTGGGAAGATACCACGTACTCCAGGTAATTGGTGCATCGCCAAACAATGGCTTGACGATAAACTGATCCATGGGATGAAACTCAAGGCCGTTACCCGAGCCGTTATCGGACTCTGCCAATGTACTCTCCGTCTCCTTACTCAGTCGTATGGTCGCCTGCTTCGAGTTTTACGTGAACTTCTCGAGCAGAACGCATCATGGTTTGAATTCCGGCTGCAAGACCGAAAAATAGAAAAATGATCATCAACCAAGGCTGTGTTCCAAGTAGAACATCCAGCCCGAAACCAATGCCAAACCCAATCCCCAATCCCGCGACCAATTCTATGACCATCCGCCAAGCAAGCTGAGCCTGTGAATAATGCTCATCCATTCTTGGCTTCGGCGCCTGCGCCGCTTTCGCGGCTTCAATTCTCGTTGCTAATTTCTCGATCTCTATGGATGGGTCCCGCTGCGACATGAAGATGTTCACCAATTTTTCAGACAGGACCGTAAATTCATTCTGAAGAACTGTCAACTCATTTCAGTAAAGGAATTTGACAGTCCAACCGTCGATCATTCGCTGAAAAATACTTAACTGAATGGTTGATCTTCTGGATTTTAGACTGCATGATGACACGGATGTGTTCCCGCCTCGACAAACTGTTTGCCGCCCTTGCGGATCCGACGCGGCGCGAGATACTTGCGCTCCTGCTGGAAGCGGACCAAGCCGTCACCGAGGTGGCGAAACCGTTCGAGATGTCGCTTGCGGCCGTTTCGAAGCATCTGTCCATTCTTTCGCGTGCGGACCTTATCATTCAGGAAAAGCGCGGGCGAATAAAGTACTGCAAAGTCAATCCCGACGCACTGCGACCCGCCATCATCTGGATGCAGGGCTTTGGACAATTTGATGAATTTGATCTCGATTCTTTCGAAGAATTTCTTGAATCCAAAGCACTCCATCACCCGCCAGCCCACTAAAATGAAGGTCCGAAGCCATCATCTCAATTGGGGATCTGTTCGTTTTGTTGGCAGGCACGTTTCATCATTTCTCAACAACATCCATAAAGCGACAAGAGTGATTGCAACACCAAGAACAACTATTGTACGCGGCGCCGCATGACCAATCGAGACTTCCCACAAGATCACCCACGATGGCACCAGGTACGTATAGGCCATGACCTTTGCCGCCGGCAGACGAAATGATGCAAATTGAAGCAGTAGAAAGGTGACAGCACTCGCAAAAATTGAAACGTAAACTAACGTGATCCAAACAATTTTAGGCAGGTTGTACCAATCCGTACTGCGGATGTCAGACCATCCCAGTATTGTAAGCAGGAGTCCACCTGACACAATGGTTCCCAAAGTAAAGACGATCGCAGGTTCCCCACGATTGAGTCGCACGATCATCGGGGTATAGAGGGCATGCGCAACACAGCCCCAGAAGTAAATGACTTCCCCTCGACCGACACGAAATTGCAGAATGGCAGCCAGATCGGCACGAAAGATAACCCATAAAGCACCGACCGCACCAATCGTGAGAGCAACGGCCGTACGCACCGTCACAATTTGACGCAGGAGAACAAAACCAAACAAACCCGCAATAACAGGGGTAAGAGTAAACACCGCCGCAACACTGACCGGCGGAGCAGTCTTTAGTCCTTCAAACATCAATACGAAATAAATCGAAAGCAGTCCACCAAGGATGAAATACCGCCAGGGAGCCTCAAGTGCCTGCCGTGATATCTTCTTGAGCATAAATGCCGCGAGGCCGATCACAATTGCGGCAATCATAAATCGGACAGCGGTGAGGGCGATTGGAGCGATTTCATTTGCCACCAGTGATCCCAGGGAAAAGGATCCGGCGACGAGTGCGGAGAAAAGCAACATCGCCGCGTGACCGTAAATTTGGGAACTGCGGAATTTATTGTACATCTTTCTGGGGCGTTGACGCATCTCTGATACCTAAATCTCTACGGCGTCTACGTTTGCATGATTGTGACGGGCGCACTATGGATTTGTCTTAACCACGAGTGTTCAACCTTTAGAAACCGAAATAATCTTGCCCTGTGTCACAGTTGGGATCAATATCACTTCGTTTCTAAGCAGGTGCTCGAATCCACCAACCTCTGGTAGTCAACTCTTGTCATCAAAGTTAGTGTTCTCTCCCATAATCGTTCGATGTTCAGTTGAACCGTCCGACAATTGGTTCCTTGATTTAAGTAAACCATCAACTAACAATATCCGAGCCAATACACGTGTTGATATGGCTCACACACAACGCATTAATGTCAGAATTTGACATACAGAACAGGCAAAATACGCGTTCACTCATCGTTTCGACGCACATCCATCCATACATACAATTGCACGCATTCTCTCACTGTCGAAACGTTGACGGATTCGTCGATCTTTCCATCATGAGCGCGTCAAGGCCCCGTCATTTTTTCAAAGATTCGTCACGGCACGTTTGAATAAATCATTCCTTATAAATCTTTGTAAACATGAACAGCACATCAGGAGAACTTGATCTCAAGTATTTCATAAAATTTCTCGCCGCCGGGGGTTCGAACATTGACACTGTCACCCTCTTCTTTACCGATGAGACCGCGCGCGATCGGTGAATTAATGCTGATGAGACCCTTCTCCACGCTTGCTTCGTGCTCGCCTACGATCTGTACCGTCATTTCTTTTTCTGTGTCCTCGTCGATGACCTTTACCGTCGCCCCAAACTTTATTGCTCCGCTGAGTTTTGTAGGATCAATCACTTCCGCTCGGCCAATCGTGGCCTCCAACTCCTTAATGCGTCCTTCGATAAAGGATTGTTTCTCGCGCGCGGAATGATATTCGGCGTTTTCACTTAAATCCCCATGTTCACGCGCTTCCGCGATTGCCTTGATGATCGCAGGCCGTTCCTTGGACTTCAAAATCTTGAGTTCGGCTTCCAAAGCATCGAGACCTTTGGGGGTCATTGGAATTTTTTCCATCGCGTGGCTCCATCATGACAGTTGACCGGTCAATGTGTTTGGATTGATCGAGACTACACAAAGTTAATCGCATTAAATAACGAAATGAGTTTCCGTTGCGACACGACAACTCTGTATACAATGATTGTCGCAAGAAAAATCTGAGATAACAACCCAATGATTTCGTGCATCACGACACAGTGCCGTGCTCATCTCATGTCGATAGTGTCTCATTGATCAAACACCCACGCTCGGCACAAACCTGATTTTGAGATGCAAAAACGCGTCGACCAAAGCCTCCGCTACAAAGGCCCGAGAGGATCGGTATTTTAAGCGCCTCAATGAGCCCGCACCCGACTGGATACCGAAAATTCGCCAGTTCCCATCTTTAACAAAGTTTCTTTAAAAGCCGTTGGATTTCGATATTTTTAGGATATGCAGAATAAAAATGGTGTACTACTCTGGAAAATCACCCACCCGGAAATATCTGAAGACTGATTTTAATAAAAATTCATCCGATCGAGAAAATCAAATTTGGCCGTTTTCCGCAAAATTTTATTGAAGATGGGTGCATCCACGCACAAATGCGCCGTACCGGTAGGAGGCCCTTGGTCTGACAACTTACAAAAAACGAAACACGGCATATGCGGTAACTATTCAGCACCCAAAATGCGCAACATTTTATGAAAATGACGATGCACGGGGCCTGAATCCATCGCATGTTCAGCGCATTCGCAACCTTCTGACTGCTCTAAGTGTTGCTAATACAGTACAGGACATGAATATTCCTGGCTACCGTCTTCATTCTTTGGGCGGCTCTTTAGAGGGATATTGGAGCGTACGTGTCAATCAGAACTGGCGGATCATTTTTCGATTTGTCGATGGCGAAGCAGAAAATATCGAATTGATCGACTATCACTGACTGACCGTAAGGTTGAATATGGAACAATGAGTATCAAGATGAAAAACCCCGCGCATCCGGGAGCAATCATCCGCGATGCGATTACAGAGACGGGAGACACCATCAGCCAAGCCGCCGCACGGCTTGGTGTTGCGTGCAACACATTGTCTCGTCTTGTCAACGGGCAACAGGGCATTTCTCCTGAAATGGCCATTGCATTGGAAGATATGGGATGGAGCACTGCGGAATACTGGATGCGATTGCAAGCAACCTATGACTTGGCACAGGCACGTCTAAAGCAAATTGCCGCCTGATTTCATAACCTTCTCGCGGAAACAATCCTCAATCGCGTACCCCGACAAAACTCATCGACAACCGCCTTCCCGTCCTCGTAGCCGCTCTCCGAAATACGGGTCCCACTTGACCTTCCAGACAATCTGCAAGCGGCTGAAGACTCTACGCACCCCCGTAGACAGACACAATGGACTTCCTCATTAGTGAAAATGTAGCGGGACCATGTCCCCGCGCATCCGGGATTGATCCCATCTCATCTGGAGGAGAACGACCAACAAGACTGAAGAATAGAGATATTCAACAATGTCCACAGGGTTATCACGCCATCTCGTACACAATTGCCATCGTCTTGGAGCCTTTTATGAAAACCCCAGTCAAGCCCGTACAAAAATCGGATCTTCGTTAAGGAAATATCGATTGATTTTCGGAAGCGTGCCGCCACTATAACTCTTCCTAATCTCTTGATATTTACTTTGCCGTCAGTTCACCTTCCAATATCTCAAAGAACCTCTTTCCGGAAACAGGTACTGCATCAATGATCTACTTAGGTGTACCACCATTCTCCAGGATTCCTCCAATAACATGATACATCATATTACGCTTATACTGGGCCATAAGAGACTTATCGGCGACGGTAACATTTATCGCAAAGAGGCACAACAACAGTATTGACTTGTAATTTGGTTTCGTTCGCGGCAAGCAGATGCCAGAAACAAGGCGGTTAAGGAGAGTAATCTGATGCAGCCCGTTGAACGGGAAAAGATGGATTATGACGTGGTCATCGTTGGAGCGGGTCCGGCCGGTCTGAGCGCCGCAATCCGTTTGAAGCAACTGGACCCCGATCTGTCCGTTGTTGTCCTGGAAAAAGGATCCGAGGTCGGGGCCCATATCCTCTCCGGGGCGGTGCTCGACCCAATCGGGCTTGATATATTGTTTCCAGATTGGCGCTCCATGGGTGCGCCGATCACGGTACCGGTACGCAAGGATAAATTTTATCTGATGGGTGAAGCCGGTCAGATCCGAATTCCAAACTGGCCGATGCCACCGCTCCTGAACAACCACGGAAACTATATCGTTTCAATGGGCAACGTGTGTCGCTGGTTGGCACAGCAGGCAGAAGAGTTGGGTGTCGAGATCTTTAGCGGGATGGCGTGCTCGGAAGTGGTCTATAATGAGCAGGATGAGGTCTGCGGTGTTGTCGCCGGCGTATTCGGTCTCAACAAGGATGGCAGTATCGGTGAGAATACAGAACCGGGTATGGAGCTGCACGGGAAATATGTGTTTCTGTCAGAAGGCGTACGGGGATCACTCGCGAAAGAGGTGATCGAGAAATATGCCCTGTCGGAGGGCAAAGACCCACAGAAGTTTGGCCTTGGAATGAAAGAAATATGGGAAGTTGATCCCGCCAAACATCAGGAAGGCACGGTGATCCACTCCATGGGCTGGCCGCTTGGCAAAAATGCTGGTGGTGGCTCATTCATGTATCATCTCGATAACCATCAAGTCTATGTCGGGTTTGTGGTGCATCTGAATTACAAGAATCCCTATCTTTATCCATATATGGAATTTCAGCGGTTTAAGCATCACCCGCTCGTAAGTGACGTGTTGAAAGACGGCAAGCGCATTGCCTATGGAGCACGCGCAATCTCCGAAGGCGGATTTCAATCGATGCCGAAAATGGTGGCACCCGGTGTCGCGCTCCTTGGATGTTCCGTCGGCATGGTCAATGTGCCGCGGATTAAAGGGAATCATAATGCCATGCTTTCCGGGATTGCAGCGGCCGAATCGGCAATAAAGGCACTGCAAGCGGGACGATCATGCGATGAACTGATCGAATATGAGACAGCAGTCCGCAAGGGGTCAATTGGTCGCGACCTCAGAGCGGTCAGAAATGTCAAGCCGTTATGGTCAAAATATGGACTGACGGCAGCCTTGTTCGGTGGCGGACTCGACATGTGGACGAATACGCTTGGATTTTCACTCTTTGGTACACTCAAACATGGTAAATCGGATTCGGAATCAACCGAAGAAGTTTCAAAACATACTCCGATTCGTTATCCGCGTCCTGACTCTCGGTTGAGTTTTGATCGTCTTACAAATGTTTCGTTTGCGATGACCAACCATGAGGAGTCCCAGCCATCGCATTTACGATTGAAAGACGTGAACGTACCCATCACGGTTAATCTACCGAAATATGCCGAGCCAGCCCAACGCTATTGTCCTGCGGGTGTATATGAAGTGGTCCAAGATGACGAAGAGAATCCCCAATTTGTGGTCAATTTTCAAAATTGTGTGCATTGCAAGACCTGTGACATCAAGGATCCCAGTCAGAACATCACGTGGGTTACACCGCAGGGTGGTGATGGTCCAAATTATCCGAACATGTGATTATGCGGATGCACGGATCTTGAAGAACACACGTTTATCGACTCCTTCGCGATCGTATTGCTTGCGTATCAAACAACTCGGGTGAGGTGGAAAATGCTCAAATTCCTGCAATTTTGTGTGTTGTCTTTAGCGATCCTGAATGTGTCTTGCGCTACAGCAGCCGCAACCGACAATCCATACGGAGATTATCTGGCAGGACGACACGCATTGTCCAATTACGACTTCGACGTGGCAGCCTCTTTCTTCGAGAAAGCTCTTGCTACCGACCAGGACAACCCTGATTTTTTACACGGAGTCTTCATGTCGTTACTGGCCTTAGGGAAAATTGATCGCGCTCTTCCAATTTCAAAACGCCTTCTCGACATAAACGAATCATACGGTTTCGCCAGCCTTGTAATTTTGGCGCACCGGACAAAAAAGGAGGACTTTGAAGAAATCGTTTCCAACCCTGAAATTGAATCTCCGCAAGGACAATTGCCGGACCAGCTAGCAAGAGCTTGGGCACAGATCGGAGCGGGTTCGGTAACAGACTCACTGAATGCGTTTAATGACGTTATCGCCCAGAACAATCTGTCAGCCTTCGGACGATATCACAAAGCCCTTGCTTTGGCTCTGGTCGGAGATGTCGAGAGAGCGGAAGAGGTGCTTGGTGATCGCCAGGCACGAGCGATGGGGCATCGTGGAGTCGCTGCGCGCATCAAGATTCTCTCGCAACTTGACCGCAATTCAGACGCGCTCACTTTGGCTGAAGAGTTTTATAAGGGCGTTGACAGCACACATGTGATAAACATGATGAGAGATTTAAGGGAGGGGAAGAAGCTACCCTTCAAGCATATCGAGTCTGTTCGAGATGGAATCGCAGAAGTGTTTGTTTCGTTAGCGTCAATATATCGTCAAGCCGGAGATCAAGAATCGAAATTTCATTCATTGGCATTCAATCAACTCGCTTATTTTGTGCGCCCGAGCTATGTCGAGTCGCTCATTTTGATCGCTGACATATTTCAGGAACTCAAGCAATTTGATTTGTCAATCGCCACATACAAATTGGTACCCGAATCACATCCGGAGTTTTTATCGGCAGAACTGGGTCGTGCGAATGTATTGAACGAAAATGGAAAACCCGATGCCGCGATTGAAGTACTGGAACAGCTTGCCCAGAGATTTACAAATTCGCCAATGGTATACACAACGCTCGGCGGCATTTACCGACAAATGCTCAATTACGAAGAGGCGGTGACAGCGTATAAACAGGCTTTAGAAACGTCAGCAGCGACCTCATCGTCCAAATGGTATGCGTATTTCGTACTTGGAATCAGCCATGAACGCCTGGATCAATGGCCAGAGGCCGAAGAGAACTTTCGCCGCGCACTCGCGATCCATCCCGAAGAACCGCGAATATTGAATTACCTTGGCTATTCAATGGTTGAGAAAAAAATCAATCTTGAAGAAGCCTTGGAGATGATTCAATTGGCTGTGGAGAGGCAACCAGACAGCGGTTACATCGTCGATAGTTTAGGATGGGTTCTCTATAGACTTAACCGTTATGAGGAGTCTGTGGTTCATATGGAGCGTGCCGTAGAACTGGATCCGACCGACCCAACAATTAACGATCATTTAGGAGATGTCTACTGGGCTATTGGACGGTATCGAGAAGCGGAATTCCAATGGAGGCGTGCGTTATCTTACGCCGACCCCGAAGAGGTCGAACGGGATGACGATTTGGATTTGGACCGGATTCGTCGAAAATTAATCGTTGGACTGGATGTTGTCCTCGAAGAGGAAGGTGCACCACCGTTGGCGGTCGCGGATGACAATCGCTAAGGTCTTGTCACCTGCAAAAGTGAATTTGGCCTTGCACGTCATAGGCCAAAAGAGCAATGCGTACCATATTCTTGATAGCCTCGTTGTATTCGCAAATGTTGGTGATGAACTCAGTCTTGCCCCACATTCCGGTTCAATCCATCTTGAGGTGATCGGCCCTGAGTCCGATAATGTTCCGACTGGAGAAGAAAATCTTGTGATACAGGCCGCCGTCTTGGCGGGCCTGACAGAGGGTTCCTTGACTCTCAAAAAACAGTTACCTGTTGCATCAGGAATCGGAGGTGGTTCGTCAAACGCCGCCGCAGTCTTTCGTCTTGCTCAAGTTATTCCCGAAGATAATGGAAAATCTCTCGGAGCCGATATCCCAGTATGTCTTTTTGGACAAGCGGCGCGTATGCGCGGAACAGGAGATGTAATCGATCCCGTGATTAACCTTCCGGATCTCTTTTCGGTATTGGTTAATCCTCGACGTCAAGTGTCGACATCCGTTATTTTCGAGACTCTGACGACCAAGAACAATGCCCCAATGTCTGAGATGCCCTCTGAACTGAATTATCAAGGTTTCGTTGACTGGTTAAAATTGCAACGAAATGATTTACAGAGTCCGGCCATGAAATATGAACCAATGATTGGGCGTATTTTGGATGCTTTGGCGGCCACGGAGGCTGACGTGGTGCGCATGAGCGGATCGGGAGCAACGTGCTTTGGACTGTTTTCAACCAAAGGGAGAGCCCAAACGGCCTGTCGCGATCTAAGTGCACATCATCCAGAATGGTGGATAGAACCGGCGACTCTCTCGTAGGTTAATGCAACCGATGCACGATATAATTTGCTAAGTCCTGCAATAGAAACTTGATTTCATCATCATGAAGGGGCTTGAGGGCTTCACGTGCTTTGAACGCCCAGCTTAAAGCTTCATCGCGCGTTATCTCAATCGTGTCATACTTATGCATCAAATCAAGAGCAACTTCCAAGTCACCGTCTGTTTGCTCACCCTGCTCGATCGTTCGCATCCAAAATGATTTTTCTTTCTGGGTTGCATTTTCAATAGCCTTAATGACCGGTAGCGTAACTTTGCATTCGCGAAAGTCATCACCAATATTCTTGCCGAAAGATGGATTATCATCTGTATAGTCCAAGAGATCATCCGCAATTTGAAAGGCAATTCCGAGTGCATCGCCGTAGTCACGTAAAGCACACAGGGATGATTCCGGAGCCTCAGCAATGACAGCCCCGACTTCGGCGGCGGCCGAAAACAAGGCCGCAGTCTTTCCACGAATGATTTTGAGATAAATGTCTTCCGTTGTGTCGAGATTGTGTGATGCCGTCAGTTGCAATACTTCACCTTCAGCGATTGTGGCCGAGGCATCAGCGAGTAAGGACAGTACACGTAAATTGTTGGTTTCCGTCATAAGTTGAAACGATCTCGCAAACAGGAAATCACCAACCAAGACAGAAGACTTGTTGTCCCAAAGGATGTTTGGAGTGGGTTTTCCACGTCTTTGAGCGCTCTCATCGACAACATCATCATGTAAGAGGGTCGCACTATGAATAAACTCTACTGTAGCCGCCAAGTGCAAATGATAGCGCCCTTCATAGCCAAACATTTGAGCGCTCGACAGCGTTAGGATTGGTCTGAGCTTTTTTCCGCCAGCGTCGATAAGATATTGCGTAACTTCAGGAATACGTGGAGCATTTTCGGATTCCATACGTTCCCGAATGAGACAGTCAACAGCTTGCAATTCATCAGCTAACAACTCCTTCAAACGATCAAGAGGTTGATGCGTTATATGCCCGTCCATTGTGTCCTTTCCATTGACTCGACACTATCGAGTTTCATCATTATACTGCCAACATGAAGGAACTTCTTCGAAGCACAGATCCAACGGTTATTGCGTTCGCAACCGTTCTTCTCAATGGCGAGAATATAAAGTGCTTTGAAGTGGATTCCAATATGAGCATTTTAGAGGGCAGCGTAGGGATCATTCCGCGACGCCTCCTGGTTCGCACCGATGATTATGATCGTGCATTAACCGTGATGCGCGACAATCAAATTGAATTGGTTTCTTGACAGAAAATCTGACACGTGACGCATTTTTAGGTGGTCGATTACATCTCTGGCAACCACGTGATGGATATCGTGCGGGCATCGATTCAGTACTGCTGGCTGCTGGCGTTTCGGCCATTTCGGGTCAATCAATCTTGGACTTGGGTTGCGGCGTCGGCGCAGCAAGTCTGTGCCTTGCCACAAGGGTTAAGGGTTTGTCAATCACAGGTGTAGATCGACAAGCCGAATACGTCCACCTCGCACGGCGTAACAGTTCGGAAGCCGATATTCCAATGGATATAATTGAGGCAGACATCGCGAAATTACCAGCGGAATCACGTAAAAATCAATTTGATCATGTTATTGCCAATCCACCTTATTTCAAAAAAGGCTGTCGCAAGGTCGCTGCCAATTCGAGTAAAGAAGTCGCGCTCAGCGAATCGACCTCCCTGCAGGTCTGGCTTGAGGTCGCCACAAGGCGAATTGTGCCAAAAGGGTATTTCTTTCTCATACACCGTTCTGAACGACTTCCTGATCTTTTGCGAGCCTTACCAAGGAAGATGGGCAGCGTTGAGATTCGTCCGATCGCACCGCGTTTCGGAAAGTCTGCCAACTTGATTTTGATGAGAGCACGCAAGGGTGGCAGAAGTCCGTTTCGGTTGCATACCCCACTCGTTCTGCACGAAGGGGAAAAGCATACGCATGATGCCGAGAGTTTCTGTGACGACGCTCAAGATATTCTGCGCCGTGGCGAGGCACTCGTGTGGCCACGATATACAGACACATAGATCATCAGCATACGATCCTCGTGCAATGCTGTTCAGAAAGCTGTTCCTGATGGCCGTCCAGTGATTTTTCAGAAAGGGCTATCAAATACATTTTCCCAGTCAGTTCTTTATCATTCTACATGAACGCGAGCATCTAATCGCCCATTTTATTTTGTAGGAACCAGTTCAGGTCGGCATGACTCTGTCGTTCGTGCAAAATCTGCTGGCATGACAACGTGGGTTGTAAACAATGCGCAATAAAAGAATCAAATCAATCACGACACTTGATCTTACTGCCACAACAGGGGCATGTCAATTTTCCCTTCAACCTGATGACGGAAAAGCATCCCGATGGTACTGGGATGGTACTGAAAGACGAATAGTGAACCTGCTACAATTCTAGATAACGCTTTTATTTTTAAGAACTATTCTTAATAGAATTAGAAACTGTGTTTTTGTAGGAAACATCTGCCAGTCTAGGGTCCGTTGACATCTACTCTTGAAATTTCGTGGACAGTTGGTATGATTGCTCTCAGAGT